>CALHUA010000208.1 GCA_938039915.1 uncultured Anderseniella sp.
GTGACGGTGCTGGTCGGATCAAACCGAACCCAGAACGCAGATCAGGCCATATTCACCCATATGGGTATAGACCCGACCACAAAGTCCATCGTCGTTGTAAAAAGTGCCGTGCATTTCCTGGCTGACTATGAACCGATTGCCGAAACCGTGATCTTCGCAGAAAGCCCGGGCGCCAATCCATGCCAGCTTGACCGGATCCCGTTCACACGACTGCGCAAGGGTGTACGCCTGGGACCAAACGGTCCGGCTTCTTGAACTGCAGGGCTGCCGGAGGTTTTCATACCTTTACCGCGATGGTTGACCCGCGGTCCTTGAGTTCGATTTCGACCTTCCGGTTGAACGGATCCGGCGGCATGCCGGTGTCGCTCATCTCGACCAGGGTGCTGGCTGCGATATTGCCAATCCTGCGGGCCGGCATCCGGATTGTGGTCAGGCCCGGTTCCAGGTGGGCGGAGCCGCGAAAATCACCGATACCGACAATCGAGATGTCGTCGGGTATGCGCACCCCTTCCGCATAACAGGCATAAACCGCGCCATGGGCGATGATGTCGTTGCCGCACACAATAGCTGTAGGCCGCCCGGAACCGGACACCAGATCACGCACCAGCCGTTTCGCTTCTCCGATATCATACGGGCACGAGATCAATCGGTCCGGCGGGACTTTTATTCCTTCCTGGTGCAGTTCTTCCAGGACACCGTTCATTCTGTCGCGCGCGCGGTCATTGGATGCGACATCGGGAAACAGCAGGGCCATATCGCGATGTCCGAGATCAAGCACATGACGGACCACCGTTCGGGCTGCGGCCACATTGTCTGCCCCGACGCAGGGAATATTGCTGACCTCCCGAAAATTCCATACCGATATGACCGGCACATCACGCTGCTGCAGCATGTTCATTGAAACCGGGGCATGGTCAAATCCAACCAGCGCAATGCCGTCTATGCGCCGTTCCAGCAGTGAGCGCACGATGGCCACTTCCAGATCAAGGTCATAGCCATGCGCTGCAATCAGCATGGTCCGGTCAAAATCACGCAGGCGGGACGAAAATGCCTCGATCAGTTCGGCAAAAATTGCGTTGTCGATGGTCGGCACCACCAGGCCGAGCGTGCCGGAGAACCGGTTGTGCAAGGCGCCGGCTGCCCGATTGCGAATGTAACCCAGCTCATCAGCAGCCCGTTCAATGCGTACCCGCGTCGGCGCACGCACCATGTCAGGCTGGCTGAAGGTGCGCGATACGGTGGCGATCGAAACCCCGGCGCGGGCCGCGACCTCGACGATACCCGGGGCGCCTTTCCTGGATTTCGAGTACCTCATGAGATGGTTTTTATCACAAAATGAAAACGTTTGCATTTTTGTTTTCATCCGCTAGCGTTTTAGGAAAGCGATAAGCCGGATGCAGCCGGCAACTGGTTTTCAAGACCGGAACAGCAGGGAAGAAACAGGACCGATGGAGTTCCTGAATTATTTTGGCGGCGTGTTTGAACCGTGGGCATTCATGTTGCTGCTGGGCGGCACAATTGGCGGCCTGATCCTGGGTGCGACGCCCGGGCTGTCGCCCACGATGGCGGTGGCGCTGCTGATCCCGTTCACCTTCCACATGTCGGCAACCCATGGACTGGTTCTGCTGGGCGCTGCCTACACATCCACCGTCGCAGGCGGCGCGGTCAGCGCCATCCTGCTGAAAATACCGGGGGCTCCCGCCAACATCGCAACGGCACTTGACGGCAATGAAATGGCCAAGCGCGGCGAAGGCGCCCGGGCATTGCATCTGTCGTTCCTGTCGTCCGGTGTTGGCGGGGTCATCGGTATCCTGCTGCTGATCTTCCTGACGCCTGTGCTGGCGCAATGGGTGCTGAAAATCCAGACGCCGCACGTGTTCTGGATTGCCATCCTGGGCGTGACGGTGATCGGCTCGCTGGACTCCAAATCATTCGTCAAAGGCCTGTTGTCAGGCTGTATCGGCCTGTGGCTGTCGACCATCGGCTATGACGAAATCCAGGGTACCGAACGGTTTATCTTCGCCGATGCGCTGGGCGGCGGCATCGGTATCATCCCGGCGCTCATCGGCCTGTTCGCCATTCCTCAAGTGCTTGACATGATGGCCAAGGGACGTGTCGACGCGCTTGTTGAAGCGCTTGAAGTCCCCCGGCAGAAACTGGCCGCATCGATGCGCGAGCTCACCAGATATGTTCGCGCGCTGTCCATCGGTACTGTGGTCGGCTCGATCATCGGGCTGATTCCCGGTGTCGGCGGCCAGATTGCCGGGCTGGTTGCCTATGACCAGTCCCGCAAGATGTCGCCGCAGCGGGAGAAATTCGGCACTGGCCATCCCGAGGGTCTGGTGGCTGCGGAATCCGCCAACAATGCCATGGTGGGTCCGTCACTGGTGCCGCTGCTGACATTGTCGATCCCCGGCAGCCCGACAGCGGCAGTGCTGCTCGGCGGTCTGCTGATCAAGGAAATCTTTCCCGGTTCGGATATTTTCGACAACCATCCTGAAGTGGTGTGGACCTTCATCAACTCGATGCTGGTCGGCCAGGTTCTGATGGTGATCTTCGGCATCATGATTGCCGGTTGGGCGGCCAAGATCGCCCGGGCCCCCGCGCCCATCATGGCAGCCGGGGTGCTGGTGCCGGCAGTGTTCGGATCCTACTCGGTGGGCCAGTCGGTTGGCGATGTGCACATCATGCTGGCCCTTGGGGTCGGCATGTTCATCCTGGAAAAATTCGGTTTCTCCGCAGCCCCGCTGGTGCTTGGCCTTATCCTGGGTCCGATTGCCGGGGACAACTTTACCCAGGGCATGACGCTGGCGGCCGCCCAGGACGGTCCCTGGGTCTACTTCTTTACCGGCACGCTCAATATCATCCTGATTGCACTGGTTGTCGCCTCGATTGCCTATTCGTTCTGGAACAACATGCTGGCAGGCGACAAGGCACCCGTTGCGGAACCGGTTGTGGGGGACACGAAATGACCTCGCATCGCCTGCAACACATTGTTCCCGGGTTTGCGATCTTCGTACTGGCCTCGGTGGTCACCTGGTTGAGCTTTACCGAGCAACCGGCAGAAGCCTTCCTGTTTCCCCGGGTTATCTCGGTGGTGTTCATCATCCTGGCCATCTGGAACCTGATCCGGGCGGTAACCGGCATGTCGAAGGTCGGACGGGGTATCACTGTCGACACACTGAAGAACCTGGCACCGGGACTGGCTGTGATGCTGCTGTATGTGTTTTTCGGCGCCAAACATCTCGGGTTCTATTTCGGGTCCACGTTGGCCTTTTTCGCGATTTACAGTTTTTACGACCCCGCTTCCTGGTCCAGCATCAAGGACTGGATAAAGCGGGTATTTGTGACAGCCGCTTTCATGGCTGTCATCTACACCCTTTTCGCGGTGGTCCTGCAGGTCCACACACCAAGGGGAATCCTGTTCTGACAGGGATGAAAACCATAGTGATTGAAACAACCAAGAAAGCTTCTGGGAGGAAGACAATATGAAGAGACTTTTTAAAACAGCAGCACTGGCTGCCGCCACCCTGGCGGTTGCGGCAACCGGGTCATTTGCCGGGGATTACCCGGACCGCCCGATCGGTGTCGCCGTGTCCTACGGCGCCGGCGGTGCAACCGATTTTCAGGCGCGCATCGTGACCATGGTGGCCGGTAATGAGGACATTCTCGGCCAGCCGATCTACATTCTGAACAAGCCCGGTGCCGGCGGCCGCAAGGGCTGGAACTGGTTTGCGACCGAAGCCGCAGCGGACGGGTACACCATGTCCGCCTACAACATCCCGCATTTCATCGCGCAGTCGATCAAGGGCGGTGTAAAATATTCCGCTGAGTCATTCGAGCCAATTGCAAACTGGGGTTCCGACCCGGCTGTGGTCGTTGTCGGCAAGGACAGCAAGTTCAATTCCATGCAGGACCTGATCGAGTATGCCAAGGCCAACCCGGGCAAGACCACGACCTCCGGCGCGGGCCTGTTTGTCGGCCATCATATTGCAGCGCTGCAGATCGAAAAGGCATGTGAATGCAAGCTGGCCTACGTACCGACAAAGGGCGGCGGCGCTGCTGCCATGAAGGCGGTGATCGGCGGTGAAGTACTGGCCGGCATCAACAACCTGTCCGATGCGTTCCGCGCCCGCGAGGCCGGTAACGTCAAGATACTCGGGGTTGCTGATCTGGAGCGTAACGACTTCATCAAGGATGTGCCGACGCTCAAGGAAGCAGGCCTTGATGTAGACAATTCATCGGTTAACTTCCGCGGCCTCATGGTGCCGAAGGGAACGCCGCCAGAGGTTATCGACAAGCTGGCCAAGCAGGTGCCGATGATGTTTGCCCATGCGCGGGTTGCCAAGCGCATGAAAGCCGGCGGCTCACCGATGAAGATAATGAACCGGGAGGAAGTGCAGAAAATGTGGGCAGACCGCGAGGCGGTTCTCAAGGAACTGCTGAAGGGACTGTAACGTCCACAATGACAATCACGATCTAGAGCGACATGGGTTCAATTGAACCCATAAAGTTGCTCTAGGAAATTGGAAACGATCAGGTTCATGATTTTTGGTTGTTGCAACCAAAAATCATCCTGATCTAGTGAAGGCGGGGCCTGTTTCGCTCCGCCTTCAGGAACACCCGGACCAACCCACTCGAACCCAGGACCGCGCAGTCATGTCAAGCCAGGCCGCCTTTTCAACACCACCGACAGATGAAGAAGCCATCATCGATGCGATCGTTGACCGAGCCCGCGCCGCGCAGGTCAAATATGAAGCGGGCGCCGACCAGGCCCGCTATGACACTGCGGCACTGGCGGCTGCATGGGCGCTGATGCAGCCGGACCGCAATGCCGAACTGGCCGCCATGGCGGTTGCAACCACCGGCCTGGGCAATGTAGCCGACAAGATTACCAAGAACCACCGCAAGACGCTTGGACTGCTGCGCGATATCAAGCATGCCAGGACACAAGGCATCCTGTCCGATGATCCGGCGCGCGGCATTACCGAGATAGCGCGGCCCATCGGGGTGATCGGTGCCGTCGTTCCATCGACCAACCCGGTGGCGACACCGGTCAACAATGTCATCAACGCCCTGAAATGCGGCAATGCCATTATCCTTTCACCGTCACCAAAAGGTGTCGAAGTTTGCGAAAAGCTGCTCGGTTACATTCATGCCGAATTCGACAAGATCGGCCTTCATCATGACCTGGTGCAGATGGTGCCTGCACCGTCTTCCAAGGTGAAAACCCAGCGCCTGATGGAAACCACCGACCTGCTGGTTGTCACCGGCAGCCAGGACAATGTGCGCCGTGCCTATTCTTCCGGAACACCTGCCATCGGGGTTGGTGCCGGCAATGTCACGGTGATCGTCGATGAAACCGCGGACCTGGCCGAGGCTGCGCGCAAGATTGCCGCATCGAAAACTTTCGACAATGCCACATCTTGTTCATCGGAAAACGTGCTGGTGGTGGTTGACGCCATCTATGATGCCTTCATAGCCGAACTTGAAGCTGCCGGTGGCCGCATGCTGCACGGTGGAACCGCCGACAAACTCAAGTCAGCGCTGTTTCAGGGCGGCAAACTGAACCGGCACATGATTGCCCATGACATTGACCGTGTTATTGACGTCGCCGACATCGAAGTCGCAGACGCTGCCAGCGCCCGTTTCCTGATGGTGCCGGCAGATGGCATCGGCCCTGATCACCCCGAATCGGGGGAAAAACTGTCCCTGGTGCTGTCGGTCTATCGCGCGGGTGATTTCGAAGCTGCAAAACAGCTCAGCGCGAAAATCCTGGCGCATCAGGGTGCTGGTCATTCCATCGGTTTACACACGTCCGACGACAAAAGAGCTGTCGGCATGGGCCTGGAGATGCCGACTTGCCGGGTCATCGTCAACCAGGCGCATTGCTTCGCCACCGGAGGATCGTTCGACAACGGCATGCCGTTTTCATTGTCCATGGGGTGCGGCAGCTGGGGCGGCAATTCCATAGACGACAACCTCAACTATCGTCACTTCATGAACACCACCAAGGTGATCCGCACCATCGCGGCCAACGAGCCGGCGGTTAAAGACATATTTTCAGATTACTGGCAGCAGGCCGGCGAATGAACCATCCGGCCCCAGTAGATGCCGCGCAGATGAGCGGCATTTCGGTGCGCAGGCTGATCGACCTGCGGGCCAACACGGCACCGGATGCCCCGTTTCTCATCGATCCGGCAACCGGCGCCACAACCAGTTACCGCGAACTGCGAGATCAGTGTCGCGCGGTCTCCGCCCGGATAGCCCTGCATGGGGTCAAACCAGGCGAGCCGGTTGCTTATGCGTTGACCAACAGTCCGGCATCGGCGGTTTCGATTCTGGGCATCATGTACGGCAGCTACCTGGCCACTGCCATCAATCTGGTGGCCGGCAATGACACGATTTCCTACGTGCTGTCCCATTCATCCGCACGGCTGGTCCTGGCCCAGCAGCAAACCCGGGACCTGATTGCAAAAGCGCTGGAGTCCAGAGACGACCCGCCGCAGACCGTTCTCGTTGACAAGGAATTTTTCACGATGTGCGACGATGCGGCGGACCTGGCCCCGCTGGCACACGATGATGATGGCCTGCTGATGTACACTTCCGGCACCACGGGCCGGCCAAAGGGCGTCGTGCTGCGGCAGTCGAGTGTGCTGGCGGGGGGCTTGAACGCTGTTCTGGCACATGAGCTGACACCATCGGACCGCGCCCTGTGCGTGCTGCCGCTATATCACATCAACGGTCTGTGCGTGACCATCATGGGACCACTGGTGTCCGGCGGCGCCGTGGTGGTACCGCCGAAGTTTTCAGTTTCCTCGTTCTGGTCCACCGTGCGCGACCATGCCTGCACCTGGTTTTCGGTGGTGCCCACCCAGATTTCATACCTCCTCCATGACGTTGAAAAAGCGACCTCCAATCCGGCCGACATTCCGGGCCTGCGGTTCGGGCGCTCAGCATCGGCGCCTCTGTCACCCGACGTTCACGAAGCGTTTGAGACCAAATTCGGACTTCCCATTATCGAAACCATGGGCCTGACGGAAACCGCAGCGCAGATCCTGTCAAACCCGCTGCCGCCGGGAGACCGCCGAATAGGGTCTCCGGGCCTGGCAATCGGCAATGAAGTCATCATCGCCGATGACCACCAGCAAGAAGTACCAGCCGGTGTGGAAGGAGAAGTCCTGGTGCGCGGGCCCAATGTCATGCGAGTCTACCTGGACAACCCGGATGCGACCGCCGCCGCGCTGACGGATGATGGATGGCTGCGGACAGGTGATCTCGGACGCATGGACGAAGACGGCTATGTATTCATTACAGGCAGGCTGAAGGAACTGATCATCAAGGGGGGTGAGAACATTGCCCCGCGCGAGGTAGACGAGGCACTTTACGCCCATCCCGACGTTATCGAAGCAGCAGCCTTTGCGTGCGCATGCGAGCGCTACGGCCAGCGCATTGAAGCAGGCGTTGCCCTCAATGCCGGGTCCAGCGTCAGCGAGCAGGACCTGATAAACCTGTGCACCTCGAAGATAGGCGCCTTCAAGTCTCCGGACCGGGTTCACTTCCTGGCCGAATTACCGAAAGGCCCGTCCGGCAAGATCCAGCGCATCAAGCTGCAGGAGCTGTTTGCAGGGTGAATGTTTGCCGGCGGCGTATTTCCGGGTGAACAGGTCACGTCGGCGGCTTACAGGGGGTCCTCGTCCGGCACCTGCCAGGCGCGAAATATCTTTCTGTCGATGAGCCAGGCAATGACCAGACACGGTGGTGCAATGAGAATTGGTCCCCACACCCCGACTTCATCCAGCGACAATTTCAAAAGCCACCAAAGAGTCAGCGTGAAGACGCCAAACAAGATTACCACTGCCAAAAACCCCAACCAGTTCGCCATGCCGTCCCCACTGCCTTTCATCCTCATCCAATGCCTAGTTCAACACACCGGACCAAGCATTGCGCAGTTTTTTTGACGTTGGGTTAAGACAGTTGGTGAACGAATGATGCACTGAAGCAACATGGGTTCGAGCGACCTCATAATCCTGATCCATTTGACCGGCAATCGCACCCGCCGTGACCTCGCTTGTTTGAACGTCAGGCAAATCAAAATTTTGAGTAGGCGCCGTTGGGCAAGCTTGCAGTTGCAAAGGAGGGGTTTCGAGTGCCGTCCCAAATCCCCTCCCAGCATTATTGCAGACTGGACATACGCAGTACTGAATTGTCCATCAAGCAGGTGTCAAACTACCCTGCAAAGGTTCACGGGTCGTAAAGCTGCGGGTAATTCTTCGGCTGTGGACAAAAATTTTTAAATAGCCGTATCAAATAAAAAAGAGCTCGGCGACATTATGCCACCAAGCCCTTTTTTGAAACTGGCTCCCCGGGAGGGATTCGAACCCCCGACCGATCGGTTAACAGCCGATTGCTCTACCACTGAGCTACCGAGGAAGGATGGCCTGCCTATAGCAGACAGTTTCGCGGTGTTAAAGCCCAATTTGCCACATTGTGCCACTTCGGTTGATATAAGTTGAAAAACTGTTTCGATTCAGTGAGCAACGCCCTTGTATCGCAGTGGTGTCGTGGTTAGATGGCCCGCTATGGCAAGGCGTGTTCGCATAGGCAATCATTCACTGAAAGTACCCGGCAGCCCCACGGCGCGCCGGTTGCTGGGGGGCGGCCTCGTCATTGGCGGGATACTGGGTTTTCTGCCCATACTGGGCTTTTGGATGGTGCCGCTCGGCCTGCTTATCCTGTCGATAGACTCCAGTATCATCAGGCGCTGGCGGCGGCGCATCGAGGTTAAACACGGCGCCTGGCTGAAGAAGCGTTATCCCAGAATTGCCGCTTTACTCGGGTTAGCGAACAACGGCAAAGTCAACAACAACAAGCAGGAGTAGATGATGCCGGACGCGCAGGGGGTCGATAAGAAGTTCTTTGGCAAGGACGACCTCATAGCGCAATTGTCAGCGCTTGGTGTCCGGCATGGCGACGGCGTTTTCGTGCATACGGCACTCGGGCAGATCGGCCATGTCATCGGTGGCCCGAGAGGCCTGATCGAGGCCCTGATCGCCGCCGTTGGTGACCGCGGGCTGATCGGCATGCCGGGGTTCAGCAACGACGCCTATGATCCAGCCACCCTCACTAACGCCAACCTGTCTGAACAGGAACGTCTGCATGTCCGCTCCCAGGTCCTGGGCTTTGATCCCGAGCGCACTGATGTACGGCAGAACGGGGCAGTTCCGGAGGCGTTCAGAAGCTGGCCCGGCGTCGTCAGGAGCAACCACCCCACAAGTTCCGTTTTATTACTGGGCCACGATGCAGCAGAACTGGCCGCCGAACATGACCCGTTTGACTGGGCGACCGGGCCCGACACCCCCTGGGGGCGGCTGCGAGAGCGGCCGGGCATGAAGATTTTGCTGATCGGAGTCGGCTGGGACCGGTGCTCGGCATTACATGCCGCAGAGAGTGTCGCTGCTCACCGCCGCACCATTCTGCGTGATATCAGGCACGGTGCAGACGGCACCTGGATAAAAGCGCCAGATGTGGAAGATGATCTGGGGCGGCTTTTCATACCGGTCGGCGAGGCCTGGGAGGAAACCGGAGCGGTGAGCACCGGCAAGATCGGCAATGCAGAAAGCAGGCTCACGGGCTACGACACGCTGGTGACTTTCGCCTCCGACTGGATTGGCCGGCAAAACCGCAAGGACGGTATTATCTGAGCAGTGACGGCGTGGTGTCGGCTATCAGCGCTTCGACATCCAGTCCGGGCGCAACCTTGGCATAGTCCTCGTCGATCAGCAGCGATGCGGCCCCGTGCACGAATGTCCAAAGCCGGACCGCTATGGTCTTGGGATCGCCCGGCACATCGTGGCGCTTACAGTACAAAGCGACCTGTTCGATCACATTGCCGAAGCACTTCATGCCATCTTCTTCGACGATGGACGCCTGCTTGAGCACTGGGTGCTGGCCGAACATCAACCGGAACAGGCGCTGTTCTTCGACGGCGAAACGGACATAGGCATGGCCCATGGCGATCATGCCGGCCAGAGTGGCGACGCCGCCTTCTTCCACGGCGGCAATCGACCGCCGGGTCATTTCATCAAATCCCCTGGCCATGACCAGTTCCAGGACTTCATTGCGATCCCGGAAATGCTTGTAGGGTGCTGCCGTGGAGACCCCGGCCAGATGACAGGCATCGGAAAGCTTGAAGTTTTCCGCGCCGTCGCGCCTGACGAGATCATAGGACGCCAGCACCATCGCCTCCTTCAGATCACCATGATGATAGCGGGATTTTGATTGCACCGCGACAACCTCATCCCTGTTTTGCATCGTCATCTAAAAACCCTGACCGGAACACAAATGTTAGACAGATTAACTTTTTGCTTGAAAGTTAGTCCATCTAACATATGTTAGTCGGCGTAACTTTCAAGGTCGAAATCCAAAGGAGACCCGTGTGAGTACCCTGCAGAACTATAGCGAGAACCGACTTGAGAGCAAACCTGGGGGGGTTGGACGCAAGCTTGCGCGCGGTCTGGTGGTCACAGGCATGGCGCTGGCCATCGCCGCCGCGACGGCGGGCGGGATTGCCGCCTTGCAGTATCGCGCTGCTGCCGAACTGCAACCGCAGCAACATCCACCGCTTGCCGTTACCACGCTGCCCGTCAGGATGCAGAACCAATATATGACCCGGACCCGCTATGTCGGGCGCCTGGAACCGGCACGCCAGACCAGCCTGGCCTTTGAACTGGCAGGCCTGGTCGTCAGTATCAGCGTGGATGAGGGCGCAAAAGTGCGCGCCGGTGATGTCATCGCGCAACTGGATACCGACCGGCTGAAAGCCGACCGCAAGCGGCTTGAAGCACGCAAACGGGAACTGGAGGCAGAACGTACCCTTGCGCAACTGACCCTGTCGCGGCAGTCGAACCTGCGCAAGAAAGGCTTCAGCCCGCAGCAGAGCGAAGACGAAGCGGCTGCAGGTGTCGCACGGATCACAGCCACAATCGACCAAGTCAGCGCGCAGATGGACCTGGTGGACATCGATATCAGGAAATCCGTTCTGACCGCCCCTTTTGACGGTGTAATCGGCACCCGTTATATCGATGACGGCAGCGTCATCACGACCGGCACACCGGTTGTTTCCCTGCTTGAGACCGGCAAACCGCAGGCGCGTATCGGCCTGCCACCGGAGGTAGCCAGGTCCCTTGATCCGGACAGCGAATACCAGATCACAACCGACGCCGGGCCGGTATCTGCGCGCATGTCATCTGTGAGACCTGATCTGCAGACAGCCACCCAGACAGTTCCGGTGCTGTTCGACCTGAATTCCGCAAACGGTGCCGCCTTCCAGCAGATCGTCACACTGAACGTGGAAACACCGGTGCGCCAACGCGGAACCTGGTTGCCGCTCGCCGCCCTCAAGGAAGGTCACAAGGGCCTATGGTCGGTGCTGGTCGTTGCAGCGCAGGACGGACTGATGAAGGTCCGCACCGAGGCGGTGGAAGTGCTGCACATCGACGGTGAGCAGGCTTATGTGCGTGGCACCCTCAAGGCCGGTCAGCAAGTGGTCTCCAAAGGCGGTCACAGGGTGGTCTCCGGCCAGCTTGTCGCCCTCACCGGAGGCTGACTCGTCATGTCCACTCTGCTCTATCGAAACCGGCGGGTGTTCGCCCTGGTCGTGGTGATGATGCTGGCGACAGGATTATCCGCACTGGCGACCATCGGACGCCAGGAAGACCCCACAATCACCAACCTGTTTGCAACGGTGGTGACACCCTACGCGGGTGCCGATCCGTCCCGCGTGGAAGCCCTGGTCACCGAGAAAATCGAAACCGAACTGAAGGAGATCCCGGAAATCGCGGAGATAACCTCGGTGTCGAGGTCCGGTATATCGGTGGTCCAGGTGGAATTGTCGCAATTCATCTCCGGCCAGCAGATTGAGCAAAGCTGGTCGGAAATCCGCGATGCGCTGTCTGATGCGGCGCGCGCGTTTCCGCAAGGCGCAAGCCAGCCTGAATTCGACAACGACCGCACCGGCGCGTTCACGGCGATATTCGCCCTGCAGCCGGTCAACCCCGAAACTGCCGAAATCGCCATTGCCCAGCGTATCGGGGAAGCCCTGCAGGACCGGTTGCGCAGTGTCTCCGGCACCAAGCTGGTCGAAATCTACGGTGCCAGCCCGGAGGAAATCACGGTCACGGTCGACACGCAGCGCCTGACCGCGCTTGGCCTGACCGCACGTTCCGTGTCAGAGGCCATATCACAGGCAGACACCAAGGTGCGAGCGGGCCAGGTGCGCGGCTCCAGCATTGACCTGCTGATCGAAGTGGCCGGCGAGATCAAGACGCTCGACCGCATCCTTGCCATTCCCGTCAAGACCGGTGGCGAGGGCCTGCTGGTCAAGGTCGGCGATGTTGCAAAAGTAACCCGCGGCCTGCGCCAGCCCGCCACCAGCATCGCCATCATTGACGGCAATCCCGGCATACTGGTAGCTGCGCGCATGGAGGACGATCTGCAGGTCGACGCCTGGTCGTCGCGCATTTCCACTGCCGCACAAGAGTTCGCCGGCACATTGCCGGCAGGCATGAAGCTGGAACAATTGTTCGACCAGGCGGATTACACGTCTGACCGCCTGTCAGGCGTGCTGCAGAACATGGCAATCGGCACATCCCTGGTCATTGCCGTACTGTTTTTCACGCTGGGATGGCGCGCCGCCTTCATCGTCGCCATGGTGATCCCGTTTGCCAGCATCGTCTCGATTGCCGGTCTGCAGGCAGCCGGCATTCCAATCCACCAGATGTCCATCACTGGCCTGATCGTTGCCCTCGGGCTGCTCGTCGACGGGGCCATCGTGATGACGGACGATGTACGCAAGCGGCTGCAGTCAGGTGCTGACAAGCTCGCCGCCGTCGATGGCGCGGTCAGGCGCCTTACGGTGCCGCTGATTGCATCGACCGCAACCACCGTGTTCGCGTTCATGCCGATGGCCCTGCTGCCGGGCCCGGCCGGCGATTTTGTCGGCTCGATTGCGCTTGCCGTGATCATCATGCTGGTTGTGTCACTGGGCCTGGCGCTCACCTTCACACCGGCCCTTGCCGGCTGGATGCTGCCGGCGGGAAAAGGCGGCCAGACACGGCGCGGGTTTGCCTCCGGAATGTCATTTGGCCCTGTTGGACGGATGTTCACCTCCATATTGCGGTCGGGCCTGCGCCATCCGGGCCTGGCCATTGCCGCCTCGCTGATGCTGCCGGTGATCGGCTTCGGATCGTTTCAGACACTCAAGCCGCAGTTTTTCCCCGGCGTGGACCGCAACCAGTTCTATGTCCAGGTCAAGCTTGCCGACGGCACAGCGATTTCAGAAACGCACAAGGTCACCGGCCAGGTCGAGCGGGTGATAAGGGCCGAAACGGAGGTCAGCGAGGTGACCTGGGTGATCGGGGAAAGCGCGCCGGCGTTTTACTACAACATGATCGGCAATCAGGACGGGGTCTCAAGCTTTGCCGAAGCGCTGGTCACAACCACCTCACCGCAAGCCACCGAAGACATGCTCGACCGGTTGCAGAAAAATCTGGATGGCGCAGCGCCGGAAGCCCGGGTGATCGTGCGCGGGCTGGTCCAGGGCCCGCCGGTCAATGCACCGGTTGAAATCCGCGTCGTGGGCCAGAACCTGGCCACGCTGCGTGAGCTGGGCGAACAGGTGCAGCTGATCATGCAGCAGGTGCCGGGCATCATGATCACCCGCACCGAGATCGGCGCCGGTGCTCCCAAGCTCAAACTGGAACTGTCGGAGGAAAAGGCCCGCATTGCCGGCATGACACTCGGCCAGGTCGCACAACAGCTTGAATCCCGGCTTGAAGGAACAACCGGCGGGTCGATCATTGAAGCCAGCGAAGAACTTGCTGTGCGCGTGCGTGCAGGCGATGCCGGGCGCGGATCGGTTGATGCCATTGCCAGCCTCGACCTGAGTATGCCGCAGACCGATCAGAACATTGCCGGCATTCCGCTTAACGCACTCGGCAAGATGAAACTGGTGCCGTCTGAAACCGCCATCCACCGGCGCAACGGCGAACGCATCAACACGGTCCAGGGCTTCGTCGAGCGCAATGTGCTGCCGGAGCAGGCATTGCAGACGGTGCAGCAGCGCATTGCCGACAGCGGCCTGGCGCTGCCACCCGGATACCGACTGGAACTCGGTGGTGATTCAGATGCGCGCGATGAGACCCTGCGCAACCTCTTGGGGCCACTTGGCCTTATCATCGCGCTGACAGTTGCTGCCATCTTCCTGACATTCGGCTCCTACCGGCTGTCGCTTGTCGCCGGTCTGGTCGCCATCATGTCGATGGGGCTGAGCCTGCTGGCGCTGGCGATCTTCCAGTATCCGTTCGGCATCCAGGCGGTGATCGGTGTCATCGGGTCCATCGGCGTGTCGATCAATGCGGCGATCATCATCTTAACGGCACTGCAGGCCAACACGCGCGCCATGCGCGGCGAGATCAGCGAGATGGTCGCCGTGGTAACCGGCCAAAGCCGTCACATTATCTCGACGACGCTCACCACATTCGGCGGGTTCCTGCCGCTCATCCTGGAAGGTGGAGGCTTCTGGCCACCGTTCGCCATGGCCATTGCCGGCGGTGTGCTGCTGTCAACGGTGGTGTCGTTCTTCTTCGTGCCACCGGCATTTGCCCTGCTCACCAGATATGGCCGGCTGCCGGGCGCAGCAGCAAGCGACGATCAACCTGTTCCGGTACCAGCCGGAGTATCCGTTGCCTAATCCAGCTTGCTCGCCGCATATGCAATTGCGTCGATGGTCTGCTCGATGTCCGCATCGGTCAGCGCCAGGCACGGATAGAGCTTGCCCGGTGACTTGAAGATGCCCTTTTCGCGCAGCAGCTTGTTGAAGCGCAGGTTGCGGGCTGCGTCGGCCTTGTACACATCGCGATAATCCTTGACCTTCGTCGATGTGAACAGCACGTCGAACAGGGTCGGATCACCGACGATCTGGTGATCAAACCCGGCCCTGCCGAGATGTTCGGAAATGGCGCTCATCAGCGTCTTGCCAAGTTCGCGGAGCCTGTCGTACTGGCCGGGGCGGCGCAGGATTTCCATGGTCTTCATGCCGGCAACCGCGGCAATCGGGTTGCCGCTCAAAGTGCCGAGCTGCATCAGGAAACCGTCGGTGCCGACCTTGTCCTTGTCGAAATGCGCCATGATATCGGCCTTGCCGGCAATCGCCGCCAGCGGGAAACCGCCGCCAATGATCTTGCCGAGCGTGCACACGTCCGGGGTGACGCCGTAAAGCTCCTGCGCGCCGCCATAGGCGAAACGGAAGCCGGTCACGATCTCGTCGAACACCAGCACGATACCATGCTTGTCGCACTCCTCACGCAGAGCCTGCAGGAAGCCCGGCGCCGGCGGGATGACCCGTTGCAGCGGTTCCACGATGATGCCGGCAATCTCGTGGCCGTGTTCGGCGATCAGCGAGCGGGCAAACTCGATGTCGTTGAACGGCGCGACCAGCATTTCATCGCGCACGCTGGACGGAATGCCGGCGGAATCCGGCACGGCTAGCGGGAAGTTTGTGAGCTTTTCAGGGGCCAGGCTCATCTGGGCCTCCGCCGACATGCCATGATAGCCGCCTTCGAATTTCATGATCTTGTCACGGCCGGTAAAGGCACGCGCCAGCCGCATGGCGTACATGTCCGCTTCACCGCCGGACGTCACATACCGGACCTGCTCGCCACAGGCCATGGCATCGCAGATCTGTTCCGCCAGTTCGATACCGGCAGCATTGTTGGCAAAGAAGGTCAAGCCTTTCGGCAATTGCTCCTGGATCA
>CALHUA010000209.1 GCA_938039915.1 uncultured Anderseniella sp.
TTGTCAAACCGCCGGAAAAGGTATTCTGGGGTGGCTATTCGGGTTATTTTTCCGACCCGGACGGGCATTTGTGGGAAATTGCCCATAACCCGTTTTTCCCGCTGGATGAAGACGGCCGGATTACCGCGCCATGAATCACGACACGTATGAAGCCCCCTACATCCGAAAAATTCTGGAGGATGTCAGAACCATCGCCATTGTCGGGGCATCATCGAACGAAGCCCGCCCGTCTTTCTTTGTGACCAAGTACCTTATCGACAAAGGCTACAGGGTGTTCCCGCTTAACCCGGGCATGGCGGGCAAGGAGATATGCGGGCGCAAGGTCTATGCGTCTTTGAACGATGTACCGGAAGCCATCGACATGGTCGACATTTTTCGCAATTCCGCGGTTGCGGCAAGCTTTGTCGACCAGGCATTGACGCTGGAACCGGTGCCAAAAGTCATCTGGATGCAACTGACGGTGCGCCATGACGAGGCGGCGGCAAGGGCTGAAGCGGCAGGCGTTCGCGTGGTCATGAACCGGTGTCCGAAAATCGAATATGGCAAGCTGTCGGGCGAATGGGGCTGGGTCGGTGGTAATTCCGGGGTGATATCGTCGAAAAAACAATCGCTGCACGGCTCCGGCAAAATGCAGAGCCTCGGGATCGTCAAGCAGTAGGCTTCATCCGCAGCCGGTTTCTGTTCTCTAAAAAGAACAATTGTTTGATTTGCCGTCCTTTGCTAGAACGCTCCCCCTGCACTGAAAGTTATCAAGCGCATCCAAGGAGCATTTCACATGAGCGATCAGCAACCGGGCTTTGACACACTGGCCATTCACGCAGGCGCAAAGCCTGATCCGGCCACCGGCGCACGGGCCACGCCCATCTACCAGACAACATCGTTCGTGTTTGATGATGCCCAGCATGCTGCAGACCTGTTTGCCCTGCGCGCATTCGGGAACATCTATACCCGCATCATGAACCCGACCCAGGCTGTGCTGGAAGAAAAGGTGGCAGCCCTTGAAGGCGGCACGGCGGCGCTGGCATGTGCATCGGGCCATTCCGCCCAGCTCATTATCTGCCACTCACTGATGATGCCAGGTGACGAGATCGTCTGCGCCCGCCAGCTCTATGGCGGTTCGATCAATGCCTTCAATCATTCGTTCAAGTCGTTCGGATGGAACGTGGTGTGGGCCGATATCGACGATATTTCTTCCTTTGAAAAAGCCATCACGCCGAAAACCAAGGCGATCTTCATTGAATCGATCGCCAATCCGGGTGGCCGCGTCACCGACATGGATGCCATTGCAGCCATTGCGAAAAAGGCTCATGTGCCGCTCATCGTCGACAATACGCTGGCCTCGCCTTATCTGTGCCGCCCGATTGAACATGGTGCAAACATCGTGGTGGAATCGCTGACCAAGTTCCTGGGCGGCCACGGCAATTCCATGGGCGGTGTCATTGTCGACGGCGGCAATTTCGACTGGGGCAAGAACAAGGGCCAGTTCCCGATGCTGTCGGAACCCAATGCGTCCTATAACGGCGTTACCATGTATGAAACCTTCGGCAATATCGCCTTTGCGATCACCTGCCGTGTATTGGGACTGCGCGATCTGGGCCCGGCCATATCACCGTTCAATGCCTTCCAGATCCTGACCGGCATGGAAACCCTGTCTTTGCGCATGCAGCGCCATTGCGACAACGCGCTGAAAGTTGCCGAGTGGCTGTCCAATGACCCGCGCGTGTCATGGGTGAGCTATGCAGCCCTGCCCGGTGACAAGGACCACGACAACCAGAAGAAGTATGCACCGAAGGGGGCAGGGGCCGTGTTCACATTCGGCCTGAAGGGCGGCTACGACGCCGGGGTCGGCACCGTGTCCAAGGTCGAGCTTCTGTCTCACCTGGCCAATGTCGGTGATACAAGGTCGCTGATCATCCACCCGGCTTCAACCACGCACTCTCAGCTCACACCGGAGCAGCTTGAAAGCGCAGGTGCCGGAGCAGACGTGGTGCGGTTGTCCATCGGTATCGAGGATGTCGCCGACATCATTGCCGACCTTGATCAGGCCATGAGCTGATTTTCAGGTTGCTGGCGCCACGGACGGAACTGCCGTCCGTGGCGCGGCACAAACTTCATGCAGATGCCAGATGCAGGCTGCCAGCACGACAAGGGCGCCGCCCTGGTGGATCAGTCCCAGTGTAATCGGTACATGGGCCAGCAGTGTCCAGATGCCGAAACCGATCTGCGCCAGTACGGCAAGCAGGATTGCCAGACCTGATATGCGTACAGCTGGTGGATGTGTCTCGTTCATGGCGCATGCCGTGTGCGCCAGTGCCAGTATGGCGATGACATAGGCCATGATCCGGTGCTGGAACTGCACCGTGAGCACGTTTTCGAAGAAGTTGCGCCAGGCCGGTTCCATCGCCATCAGCCCATTGGGTATGAAGCGGCCATCCATCAGGGGCCAGGTGTTGTGGGACAGGCCGGCATCAAGCCCGGCCACAAATCCGCCCAGTGCCGTTTGTGCGATGATCAGTACGGTCAGCGCCAGCGCCGGCCAGCCCAGCGTGACTGTATAGGCCGGTAGCCGCTTGTCCCTGCCGATGCCCAGTGCGGTCCAGATGATGGCTGCAAAGATGACCGTCGCCAGCGTCAGGTGAGCCGACAACCGGTACTGGCTGACGTCGGTCCGTTCCACCAGTCCCGACATGACCATGTACCAGCCAAGCGCGCCCTGCAGTCCGCCCAGCACAAACAGCCCCAGCAGTCGCGGCACCTGGGATTTGTGCAACCTGCCGGTCAGCCAGAAGAAGACGAACGGTACGAAGAAGACCACGCCGATGGCACGGCCTAGGAACCGGTGCCCCCACTCCCACCAGTAAATGAACTTGAAGTCGGCCAGGCTCATGCCCTTGTTGATGAGCTGGTATTCCGGGATCTGGCGGTATTTGTCCAACGCCGCCAGCCAATCGGCTTCATTCAGCGGCGGGATGGCACCCAGCAAGGGTTTCCATTCGGTGATGGACAGGCCCGAATCAGTCAGCCGGGTGGCGCCGCCGACAATCACCATGGCAAATACCATTGCCGCCACAAACACCAGCCAGGCGCGTATGTAGGGCAGGGATGCAAGTTGTTTTTCGGTCAATGCGGTCATGACCTGTGACCTATTGCGTGTCGGGCCGAGTTTGAAGGGCGCACAGCGCCGCACCTCAGACCGGGATTTGATGTGCCGGAGCAAGCACATGGCGCCGATCAAGCCAGTGTTGCCGCAGATTTCGAGGTTGCCGCAGGGGCAATTAACCGTGTCATTGTTGCTCTAGCACACGCTGCCGAATTCTTGGTACATATGGTTTATGAAAGATGACGAACCGGGGTGTGCGTCAGTGTGGAGTAGCAGACTAAAGTGAAGCAAAAGATCGAACAGGCAGCGCAGCTGTTCCAGGCGGGACAGCCACGCGAAGCGCTTGAAATGCTGCAGCCTGTAACCAGCGAGGCGCCGGGCATGATGCGCGGGCAGACGCTGTCTGCACGCTGCTGGCTGGCGCTCGGTCACCGCGACAAGGCGCTCGATCACCTGGCAACGGTTGCCGGTTATGTCGATAGTGCCCCACGTCCGGCGCTGGCACGGGCCAACCTGGCGCGGTTTTATGCCCTGGCTGATGAGTGGGATACGGCAACGTCAATTCTCGAAGTGGCCGTTTCCCAGGAACCGGACAATATAGAGCTGAAGGTCAAACATGCCGACATGCTTGCCAATGCAGGACAATGGCGTGAAGCCCTGATGATCTTCGAAGCAGCGGTCAAGAAATTCCCGGAAAACGCATCACTGCTGCGCTCGACCGCCATTTCCGCGCAAATGAGCAAACAGAACACCCGGGCTGTCGAACTTTATACCCGCACCATGGCAGCGGGCCTTGTGGACAAGCAGATCTATTCCAACCTGATCGGTGCGCTCATTGAACTGGGCCGGGTCGATGAAGCTCATCGCCATGCAGTTGACTGGTGTGCCGCCATGCCGTCAGACATCGAGGCAATGGCTTTCATGGCCCTGCTCGAGGTTGAGGTGGGCAATCACGATGTCGCGGCAAGCTGGTTTGATTTTGACCGGTTTGTAAAAGGGCACACCATTGAGGTTCCCGCGGGTTATGATGACCTGGACGCCTTCAACAAGGCCATTGAGGCAGTCGTTCTCGGACATGACCGGCTGGATACGCCGCCGGAAGATCATCCGACCTGGCACCATCCCGCGCTGCGTATAGGCCCGGATATCAATCAGGATCATTCCGGACCTGTGGGTGAACTTGAAAAGCAGATGCGCATGGCCGTCGACAAGTATTTTGCCGACAGCCCCAACGACGACAACCATCCGTTCCTGGCAACCGAGCCGAAAGAGTATGACATCGTGGCATGGTCTGCCGTGCTGGACGGTGAGGGCAACCAGAAACCGCATATCCACATGTCAGGATATCTGTCGGGGTGTTATTACGTGACCATTCCCGATGAGGTCTCGGGATCGGGCGCTGATCATGCCGGTGCATTCGAAATGGGCCGGCCCCCGGAGGAGTTGCCGTTCAAGGCAGAGTTTCCGGTTGAAACCGTCAAACCGCAGGAAGGTCTGATGCTGCTGTTTCCAGCTTTCATGTATCACGGGACGGTGCCGTTCAAATCGAAGCAGAAGCGCATCTGTGTTGCGTTTGACGTGATCCCGAAACAGGCGGCCTGAAACCGGCTACCTATTCGGCAGCGTGGCGCGCCGCCATGGCGTCTGCCACAACTCCAAGCGCGTCATGGAGGACTTCGACACCGGCACCGTCACGACGGGCATCTTCCGATAGCATGCGCCGCCACAACCTGCCGCCGGGCTGGGCGTGAAACAGGCCCATCATGTGCCGGGTGATACGGGTGATGTAGTCACCTTGCGCCTGACGCTGCTCAATGTAGCCGGTCATGCGTTCAGCCGCATCCATGCGGCTCGCAACCGGGTTTTCGGCAGCACCAAATATCAACCTGTCAACATCAGCCAGAAGCCAGGGATGCTGGTAGGCCGCACGGCCCAGCATGACCCCGTCCACATGCTCCAGGTGCACCAGTGCCTGCTCAAGCGTTTCGATGCCGCCATTGATTGAAACGTGCAGGTCCGGCCGGGCCTCTTTCAGCCGGTAGACCCGGCCATAATCCAGCGGTGGCACATCGCGGTTCTGTTTGGGGCTAAGACCGTCAAGCCAGGCCTTGCGGGCATGCACGATGAACGTGTCACAACCTGCCGACGCCACGGTTTCGATGAACCGGGTAAAGTCTGTCTCTGCGTCCTGATCATCAATGCCGATACGGCATTTGACCGTCACCGGAACGGACACGGCCTTGCGCATGGCGTCCACACCCCGCGCCACTGTGTCCGGTTCCGCCATCAGGCAGGCGCCGAAACGGCCGGACTGCACACGGTCCGACGGACAGCCGCAATTGAGGTTGATCTCGTCATAGCCAAGGTCTTGACCAATGCGGGCAGCGTCTGCGAGCTCTGCCGGGTCTGACCCGCCAAGCTGCAGCGCGACTGGATGTTCACACGGGTCGTAACCGAGCAAGTGGTCGCGGTCACCATGGATCACCGCACCGGTTGTCAGCATTTCCGTATAGAGCAGGGCGCGATGGGTCAGTTGCCGGTGAAACACGCGGCAATGCCTGTCCGTCCAGTCCATCATCGGGGCTACGGACAATCGTCGCGCCTGATGAGCGGATATGTTGGCATGATCGTTCATGGGACCAGTCCATACAGAGGCAGAATGCGGGATGTCAAACTTCGGAGGCGACCTGCTGCAGCTTGTGACCAACGAAGTCCTTCGCCAGTGAACACGCTTGTTCTCGTGAATGGCCCAGTCCGAGATGGGCTGCGATGGCGCTTGCCAGCATACAACCGGTACCGCGCAATGACGCGCTCAATCTGGGAGCTGCGAATTCCCTCGCGGGCTGGCAATCTTGAAACAACCGGTCAATAGACATGTCGCAGGTGCCATGACCGTCCTTGATCAAGACAGCTTGAGCGCCCATCTCCAGCAGGTTTTCAGCTTGCGCTTCGGAACACTCGTTGCCGGTCAGCATGGCGGCTTCCGGCAGGTTGGGTGTCACCAGCGTGCACAGCGGCAACAGGTGTGTTTTCAGGACGTCTACGCCGTCCGGGCTCAGCAATGTCGTGCCGGAAGATGACACCAGCACCGGGTCGATCACCAGTGGGATCGTTGCAAAGTCAGCCAGGACTTCAGCAATGGCGCGAACCGTTTCACCTGAATGCAGCATGCCCGTCTTGACGGCGCTGACGGGGCTGGCCGCAAGCGCCGATGACAGTTGTTGTGCGACGTGATCCGGTGAAACGGGCTTGACGGCTTGAACTGCCTGGTCGGATTGCGCAGTGACAGCTGTTATGACCGGCCTTGCCTCACACGCCAGTTCGGTGAGGGTGGCGATATCCCGGGACAGGCCTGCGCCACCGCTGCAGTCAGTGCCGCCGATGACAATCACTACCGGTTTCATACCGCTAGCCCACCGCAATCAGGGAGATGTCGGCGCAGCCGGCCTGGCGCAGGCGAAGGCCGGCATTCCAGGCTCGAAGCCCTGAGCGGCAGCACAGGATTGTGCGATGCCTGCGTGCGTTTCCGGCAAGGGTTTGCACGTCGTCCACCGTCGAACGGCAGGCTCCGGTGGTGATGGTAGTGGGTGCTTCCTCAACACCGCGAAGATCAACCACGAAATCACTGTCGGTGATGTCCTCGACAGAGACGAAACCAAACCCGTCCTCAGGTTCCGGTGCATTGCTGAACGAGAACGACGAGGTTGTGAACTGGCGCAGGTCGAGGCTGATCATGCGGCCCAGGGGTGATGGTTCCAGGCCAAGCAGACAACTCAGGGCCATCTGTGCCTGCAGGGAACCGAGAATACCCACTGCGGGCCCGCTGACGCCGGCTGTCGCGCAGTTGGCGGCAGAACGGGGAAGGTCCGGGAACACGGCCCTGACGCTGGGCGCGCGGGCGCCGCAGAATCCGCCGGCATACCCGGTAAATCCCAGCACGGATGCCGACACGAATGACTGCCCGGATGCAAGACAATGGTCCGACAAGGTGTAAGTGGCGGCGAAGCTGTCAGCGGCGTCAATAACAATGTCAGCATCCCCGCACAGGGATGCCATGTTTGCCGGTTCAAGCCGACGAACTTCAGTCAGGATTTCGATTTCCGGGTTGTAAGCAGCTAGCGCGCATTGGGCGGCTTCAGCCTTGGGCAGGCCAATATCTGCCATTGCATAAAGCGGCTGGCGATGCAGGTTGCTTTTCTCCACCACATCCGCGTCGACGATCGCGATACAGCCGACACCGGCCCCGGCAAGATAGCTCAATACCGGGCAGCCAAGACCGCCTGCGCCGACAACCACAACCCGGGCTGCGGCCAACCGGGCCTGTCCGGCAGCGCCCATTTCCGGCAGTACCATCTGGCGGGTGTAGCGGCTCATCGCACAGCCTGTGTCGCTGCAATCCACTCTCGCGTGCGGACTTCCGGGTCGGCGTTGAGCGTGATGTCGGTTACCACGGCGGCACTGTCTGCACCTGCTGAAAACACGCCGGGCAGGCGGTCCGGGTTCAATCCCCCGATGCCCACCAGCGGGCGGTCTCCCACCAGAGCCTTCCACTCACCCAGCCTGTCGAGGCCCTGCGGTGCCCACGGCATCTTCTTCAGGATGGTCTGGTAGACCGGTCCAAGTGCCACATAGTCAGGATCGTGCGACAGAGCGCGCTCCAGTTCTGCATGATCATGCGTCGACAGTCCAAGCCGGATACCGGCCTGGCGAATGGCCTTGAAATCTGCGGTGTCCATGTCGCCCTGGCCGAGGTGGACATAATCGCAATCAAGCTCAATGGCCGCCTGCCAGTAGTCGTTCACGACAAGCTGGCAGTCATGTTTCGTGCATATGGTTTTGGCACGCCGGATCTCATCGCGAACGGTCGCGTCGTCCATGTTCTTGCAGCGCAGTTGCGCCAACCTGACACCGAGCGGCACCAGCCGCTCAAGCCATTCAGCGTTATCTACGATGAGGTAGAAGGGGTCGAGCTTGCGCATCATCCGAGGCTGGCCTTTCCAAGTACAGGTGTCGACGGACTGGCCATATCACGGGCCTCCATCGGATCGGCGCTGCGGGCCGTTGAGCCGGCCTCGACGGCCTGCGCGAATGCGCGGGCCATGGCCACGGGGTCACCGGCCCTGGCAACGGCGGTGTTCAGCAACACAGCGTCAAAACCCAGTTCCATGGCATGTGCCGCGTGCGACGGCAGGCCGATCCCGGCATCGATAATCATCGGCACATCGGCAAAGTGCGCGCGCATGGTACGCAGGCCATAGGCATTGTTGAGGCCAAGGCCTGTGCCGATGGGTGCTCCCCAGGGCATCAGGACCTTGCATCCGGCCTGCAGCAGATGTTCAGCCACAACAAGGTCTTCGGTGGTGTAGGGAAATACTTCAAAGCCGTCTTCGCTCAGCACGCGGGCAGCTTCAACCAGATCAAACACGTTGGGGCACAAGGTATCATTGTCACCGATAACCTCAAGCTTGATCCAGTTGGTGTCGAACACTTCGCGCGCCATCTGTGCCGTGGTGACAGCCTCTTTTACCGTGTGGCATCCAGCGGTGTTGGGCAGGACGCGCGCACCCATGTCACGGATCAGTGTCCAGAACGCTTGGCCGTGCTGGTCACCGCCGGATTCGCGGCGCAGTGATACGGTGACAATTTCCGCACCGGACGCCTGCACCGCCTCACCAAGGATGGTGGGTGAAGGGTACTGCGCGGTGCCCAGCAGAAGGCGCGAGGCAATGTCGACACCATAAACCTGCACTGGATCAACCTCCCTGCATGGGGGCGAGGATTTCCAACCGGTCGCCATTGCCGAGGCTTGTCGAGGCGCGCGCAGGTGCGGGTACGAATTCGCCGTTCAGTGCTGTCGCGACACGCGCTTCGCCATAGCCAAGCTCACCAAGCGCGGCGTCAAGCAGCGTGGCCGTCACCTCAAGCGATTGACCG
The DNA here is from genome assembly GCA_938039915.1 of uncultured Anderseniella sp. Taxonomy (GTDB): domain Bacteria; phylum Pseudomonadota; class Alphaproteobacteria; order Rhizobiales; family Aestuariivirgaceae; genus Anderseniella. Next base: position 9,035 of record CALHUA010000209.1, read on the forward strand.
TTCACGATGATCTTCATACATCAACTCCGGTTTGTAGCCGGGACTGCTTATGGCTTCGGCCGCCATGCGGGCACACGCCGGTGCCAGCAGGAAGCCATGCCGGAACAGGCCGTTCACGTGCAGCGTGCGGCCATGCCAGCGCAGTCTGGGCAGGTTGTCGGGGAAAGCCGGGCGCACATCGGCCCCGGTTTCAATGATTTCAGCCTCGGCAAAGGCGGGATGCACGGCATAAGCCGCATTGAGCAGGTCAACCATGCCACGCGCCGTTATGCGGCCGCGGTCCTCGGCTTCGATCTGGGTGGCGCCAACCATGAAATGACCGTCTCCACGCGGCACGATATAGACCGGCAGGCGCGGGTGCAGCAGCCGGACGGGGCGTGAGAATTCCACACCCCTTGCCTTGAGCACCAGCATCTCGCCTTTCACACCGCGCAGGTCTTTCAGCACATCACGTGCTGCAAACCCGCGAGTATCCACGATCACGGATCCGCTGACCCTGTGGTCTTCGACAGAGGTGCCATAGCTGATGGCCACACCAGATTGGTCCAGCTTCTTGGCCAATGCGGCAATGGCCTTGCGCGGATCGAGATGGGCTTCCGCGTCAAAGAACAGGGCTTGCCGGAAGCGGCCGTGCAGATCCGGTTCGAGTCGTGTCAATTGGTCAGCGTCAATGGTCCGATGTGCCTCGGTGCGCCGGGCAAAGCGGGCAAGCTCGCCGGTATCACGTGATGGCGCGACCACAAGCGAGCCTTGCTCAATCACGTCCGGCACATGCCGGCGCCACCAGCCGATAGCCTCCTGGCCAAGACGCACGACAGGTTCCTCCGCCGTGTCGCCTTCGCACCAGGGGGCCAGCATGCCGCCGGCATACCAGGAGCAGGTGTCGCGACCAAAACCTTCAGACCGGTCGATGACCTCCACCTTGCATCCGCGCTCGACAAGCTCTGTGGCGACGGTGAGGCCGGCAACGCCGGCCCCGACCACGGTGACGTTCATGGCCCGGCTACTCCCCAGGCTCGGCTGTCTCACCGACCGGCATGTACAGATCGCCACCTTCGCGATACTTCAGCGCCATTGCCTCCATGCCTTCCTTTTGTGCCTCGGCCCGAATGTCATGGCTGATGCGCATGGAGCAGAATTTCGGCCCGCACATGGAGCAGAAATGCGCCACCTTATGGGCTTCCTTCGGCAGGGTCTGGTCATGGAAGTCACGGGCTGTTTCAGGATCCAGGGCCAGGTTGAACTGGTCTTCCCAGCGGAACTCGAAGCGGGCACGTGACAGGGCATCATCGCGGATCTGTGCCGCCGGATGACCCTTGGCCAGGTCAGCCGCGTGAGCGGCGATCTTATAGGTGATCACCCCGGTCTTCACATCATCACGATCCGGCAGGCCGAGATGTTCCTTCGGCGTTACATAGCAAAGCATGGCCGTGCCGTACCAGCCGATCATGGCAGCGCCGATGCCGGACGTGATGTGGTCATAGCCGGGCGCGATGTCGGTGGTTAGCGGGCCAAGCGTGTAGAACGGCGCTTCGCCACAGACTTCGAGCTGCTTGTCCATGTTCGCCTTGATTTTGTGCATCGGCACGTGTCCGGGGCCCTCGATCATCACCTGGCAGTCTTTCTTCCAGGCGATCTGGGTTAACTCGCCCAGGGTTTCCAGTTCGGCAAACTGGGCCGCGTCATTGGCATCGGCAATGCAGCCCGGGCGCAGGCCGTCACCCAGCGAGAAGGTCACGTCGTAGGCCCGCATGATGTCGCAGATGTCTTCAAAGTGCTCGTACAGGAAGCTTTCCCGGTGATGATGCAGGCACCACTTGGCCATGATTGACCCGCCGCGCGACACGATGCCGGTGGTGCGGTTTACCGTCAGCGGCACATAGTGCAGCCTTATACCGGCATGGATGGTGAAGTAGTCGACGCCCTGTTCGGCCTGCTCGATCAGCGTGTCGCGGTAAACTTCCCAGGTCAGGTCTTCGGCAATGCCATTGACCTTTTCCAGTGCCTGATAGATCGGTACGGTGCCGATCGGCGAGGCCGAATTGCGGATGATCCATTCGCGAATATTGTGGATGTTGCGGCCTGTCGACAGATCCATGACATTGTCGGCGCCCCAGCGGGTCGCCCACACCATCTTTTCAACTTCTTCTTCCATGGAAGAGGTTACGGCGGAGTTGCCGATGTTGGCGTTGATCTTGACCAGGAAATTGCGGCCGATGATCATCGGCTCCACTTCCGGGTGGTTGATGTTCGCCGGAATGACGGCGCGGCCGCGGGCAACCTCGTCACGGACAAACTCCGATGTCACGTGATCCGGGATCGATGCGCCAAAGCTCTCGCCATCGCGTTCCAGCTTTTCCACTGCAGCCTCGCGGCCCAGGTTTTCACGGATGGCGATGAACTCCATTTCCGGGGTGATGATGCCGGCTCTTGCATACGCCAGCTGGGTCACTGCCTTGCCGTCCCTGGCTTTGAAAGGTTGATTGCGGACGGGGAATTCAGGCGTCAGCTTGTCGCCGGTAACAAAGCCGTTGTCTTCCGGCTTTATATGACGGCCTTCATAGCGTGCCACATCACCCCTGGCTTCAAGCCAGCTTTCGCGATGGCGGCTCAAGCCCTTGGCAATGTCGATCTTGACGTTCGGATCCGTGTAGGGGCCGGAGCTGTCATAGACGGTGACGGGTTGTTCGCCTGAGGTCGGGTGGACAGAGATTTCGCGCATGGGAACGCGGACAAACGGATGCAGTGTTCCGGATTTGTAGACCTTGCGCGAGGCAGGCAACGGACCTTCGGTGACGGTAGGTGTAACAGCGTTCATTTCTGGGCTCTCCCTGATCGGTTGAAGACCCAGTTCACGGTTCGGGAGAGGGGGTTTGTGTACCGGTTTCGAGGAACCTCGCGTGGTCCCCGGCCGGTGTCAGCATCCCTCCGCCAGCGTTAACTGGATCAGGTTCGAAGGGTCGCCGTGCTGATGCGCAAAACATCTTACCGGCCTCTCAGCTCCTTTTCGCGGAGCTCCCCTGGCTACGTTTCAACAGATGGACTTGTGAATTGTGGATGTCAAGAGCGACAGTGGACAACTCCTGTCGAACATGTATGCACACCAACAAATTGCATTCTTGCGAGTTTGCTGCCAACATTATGGCAATCGGCTTCGTGCTCTATGGATCGTGTAAATGTCAGACAAATCAGTGCCACTGAAAACCGCTGCCAATCCGTCATACCGGCTGGATGACCAGGTGGGGTTTTTATTGCGCCGGGCGCAGCAGCGGCATTTGTCAATTTTTTCCGAGCAGATCCCGGACTTCACGCCGACCCAGTTTGCCGCCATGGCCAAGCTGTATGAAACAGGCGCGCTGTCGCAAAACGAACTTGGCCGGCAGGCCGCCATGGATGCGGCCACCATCAAGGGTGTGATTGACCGTCTGCGCAAACGCGGCCTGATCTCGACGCGCAGGGATGACCGCGATCAGCGTCGCATCTACCTCGACCTGACGGCCGAGGGGCGCAGTCAGTACCTCACCCAGGTTGCAAAAGCCGCAAACATTACCGCGCGCACGGTGTCATTTCTCAGCGATGCGGAACATGCACAGCTGATCTCCCTGTTGAAAAAACTCGTCTAGTCCAGAAAGCAAATCCCATGACCGAACCAGCAAAACTCGTGATCCAGAACATCGGGCTGATCCTGTCCGGCAAGATCGAACAGCCAATACTGGATGGTGACTGCATTATCGCGGTGGACGGAAAAATCGCGCAGGTCGGCTATGCCAAAGACCTTGATATCGAAAACGCCGACACGCTGATTGATGCGCACGGCACATGCGTTTCACCGGGGCTTATCGACAGTCACGTACATCCTGTCATTGGTGACTACACACCGCGCCAGCAACAGTTGAACTGGATCGACAGCACGCTGCATGGTGGTGTGACCTGCATGATTTCAGCTGGCGAAGTGCACGCGCCGGGCCGGCCAAAGGACATTGTCGGCCTGAAAGCCATGGCGATTGCGGCACAGCGCTGGTACGAGAATTTCCGCCCCTCCGGCGTCAAGGTGCTGGCCGGTGCGCCGGTGCTCGAACAGGGCATGGTCGAGGAAGATTTCAAGGATCTTGCCGATGCCGGCGTGAAACTGCTCGGCGAAGTGGGACTGGGCACGGTGAAGGCCGGAGAAACCGCCAAGGAGATGGTGGCCTGGGCGCGCAAATACGGCATTCAATCCACCATTCACACCGGCGGTCCGTCCATCCCGGGTTCGGGACTGATCGACAAGGATGTGGTGCTGGAAGCGGATGCCGACATTATCGGTCATATCAATGGCGGCCACACGGCACTGCCGGACAACCAGATCACCTGCCTGTGTGAAAGCTGCCTGCGCGGCATCGAGATTGTGCATAACGGCAATGAACGTGCCGGCCTGCTGGCCATGCGCACCGCCTTCGAACTGAAGCAGCCTGAGCGCATTATCCTGGGTACGGACGGGCCGGCCGGGTCCGGTGCCCAGCCGCTTGGAATCCTGCGTATGATCGCCATGCTGTCCAGCCTGGGCGATGTGCCTGCGGAAATCGCCTGGTGCTTCGGGACCGGCAATACGGCCCGCATGCGGGACCTGGACTGCGGCATCATCGAAGCGGGCAAGTCGGCTGACATGATCATCGTTGATCGGGCCCAGCACGCGCCGGGCAAGGACATGCTGGATTCGATCCGGCAGGGCAACCTGCCGGGTGTCGGCATGACCATCATTGACGGTGTTGTGCGCTCACAGCGCTCTCGCAACACGCCGCCGGCTGAAACGCTGCCGGAACTGGTCAAGGCACCACCAGCCGCAGCCGCTGGCGGGCACTAGGGCTGGCGGTTGCCAGGGGCAGCCAACCAACCGTGCGTATAAAAACCTTTTGCCTAACGCATGCCAAGTATGCGTCAATTGTTCCTTGTTGCAGTCTCATATGGGGCTTACAAAGACTGTCCTTGCCGGATATTCGGCCCGACCAGTTACAGTAACGGGAACATTGTCATGAGTGCTAATTCTTCGGTGGTCGACCCTGATGGCCTGATGGAGTTCTCGGTGGTTTTTACCGACCGGTCCCTGAACCACATGTCTGCCGCCTTTCGCCAGGTCATGACCGATATCTCCGGGCTGCTGAAAGGCGTCTACAATGCCGAGGCCGCGGTCATCGTCCCCGGTGGCGGGACCTACGCCATGGAGGCGGTTGCACGCCAGTTTGCGACTGACCGAAAAGCGCTGGTCATCCGCAATGGCTGGTTTTCCTATCGCTGGACCCAGATATTCGATGCCGGCGATATTCCCCAAGAGCAGATTGTGCTGAAGGCGCGCGCCGTGGGCAACGAACTGCCGGCGCCCTACGCGCCGTGTCCGATTGAAGAGGTTGTCAAATCCATTCGCGAGCACCGTCCCGATGTGGTGTTTGCACCGCATGTGGAAACTTCATCGGGTATCATGCTGCCGGACGACTACCTGAAAGCCGTGGCGGACACTGCCCATGAAGTAGGCGCGCTGTTCGTGCTTGACTGCGTGGCGTCGGGAACCGTCTGGGTCGACATGAAGGCCGTCGGTGTCGATGTGCTGATCTCCGCGCCGCAAAAGGGCTGGAGTGCCTCGCCGTCAGCCGGCCTGGTGATGCTGAGTGAACGTGGACTGGCTGAACTGCAAGAGACCAAAAGCAGCAGCTTTGCAGTTGATCTCGGCAAGTGGCACCAGATCATGCAGGCCTATGAAAACGGCGGCCATGCCTATCATTCCACGATGCCGACCGATGCGCTGACCGGTTTTCGTGATACCATGCTTGAGACCCAGGCGCTCGGGTTTGACAAACTGCGCGACCAGCAACTGGAACTGGGACACGGCGTACGGAAACTGCTGGCAGACCACGGCATCAAGAGTGTTGCTGCTGCCGGATTTGAGGCGCCGGGCGTTGTTGTCAGCTACACGGATGATCCGGATATCCAGAACGGCAAGAAGTTTGCTGAACACGGCATGCAGATTGCCGCAGGCGTTCCTCTGATGGTTGATGAACCTGAAGGCTTCTCGACTTTCCGTCTGGGACTGTTCGGTCTCGACAAACTGGCAGACACAGATGCTGCCATCGGCAAGATCGATGCGGTCTTGTCCAAAGTGAACCCGGCATGACGGCGCCGTCCGGCGTGGACGCGTCAGCGTATCCACAGTAACTGGGGGGTGCGGGATGTATGGTCGAGATGAGTGATCCAGACCACAAAACGAGAGACGCAAGTTGCGCCTGCGGGCGATTGACGGTTTCGGTCAGTGGAGAGCCTGAGATTGTCAGCGTGTGTAATTGCACGGCCTGCCAAAGACGCACGGGAAGTGTTTTTGGAACGTCGGCGTATTTTGACAAAACGCAACTTGTTTCGGTGACCGGTGACATCAAGACGTATCGGCGGGGATCCGATTCGGGCCGCACTTTGTCTATGCATTTTTGCCCCGAATGCGGATCGACGGTCTACTGGGAGCTGGCTATGTATCCTGATCTTGCCGGAGTTGCAGTGGGCTGTTTTGCCGATCCGGATTTCACACCGCCGCAGCGGGCAGTGTGGACAGACAAGCAACATCACTGGGTGCAGTTTCCCGATGAAATGAATACCTTTCCCGAAGCGCCATGACTTTTGTCGCGCGCGCTGGCGGGACCGTGCTCTTCCGCTTAAGAAATGGTTCTATTACCGCAGGCTCGCCGCATGATCCTTGATATCAATGTTCATCTCCACTACCGCCTCGCGCAACCGACGGACCTGCTGATGCAGTTGGAAGCAGCCGATGGCCGGGGACAGCGGCTTGTGAGCGCCAACATCAATCTCAGCGAAACCGAATACTTTTCCCGTGTTGCGGCAGAAGACAGCGTGGGTGAACGCATCTGGTTGCGTTGTAAGGGCGATTTTCTGTGCGACTATTCAGCCAGGATAGACGTTCGGCGTCCTGCGCCGGAGATCGGATCCCTGGATGGTGTGGCACCGCACCTGCTGCCGGCAGAGGCGGTGAGGTATCTGATGCCGTCGCGGTATTGCCCGAGCGATGAGTTGCAGTCTTTCGTCGCAGCAGAGTTCGGACAGCTTTCCGGCGGTGCCCGCATCGCGGCCATGCGGGACTGGATAGGCGACAAGTTTCAATATGTCCCGGGCTCGAGTTCCGGCCAGACCACGGCACTGGATACATTCGTGCAGCGACAGGGGATATGCCGCGACTTTGCCCACGTGCTGATCTGCCTTGCACGGGCTTCTGCCATACCGGCCCGGTTTGCCAGCGTGTATGCGCCTGACGTCACACCTGCGGACTTCCACGCCATGGCCGAGGTGTTTCTGGATAATGCCTGGCATCTGGTAGATGCCACGGCAATGGCGCGCGCGGATGCAACTGCTGTCATCGGCGTCGGGCTCGATGCCGCCGAAGTTGCCTTCCTGAGCAGTTATGGACCAATGCAACTGATCAGCCAGTCAGTGGAGGTTTGTGGCGAGCAGGTCTGAATCAGGTGGTTTGCGCGAGGCTGGTAACCGACGCGCCGGCCTCTGCAATCAGCCATTCACGGAACGCCTTGACTTTGGGGCGCTTCAGGTTGGCTTCGGGACATACAATGTAATAGGCGTACTCGCCGGGAATGGCGAAATCGAATGGTTTCACCAACCGCCCGGCCGCAAGTGCATGCTGTACCAGTACGCTGCGCGCCAGAGCAACGCCGTCACCCTGCTCCGCGGCCAGCAGAACCAGGTTGGAATGCTGATATCCCGGTCCCTTGCTCGAATCGACGGTTTCCTCGCCCGTAGCCATCAGCCACATCCGCCAGTCCACCCGCAGGTCATCGTGTAACAAGGTATGGTTCTTGAGATCTGACGGGCAGGACAGGGGAGCGCCTGATTGTAACAGGGATGGCGCACAGACCGGAAATACCTCTTCTGTCATCAGCCGTTCGACATGCAGGCCGGACCAGTCGCCGGCACCGTAGCGAATTGCCATGTCCATATTCACCCGGTCAAAATCAATACTTTCATCCGACGTGGAGATGCGGACATCGATGTCCGGATTTGATTTTCGGAACCGGCCGAGTTTCGGCACCAGCCAGGTCGCGGCAAATGAATCCATGGTTGTCACCGTCAGCACCCCGGATTGATCCTGATGATGCAGCCTGTCGACGGCAGATGCCATGATGTCCAGGGCCTCGCTGACCGCGGGAAACAGCGACTGGCCGGCGGGCGTGAGTATCAGGGCCCGGTTCAGGCGCTTGAACACCGGCATTCCCAAATGTTCCTCAAGGGTCTTGATCTGATGGCTCACGGCCGCCTGGGTCACATGCAGTTCATCTGCCGCAAGTGTAAAACTCAGGTGCCGGGCAGCTGCCTCAAAGGCACGCATTGCGTTCAGGGATGGTAATCGTCTGGCCATGATGTGGTGATAAGAAAAATTAATTCACAAATCAACCGTATATCTGGCGAAATCAGACTTAATGGGAAGATTTTGGCATAAGTTGGGTGAGTTTGAGAGGTTTGGATTATATTTTCTAATCCGATATGCAATTAAGATCGTTTGTCGGCGGATGCTGGATTTCTTATAAATACTGCACATAAACCAAACCCGTCCGGCCCGCAAATGGCCGAAGTGAAACCCAAACCGGAGCAATATCATGAAGACTTCATCTTTCAGTGCAGTTCCAAGAATATCAGGGACCAAACCCGCTTCGGGAACCGGTTCGTGGTCTGCGGCAATCCTTCGTCTGACTGGCGCCGTGATCGTTAACCTGATGCAGTGGCGCGAGCGGGCAAGGCAGCGTCGGCAGTTAGGTGAACTGGACGACCGTTTGCTCGCCGACATCGGCGTACGCCGTATCGATGCATGCCAGGAAAGCCAAAAGCACTTCTGGCAAGCCTGAAGACACCGACACCGTTTGACTTCCTGAAACCTGTGATGGCGCACGCGCGCGCATCGCAACCCTGGAGTATTGATTATGACTGATATCCATCATCCCTCTCACCTGCTGCTGCGGGCAGATGACCCGCAGGCCAATCCAACCTGGACAACCATCATCGGTGCGTTGATCGCCATACTGCTCGTCCTCGGCGCTGCCCACCTGGGCGAACAGGCCACCGGCGATGCCGGCCAGATTCAAAGTAGCGAAGATGGCAAGCCCGAACTGGACGGCCGAGGTAAGTGGACAGGCTATATGTAACTTTTCGCAGATGCCGCTGCGGCATTTGCCCGGCCGGTACCGGTGATCAGGTTAGCCTCTTCACCCGGGCTTTGAGTTCACCACCACCGGTCGGGCATCAGCAGTACATCCCGTGACAGGTCGTTCACATCACGCAAACCGCACAAGGCCATGGTGATGTCGAGTTCCTTCTGGATGATGTCCAGTGCCGTGGTGACGCCCTGTTCGCCCATGGCACCCAGGCCATACAGGAAGGCGCGCCCGATATAGGTGCCAGTGGCACCAAGTGCTTTTGCCTTCAATACGTCCTGGCCGGTTCGGATGCCGCCATCCATGTGGACTTCGATCTTGTCGCCCACCGCATCGATGATTGCCGGCAGTGCAGAAATCGATGACAGGGCGCCATCCAGCTGCCGCCCGCCGTGATTGGAGACAATCAGCGCATCCGCGCCAACCTTGAGCGCCATTTTTGCGTCTTCGGGATCAATGATACCCTTCAGGATAATCTTGCCGCCCCAGCGCTTCTTGATCCATTCAAGGTCCTTCCAGTTGAGCTTGGGGTCGAACTGTTCATTGGCCCAGCTGTTGAGCGATGAAATGTCGTCGACGCCCTTGGCGTGGCCGACGATGTTGCGGAAGGTGCGGCGGCTGGTGCCCAGCATGCCCAGACCCCAACGGGGTTTGGTCGCCATATTGATCATGTTGGGGATGGTCAGCTTGGGCGGAGCGCTCAGGCCGTTCTTGAGATCCTTGTGGCGCTGGCCGAGCAATTGCAGGTCGACCGTCAGCACAAGCGCGGAACACCCGGCAGCCTTTGCCCGGTCGATCACGTTTTCCGAGAACTCCCGGTCACGCATGACGTAGAGCTGAAACCAGAACGGCTTGGATGTGTGCTCCGCGACGTCCTCGATCGAACAGATCGACATGGTGGAAAGCGTAAACGGTATGCCGAACTTCTCAGCCGCCTTGGCACCCAGAATTTCTCCATCTGCATGCTGCATGCCGGTTAGCCCGGTCGGCGCAATGGCGACCGGCATGGCAACGTCTTCGCCGATCATTTTGGTTTTGGTGGTGCGGTTGTCCATGTCGACCGCGACGCGCTGGCGCAGCTTGATTTTGGAGAAATCGCTTTCGTTGGCCCTGTAGGTTCCTTCCGTGTAGGAGCCGGAATCTGCATAATCGTAAAACATGCGCGGAACCCGGCGTTCAGCGAGCACGCGCAGGTCTTCAATACAGGTAATGATCGGCATGGCTACTCCGGCGTTAGGGTCAGGCAGATTGGTAAGATAAACTGACCGGACAATACAGTGTCAACAACCTTCGCTGCCGCATTGATCAACTGTCTGAAGCTGCCGTTCGTTCGCGAAGCTGCGTGTATCGCTGCATGGCCTGGCCAAAGGCCTGGAACAGCCGGACCGAGTCCGGATTGTGCTTTGCCTGGTATTCCGGATGCCATTGCACTGCCAGTACGAAATTCTCGTTGTCATCGGCTGTGGTAACAGCCTCGATGACACCGTCCGGCGCGCGCGCCATGACCTTCAGACCGCTGCCCAGATTGGCAATGGCCTGACGATGCACCGTGTTCACGATGGTGCCGGATTTCTTCAGGATAGAGTGCAGCATGCTGCCCGGTTCTATGGCGATCGGATGAGCCGGGCCATAGCGCACTTCAATGTCGTCACTGTCTGCTGCACGGTGATCGAGATGGCCGGACTTGTTTTGAACTTCGGTGTCGAGAGTGCCGCCGAACACCACGTTCAACTCCTGAAAACCGCGGCAAATGCAGAACAGCGGCATACCCCGGTCCAGCGCTGCACGGATCAGTGGCAGCGTCAGGGCATCGCGAAGCTGATCATAGGGTTCATGCTCGACAGTCGGCTTTGCACCAAACCTGGGCGGATGGACATTGGACGTTGCTCCGGTGACCAGCACACCGTCCAGCCTGTCCAGCAAACGCTCCAGATCAAGGTCGCCGTCCATTGCCGGAATGATGACCGGCATCGCATTGGAACAGTCCATAAGCGCACGGATGTACTTGTCACCTGCTGAATGGAAATGCAGCCCGTCCTTGTCCGATACATCGGCGGGTATGCCTACAAGAGATGGTCTGGGTACTGTCGACATCGGCTGAATCCTGAAAACGAATGAGGCTTTGGTAAACTGGCGATGGCCGACATGTCCAACAGTTTCTCCTTGCCGCAATTCGCAAATGAATTACCACTTCTCGCGTTCACCACATTGCTGGAATGTCATCTCAAAAACTGCATCTTGCTGTTGTGTCTGTGAAAAGTTTGGGGTTTATTCATGTCACGCAGGCCGAAACGGTCGGCTTTGGGGATCAAGCAGGTCACGTCAGGACGGCTTTGATCCTTAAATTATGCCTGTTCCCGTCGAACAGGGAGCATTCGAAAACAAGGGAGTATCCGAATGGATCGTCGTAAATTTATCAAATCAGCCGGTATTGCTACTACTGCTGCGGCAGCTGCAACAACACTGTCTGCGCCCGCCATTGCGCAGGCCAAGAAAGACATGGTTATCGTGGCAACATGGCCGCGGGATTTCCCGGGCCTGGGCACAGGCGCACAGCGTCTTGCCGCACGGATCGGTGAACTGACCGAAGGTCGCATCAACGTTCAGTATTTCTCTGCCGGTGAGCGCGTCGGCGCGTTTGACTCGTTTGACGAAGTCGCATCAGGCAACGCGCAGGCCTATCATGCTGCGGACTACTACTGGAAGGGCAAGCACCCTGCATGGGCGTACTTCACCTCAGTGCCGTTCGGCCTGACCCACAATGAACAAAATGCCTGGATCAACCATATGGGCGGACAGGCGCTCTGGGACGAAGTGGCTTCCGGATTTGGGCTCAAGTGCCTGATGGCCGGCAGCACCGGCGTTCAGATGGGCGGCTGGTTCAACAAGGAAATCAACTCGGCTGACGACCTCAAGGGTCTGAAGATGCGTATCCCTGGCCTTGGCGGTGACGACATGGCGAAACTGGGTGCTTCTCCGGTGTCCCTGCCAGGTGGCCAGATTTATGAAAACCTTGTCTCCGGCGCGATTGATGCAACCGAGTGGGTTGGCCCCTGGAACGACTACTTCATGAAGTTCTATGAAGCCGCCAAGTACTACTACTACCCGGGCATGCACGAAGCCGGCTCTACGCTTGCTCTCGGCATGAACGAAAAATGGTGGTCCGACCTCGGCAAGACCGATCAGGAAATCATCAAGGCCGCATGTGGCGAAGAGCACACATTCTCGATGTCCGAGTACAATGCAAACAACGGTACCTTCCTGACCAAGCTGGTAAAGGAAAACGGTGTCGAACTGCGTGAGTTCAACGACGACATCTATGACAGCTTCGGCACCGCTGCTGAAGAAGTGTTCGGCGAAACAGTTGCCCACTCCGACCTGGCCAAGCGTACTCACGAAAGCTTTGTTGCTGCGCGGACTGATGTCGGTGGCTGGATGAAGCTTTCCGAAGGCGCGTACTTCCAGCAGCGCAACCGCGTTCTGGGACTGTAATCAGGCCTTTGGGCCTGACGATCAACAACGTGGGTGGGACAGGGTTTCCTGTTCCACCCGATACGCCCAAAAACCCGAAAAGAGGTGAAAAGCGTTCCGAATCCAGATCAGGTTTATGGGCTCATTTGAACCCACGTTGTTCTGGACTCAGGTGATGAGGGTTTTGCTGAGGTAATCAAGGGTGGGTGCCGACTGTGAGCGATCAAACATATAAGGCGTCGGCGTCGACGCTTGGCTGGCGGATGTTTTCATGGGCCGTCACATTTTTGATGTTCGTTTTTCTCTTTAACAATTTTCTGACCTACTGGTTCAACTGGCCGGGCGCCACGTCGGTTTCTTCCGGAGGAGGACCACTGGCCTGGTTTCAGGTCGCGCTTTACGCCGTGGGGCTTGCTGCTGCCATATGGTATGTGCGCAGGTCGCCGCAACTGCCGCTGCGCGACGACGCCAACCGGCTTTACGCAGTGACGGCCTATATCATCCGCTGGGCGTTTTTCTCGGTGCTGCTGGTCGGGCTGGTCGACGCGTTCATTTCTTTCCTGCGCGTGGAAGGCCTTCTTGAAAGCGTTGTCGGCAGCAGTTTGAGTGCCGAGCTGGGAAGACCGGTGTTTCGAGGTCTTTGGGTGCATGTACCCTTGCTGCTGGTCTCGTTCGTAATTGCCGCATTCACGCGGACATTGGGGTTTACCTGGCTGGCCTTGCTGGTAGTGATCGCAGAACTGCTGATTGTGTTCACCCGTTTCATTTTCTCCTATGAGCAAGCCTATATGGGTGATCTCGTGCGGTTCTGGTACGCGGCACTGTTTCTTTTTGCCAGTGCCTACACGCTGATCGAGGAAGGTCATGTCCGGGTGGACGTGCTTTATGCGGGGTTCAGCACCAGGGCCAAGGGCATCGTCAATCATGTGGGATCGATCCTGCTGGGCATGAGTTTGTGCTTTGCGGTTCTGTTTTTCGGCATGGAAGGCAAAGCCAGCGTAATCAACTCGCCATTGCTGAATTTTGAAGTCTCGCAGTCGGGTTTCGGCATGTATGTGAAATACATGATGGCAGGTTTTCTGGCGGTCTTTGCCGTGACGATGATGGTGCAGTTTGCCGGTTATCTGCTGGATGCGGTGGCTGATCAACGTAATGAACCCGGCAAGCGCAAGATCGCTGAAGCCGGCGGACACTGAACTGACGAGATCGGGACAGTCTGGATACAGGTGACCAGACAAACCAGACTTGGTGCTTTGAGGGCTATTCGGATATGGAACTTTTCTTTCTTGCAATGCTGGTGTTGGTCATGGCAACGGCGCTCGGGTCGGGCTATCCGGTGGCTTTTGCGCTGCCCGGAGCCGCGATTCTCACCATCAGTGCAGCGGCAGTTTCAGGCTATCTGTTTGCCGGTGACAGCGCGGCCTATTTCGCACAAGGCTCACCATCGCAATGGTTGAGCGCCGGGGTTACCAATTTCCGGGGCATTTACTGGGAGGT
>CALHUA010000210.1 GCA_938039915.1 uncultured Anderseniella sp.
CTGCCGTCACCGCTGATATTCGGATTGGGCTGGCCCGTCTTCGGTGCCGCCGCCGCGGCCTCCACAATTTTGATTGGACGGCTTCAAGGTCGCTACTCCAACAGGCAAATCTGGCTGTCCTGTCAAATTATCATGGCGCTCGGCCTGCTGGCTCCAGTCGTGTCACATTCGATCTTCGCCATAATCGTCGCTGCGCTGTGCGTTGGCGGCACCTTCATGGCCATTACAATGGTTGGCATGAAGGAAGCGCATCGCATTGCCGGGATGGCAGATGCCCAGCGCCATGTGGCCGCCATGACGTTTGCCTTTGCAACAGGCCAGATTGCCGGGCCCTTTGTTGCCGGCTTGGCATTTGAGGTAACCGGCAGCTTCTCCTATCCGCTCATCTTTGCAGGTGTCCTGCTTGCAATCAGCCTTGTACCAATGTTGGCTAACCGTAGACAGAGGTGACTGTTTCAGGCCAGAAACTGATGTACAGCGAAGAGCGCAAATAAGTCCGCCTTGCACCGCAAGCAGCTATCAATTGAAACCAGGGGAAACAATCATGAGCGGTGAGATGAATCTGGGCGAGCTTTTAAGGACACTTACGGCACAACTTGTTGAGGGTGTGTATGTGTTCGCGACATTGCCGGACGGTTCAGTGCCGGAAAGCATAACCACCCGCATGGTGTTCCGGGAGGCGGAAGGTACGACCCTCATACTGCGCAAAACAGAAGCCGAGACTTTCGGTCTCGACTATGAGTTTCCCTGCCGGATGATCACATTGAACGTGCATTCGTCACTGGAGGCCGTCGGCTTCATTGCGCGTATTGCCAGCGAGCTCGCAAAACATGATATGGGCGTAAATCCCGTATCAGGCTTCTTCCATGATCACCTGTTCGTTCCCGACGGGCGTGAACACGATGCCATGCGGATTCTGGAGAAGATTGCCAGCGACAGCCGAAACCCTCATTGAAAGCACCTGCGAGATACTTCACACCTTGATATATGCCATCCGGTTGCGCACGGCCGCCACGACGCTCATGGCTGTGAGCGCGGATGACTTCGGATTTCCCGGCAACGTCCTGCCGTCAATCCTGAACTGTAACCGTCCAAATGTGCCTTCGACTTCGATCTCGTGAATGTTTTCGGTTATCGCAGGGTCTGCCACCAGTTCAACCTGTGTATCATCCAGGCCAGGTCCGGCAAGCGCCACGGTCGCCGCTACATTGGCATTCTTGGGGTAGCGCAGCGCGGCTTCTCGGGCAGAGCCGGAAAAATGGCAAGCGGCCTCCGTCAGGCTATCCAGGTCAACCACATCCTCGGCCGGCGATCCTTTCCAGCCCTGTGGCGGCTTCCGGCCCCGATAGACGATCCGGTCGATATCGCCGACACTGGCCGCAGCAATGGCATCAATGGCGCCTATGGCGCCCGACACCAATTCCATCTGTGAGCCTCCTGTGCGCGCGGCTTTGTCCAGCCGGTCTGCCAACTCAGGTTGGGCAAGCGCCCCGTTGGACGTACAGATCAGGTCAATCCCGCGCTGCAAAACCGCTGGCCCGTGTTCAGCAAGGGCGGCGTGTCCGGCGCATTCAATGACCAGATTGGTGTCAGCAGGAATATCATCCACCGAATTGAAAGGCGTCACTCGGGAGCCGAGCGCGTCGATTGCTGCGGTTTCGCGGCCCGTGCGGCACAGCACCCCGGTCACAACCACATCAGCGTCTTGCGACAGCCTGGCCGACACGTAGGAGGCGATGGCGCCAAACCCGATAATCACGATGTTCATTGTCTGCAGTCCGTCAAAGCTGGATTTGCTGGGCCTGGCCGCCCTCTTCCGCCAGCCTGGCTGCAACCGATGCCACTGCGAGATCCTGAAGCCCGACACCGGTTCCGTCAAACAGCGTGATCTCGGCATCTGACGTTCGGCCTGGATGCGTGCCGTTTATGACCTCACCGATGGATGTGATGTCGGCCTCGCTGATCAACCCCTTCGAGATGGCATGCTGGGCCTCACCGATGGTCGTTGACTGTGCGATCTCGTCCGTGAAAACGGTTGCCGCTGCAACCAGGGCAGGATCGACTTCCTGCTTGCCCTTGGTGTCGGTGCCCATGCAGGCCAGGTGTGTGCCCGGCTTGACCCAGTCCTTCATCATCAGCGCATCATGGGCCGAGGTAATCGAGATGATCACGTCAGCCTCTGCACCCAGCTGGTCACGCTCGACCGCTTCAAACGGCAAACCAATTTCTTCGGCCACAGCGCCGAGTTTAGGCAGCATGTCGGGATGGAAGTTCCATGCCACCACCTTTTCAAAGTCGCGCTGTTCAGCAGCCGCCCTGAGCTGGAACCCGGCCTGATGGCCGGCGCCGACCATGCCGAGCACCTTGGCATCCTTGCGGGCGAGATGCGCAATTGACACTGAACTGGCAGCCGCTGTGCGTATGGCGGTGAGGTAATTGCCGCCAACCAGCGCCTGCAGTTGACCCGTGTCCGGGTCGAACAGGAACACTGTCGACTGATGGTTGGTCAGCCCCTTGTCAATGTTTCCGGGCCAGTATCCGCCGGATTTTAGGCCCAGCACCAAACCGGCCCGGTCAAAGCCGGACTTGAAACCGTACAGGGCGTCTGCATGGCCGATTGCTTCGCGGATGACCGGGAAATTGTAGGCATCGCCGCTGGCCATAGCGGAAAACACATTCTCGACTGCTGCAAACGCGTCGCTGCGGCCCACAACTGCCTTGCAGGTTTCTTCGGAAACAATCAGCATTGGTTGGTTCCTCAGTACGCCAGGCCGCGAGCGGTAACGGGCCAGATGGTTTCAACCTTGCCGTTGCGCACGCCGACATACCAGTCATGCACATTGCAGGTCGGATCACAGTGTCCGGGCACCAGTTTGAGCTTGTCGTTCACTTTCAGCTTGCCGTCCGGATCTGCGATGACGCCATGCTCGTCTGAGCATTTGACATACTCGACATCGTCGCGGCCGAAGACAACGGGCAGGCCGCTGTCAACCGACTGGGCTTTCAGCCCGGCGTCACAAATCGCCTTGTCGACCTTGGCGTGGCTCATGACGGAGGTGAGCAGGAACAGCGCATTCTCCCATTCACCCTGGTCGATACGGTTGCCGTCCTTGTCAAGAATACGGCCATAGTCGGCATCCATGAAGGCGTAGGAACCGCACTGAAGCTCATTGTAGACGCCTGAATTGCCTTCGAAATAATACGAGCCCGTGCCTCCGCCACCAACGATGTCACAGTCGAGACCTTCCGCCTTGAGGCCATCGACGGCGTCTCTGACCATGGCAACGGCGATATCGATCTTGGCCTTGCGGTCGTTGTAATCGTCCAGGTGCTGCATGGCGCCCTGATAGGCCTGAATGCCGGTGAACTTCAATCCATCGGCCGCATCGATCGCCCTGGCAATCGCCACTACATCTGCGGTGGTGGTGACACCGCAGCGCCCTGCCCCGCAGTCGATCTCGACCAGGCACTCGATTTCAGTATCGTGCTTGACAGCCGCAACGGACAGGTCTGCCACATTGTCGATGTCGTCGACGCAGCAGATGGTGCGCGCACCCAGCTTTGGAATACGGGCCAGCCTGTCGATTTTGGCCGGATCGCGGACCTGGTTCGAGACCAGCACATCGGTAATGCCGCCGCGAGCAAAGCTCTCAGCTTCACTGACCTTCTGACAGCACACGCCGCAACTGCCGCCAAGTTTTTCCTGCAGCAACGCCACATCAACGGATTTGTGCATCTTGCCGTGCACGCGGTGACGCACGCCCATCTGCTTGGCGAATTCACCCATCTTGACGACATTCCGCTCCAGCGCATCCAGATCAAGCACCAGGCAGGGTGTCTGGATATCCGCTTCGTCCATGCCAACTGCAGCGGGGACATTGTAACCGACTTCAAGCCCATCAACCTTATTCATCACATTCATGACATTTCTCCCTTTGAGGAATTCGCGGTTCAACTTTGATCTTGCATCCAGGGCAGCTTGTTCAGATCGACATTGCCGCCGGTAATGATCACGCCGACGCGTTTGCCCTCAAACACGGCGCGGTTCTTCAAAATCACTGCCAGCGGTACGGCGCACGACGGTTCGATGACGATTTTCATGCGCTGCCAGGTCAGGTACATCGCATCGATGATCTCCTGTTCTGTCGCCAGCAGAATGTCTTCGACATGGTTCGACACGAAATGCCAGGTCAACTCTTTCAACGGCACCTTGAGGCCATCGGCAACAGTTTCAGGTGCATCATCGGCGATGATATGACCGGCCTTGAACGACCGGCAAGCATCATCCGCATTGAGTGGTTCGGCTGCATAGATTTTCGTATCAGTTGAAATGTTGGACAGCGTGAGACACGATCCGGAAATCATGCCTCCACCACCGATCGGCGCCACGACGGCATCCAGGCCGGGAATATCCTCAACCAGTTCTTTCGAACAGGTGGCCTGGCCCGCAATGACCCGGGGATCATTGTAGGGATGGACAAACTCCGCTCCGGACGCAGCAACTACCTCGGCAAAAACCGCTTCGCGCGAAGATGTGCTGGGCTCGCATTCCACCACGGTTCCGCCATAGCCGCGCACCGCTGCCTTCTTGGCATCGGGCGCTGTGCGAGGCATCACAACGGTCACCGGAATTCCTCGCCGCCCGGCGGCGTAGCTGAGCGACAGGGCGTGGTTGCCTGAAGAATGGGTGGCCACACCCTTCTTCGCCGTCTCGTCATCCAGGCCGAAGACGGCATTGCATGCGCCACGAACCTTGAACGCACCGGCCTTCTGGAAGTTCTCGCACTTGAAGAACAACTGCGCCCCGGTCAACTCGTTGAAATAGCTCGACGTCAGAACCGGTGTCCTGTGGATATACGGCTCAATGCGCGCATGAGCTGCGATGACGTCTTCATAAGTTGGAATGTTCAGGCCTGACATGTCGTTCATAGTATCCTCATGCGGCTTTCAACTGGGAGCGGCGAGCCGTTGCGCGGTAATAGTCTTGCGCCGCTGACACACCGGCACCGGACTCGATCGGATAATCCAGGTCCTTCATCGCCATCTCGATTGCCGAGATCCCCGACAATGCCATGACATCAGTCATCGAGCCAAGATGGCCGATGCGAAACGCCTTGTTGGCCATCTCACCAAGCCCGATACCAAACGATACACCATAGACGTCGAATGCATGATCGGTGAGGACATTGCTGTCAAAACCATCGGGAACATAAACCGCGCTGACCGTATCGGAGTAAAGCTCCGGGCTCTTCGCACACAGGCACATGTCCCATGCCCTGACCGCTTCACGTACACCTTCGGCAATCCGGAAGTGGCGGGCAAAGACATTGTCCAGGCCTTCTTCAAACAGCATATCGAGGCTCTCGCGAAGCCCGTACATGATCTGCAAGGGCGGTGTGTAGGGATAACCTCCCCTGGCATTGGCACCGGCCATGTCGCGAAAGTCAAAATAACATCGTGGACATGTGGCCGTTTCGCATGCAGCCAGGGCCTTCTGGCTGACCCCGACAATGGCCATGCCTGTTGCGAGCATAAAACCCTTTTGTGAGCCGGACACCGCAAGATCAACGCCCCATTCGTCCATGCGGAAATCCATGGATGCCAGTGAACTCACACAATCCACATACAACATGGCCGGATGACCGGCATCGTCCATTGCCTTGCGGACCGCGCCGATATCGCTGCGTACCCCGGTTGCCGTTTCATTGTGAGTGACGAGTACAGCCTTGATCTCATGGTTTCTGTCAGTAGCCAGGCGCTCACCATAAAGGTCGGCGGGCGCTCCGGTACCCCACTCACACTCGATCACTTCGACATCGAGGTTGTGGCGCTGGCAGAGATCGATCCAGCGATGGGAAAACATCCCGAACCGGGCAACAAGCACCTTGTCTCCCGGAGACAGCGTGTTGGTTATCGCCGCCTCCCAACCGCCGGTACCGCTGCCGGGGAACGAGATCACCTGGCCGGTCTGTGTTTTGAATACCTTCTTCAAATCCGCAAGAACCGGTGAAAGCAGTTCGACAAAATCAGGCGCGCGATGATCCATCGACTGTATGCTCATGGCGTAGCGCAGACGATCCGGGATGTTTGTCGGACCTGGTATGAAGACAGGATTCTGGCCAGTCATTTCGCTTCCTCCGCTTGACTATTACTGCCCCCAATATACATGAGATCAGTATAATTACAATTTTTCTGGAAAAATATTCCATTTTACACGATAAAAATATAATCAATTGATTTTATTGAGTT
>CALHUA010000211.1 GCA_938039915.1 uncultured Anderseniella sp.
GCCTGATGATGGCGGCAATGTTCATCGTCTATATTGTCGTCCGCTGCCGCCTGCAGCCGGAACTCGGGCCTGCGCTTCCTCCCGAAGAACGCAACATGCCGATGAACGAGAAGCTGAAGTTGCTGCGCGCCGGTCTGCTGCCCCTGGGCATTTTCGCCGCCATGATGGTGCCGTTCGTCAATGGCTGGACAAGTCTGGTCGAAAGTTCTGCCATCGGGGCCATGACGGCGTTTCTGGCCGCCGTCCTGAAACGTCGCATGACCAGAGAGGTGTTTGAGGTCTCAGTACGCCAGACGCTCGGCATCTCATGCATGTTCATGTGGATCATTCTGGCTGCCCTGGGCTTTGGCGCCGTGTTCGACGGGCTCGGTGCGGTCAAGGCGATCGATGCCCTGTTTACCGAACAGCTCGGTCTGGAGCCATGGATGATCCTGATCCTGATGCAGCTGTCGTTCATTCTGATGGGCACATTCCTGGACGACACCGCGATGCTGGTGATCGTCGCGCCCCTTTATGTGCCGCTGGTCGGTGCGCTCGGGTTCGACCTGGTCTGGTATGGCGTGCTCTACACCATCACCACCCAGATCGCCTATATGACACCGCCGTTCGGCTACAATCTGTTCCTGATGCGCGCCATGGCGCCGCCGGAAATCGGGCTGACCGATATCTACAAGTCCATCATCCCGTTCGTCGGTGTGATGATACTGGCCCTGACACTGGTCATGGTGTTTCCGCAGATTGCGCTGTGGCTGCCGAATTATGTTTACGGGAAGTGATTTTTGACTGGGGGACTGGGGGGAATTGTTCGTGAGGTGGAGTTGACCAGCGATGACTAGAGTGAAGAGTAGACTTGTAACTGAAAACCAAAGTGGAGGTTTGTGATATGACGACAAGACGCAAATTTATTCAGGGAGCCGGCGTTGCCGGTGCTGCAACGCTTGCCGCACCTGCCGTGCACGCTCAATCGAAAATCAAGTGGCGCATGCAGACCTATGCCGGTCCGGCGCTGGCGGAACACGTCATCAAGCCGGCCATTGACAGTTTCAACAAGGTCGCCCGCGACGAAATGGAAATCGAGTTGTTCTTCGCCGATCAGCTGGTGCCGACAGGCGAACTGTTCCGCGCCATGCAGAAGGGCACCATCGACGCGGTACAGTCTGACGATGACTCCATGGCATCGCCGACCGAAGTCACCGTGTTCGGTGGCTATTTCCCGTTTGCCAGCCGCTATTCGCTGGACGTGCCGGTGCTGTTCAACCAGTACGGCCTGAACGAGATCTGGGACGCCGAATACTCCAAGGTAGGCGTTAAGCACCTGTCGGCCGGTGCCTGGGATCCATGCCATTTCGCCACCAAGGATCCGATCAACACGCTGGCCGATCTCAAGGGCAAGAAGGTGTTCACGTTCCCGACCGCCGGCCGCTTCCTGGCGCAGTTCGGCGTCATCCCGGTCACACTGCCATGGGAAGACATTGAGGTCGCCGTGCAGACCGGCGAGCTGGACGGCATTGCCTGGTCGGGCATCACCGAGGATTACACGGTGGGTTGGGCAGACGTCACCAACTACTTCCTCACCAACAACATCTCCGGCGCCTGGGCAGGGTCGTTCTTTGCCAATATGGACCGCTACAACGAGCTGCCCGATCACCTGAAGGAACTGCTCAAGCTGACCATGGATCAGAGCCACTACTACCGTCAGTGGTGGTACTGGGGCGGTGAAGCGTCGTTGCGCGTCGACGGCACCAAGATGAAACTGACCTCGATTCCCGATGCCGAATGGCAGACGGTGGAAGACGCAGCCGTCAAGTTCTGGGACGAGATTGCAGCTGAATCGGAAACCAAGAAGAAGGTCGTCGACATCTTCAAGAAGTACAATGCCGACATGACCAAGGCTGGACGGCCATACCGTTACAGCTGATCGTCTCACCCTGATTGCAGGCCGGCCCCAAAGCTACCTGGGGCCGGCGTGTCCATGTTCTTCATGTCCGCGCGGAGGATTGAATGCCGGGATTACTGACAATTGCAGACCTGACGAAAGCTGTTGAGGCAGGCGAGATCGACACCGTCATCATGGCGCAGGTCGACATGCAGGGCAGGCTGATGGGCAAGCGCTTCCACGCGCAGCACTTTCTTGACTCTGCCGTAAACGAAACTCACAGCTGCAACTATCTCATGACCGTCGATATGGAGATGGAGCCGGTGCCGGGCTACAAGTCCGCCAGCTGGGAAAAGGGCTATGGCGACTACATGATGAAGCCGGACCTGGCCACCTTGCGCCTGTTGCCGTGGCAGGAGGGTGTTGCGTTCGTGTTGTGCGATGTCATGGATCATCACGGCCATGAGGACATTCCGGTCTCACCACGTGCCATTCTGAAAAAGCAGATCGCCCGCCTCGACGCCATGGGCTTGTCGGCGATGATGGCATCGGAGCTTGAGTTCTACCTGTTTGAAGAGAGTTTTGAAGAAGCCCACGGGCAGGGCTATCGCGACATGACCCTGATCAGCCCCTACAATGAAGATTATCATCTGTTCCAGACCACCAAGGAAGAAGATGTCATGCGCGCGGTACGCAACGGGTTATATGGCGCCGGCATCCCTGTCGAGTGCTCCAAGGGCGAAGCCTGGGCCGGGCAGGAAGAGATCAACGTCAAATATGCCGATGCCCTGACCGCAGCCGACAACCACGTCATCACCAAGAACGGGGTCAAGGAAATCGCCTGGGCGCAGGGTCGGGCCGCCACCTTCATGGCCAAGTGGGACTATGAAGCAGCCGGATCATCCTCGCATGTGCATCAGTCTTTATGGTCGAAGGACGGCAGCCAGGCCCGCTTCCACGATCCTGAAGGCGAATACGGCATGTCGGACATGATGCGGCAGTACCTGGCCGGCCTCCTGGCCCATGCCTCGGAATTCACCTGTTTCCTCGCACCCAACATCAATTCCTACAAGCGTTTCCAGGCCGGTACGTTCGCACCGACCAAGGCCATCTGGTCGCTGGACAACCGCACCGCCGGATACCGCATCTGCGGCAATGGCAAGGCGGTGCGCGTGGAGTGCCGGGTGGGTGGGTCCGACCTCAACCCGTATCTTGCGTTTGCCGCCCAGATCGCGGCAGGCATTTCCGGCATCGAGAACAAGATGGAACTTGAGCCTGAGTTCAAGGGCGATGCTTACGCGGCAAAGAAAGCCCGCGAAATTCCGTCCACTTTGCGCGACGCTGCCGTGGCGCTGAAGAAGTCGAAAATGCTGCGCGCTGCCATGGGCGACGAGGTGGTGGACCATTATGTCCATGCGGCCGAATGGGAGCAGTTTGAATATGATCGCCGGGTGACCGACTGGGAGATTGCCCGCGGCTTTGAAAGGTCCTGACATAAGAAAATGAGCACGTTGAAATGTATATCGCCGATTGATGGGTCGGTGTTTGCCGAGCGCCCGATTGCTTCCATGGCACAGGCTGAAGCCATGGTTGACCGGGCCCGCAAGGCGCAACAAGCCTGGGCTGCGCGTCCGCTGGATGAACGCATCTCGCTGGTCCGCAAGGGTCTGGCCCGGCTGGGTGAAATGAACGACGAAGTAGTGCCGGAAATCGCTCATATGATGGGCCGCCCGGTGCGCTATGGCGGCGAGTTCGGCGGCGTCGATGAACGCGCCTCTTATATGGCCGACATCGCCGTTGATGCGCTCAAACCCATCGTCATTGAGGACTCAGACAGCTTTGAGCGCCGCATAGAGCATGAACCGCACGGTGTGGTGCTGGTGATCGCTCCGTGGAATTATCCTTACCTGACTGCGATCAACACCGTCGCACCAGCGCTGATTGTCGGCAATGCGGTTATCCTGAAGCACGCTACGCAAACCCTGCTGGCCGGTGAGCGGCTGGTGGCCGCGTTCACGCAAGCAGGCGTGCCGGAAGACGTGTTCCAGAACATCTTCCTTGATCATGAAACCACCTCAGCCCTGATTGCCGCCAGATCGTTTGGATTTGTGAATTTCACCGGCTCGGTCGGCGGCGGTATCGCCATGGAAAAGGCGGCGGCCGGCACCTTTACCGCACTGGGCCTGGAGCTTGGCGGCAAGGATCCGGGCTACGTCATGGAAGATGCAGACCTTGATAGCGCCGTGGACACCCTCATCGATGGCGCCATGTTCAATTCCGGCCAGTGCTGCTGTGGCATCGAACGCATCTATGTCACTGAGAGCCTTTATGATGCATTCGTGGAAAAGGCCGTCGGCATCGTTTCCGGCTATGTGCTGGGCAATCCGCTCGACCAGGCAACGACACTGGGGCCCATGGCCAATGTCCGGTTTGCCGATCTGGTGCGCAGTCAGACCGCCGAAGCCATCGACATGGGGGCCAGGGCCCATATCGACGCATCAGGATTTGCCGATGACGGCGGCACCTATCTGGCGCCCCAGATTCTCACCAATGTGAGCCACGATATGCGCGTCATGCGCGAGGAAAGTTTCGGTCCGGTCGTCGGCATCATGAAGGTTGCCGATGATGCCGAAGCCATCGGTTTGATGAACGACAGTGACTTCGGCCTTACGGCCTCCCTGTGGACGGCAGATGCAGACCGCGCCGCCCGCATCGGTCGTGACATCGAGACCGGCACCGTCTTCATGAACCGTTGTGATTATCTCGACCCGGCCTTGTGCTGGACCGGTTGCAAGGATACAGGCCGCGGCGGTGCGCTGTCGGTCATCGGCTATCACAACCTCACCAGACCCAAATCCTATCATCTCAAGAAGGCACTCACATGAACCTGACTGCGAACTGGTCGTATCCGACCGCAATCCGTTTTGGTAATGGCCGTATTGCTGAAATCGGTGAAGCCTGTGCCCAGGCCGGCATCAAGAAGCCGTTGCTGGTCACCGACCGGGGTCTGCGCGATCTGCCGATCACCGCACAAACACTTGACCTGATGGACGCAGCGGGCCTTGGCCGTGCCATTTTTGCTGATGTCGATCCCAATCCCAACGAGATCAATCTCGAAGCGGGCCTGAAGGTGTTTCGCGACGGGGGCCATGACGGCGTGATCGCCTTTGGCGGCGGCTCGGGGCTGGATCTGGGCAAGATGGTTGCGTTCATGGCCGGCCAGACCAGGCCGGTCTGGGACTTCGAGGATGTCAGCGACTGGTGGACGCGGGCCGATGCGGACGCCATTGTGCCGATCATTGCGGTGCCGACGACGGCAGGCACCGGATCGGAAGTGGGGCGCGCCAGTGTCATCACCAATTCCGAGACCCATGTGAAGAAGATCATCTTCCACCCCAAGGTCCTGCCGGCGGTGGTCATCTGCGATCCCGAACTGACGGTCGGCATGCCGCCGGCGATTACCGCAGGCACCGGCATGGATGCGTTTGCCCATTGCCTGGAAGCCTATTCAAGCCCGCACTTCCACCCGATGAGCCAGGGCATGGCGCTGGAAGGCATGCGGCTGGTGAAGGAGTATCTGCCGCGCGCCTATGCCGACGGAAAAGACATGGAAGCGCGCGCCCAGATGATGGCAGCTGCCTGCATGGGCGCCACTGCGTTCCAGAAAGGCCTCGGTGCGGTACATGCGCTGTCGCACCCGATCGGCGCGGTCTACAACACCCATCACGGCACCACCAATGCCGTGTGCATTCCGGCGGTGTTGTTGTTCAACCGGCCTGAAATCGAGGACCGGATCAACGCAGCCGCCGCCTATATGGGCATCAAGGGCGGATTTGATGGTTTCCTGGCATTTGTCGAAAACCTCAATGGCGAGCTGGGCATTCCGGGCCGGCTGGGCGACATGGGCGTGGGTACGGATCGCGTGGATGAGTTGACCGCCATGGCACTGGAAGATCCCAGCGTCGGCGGTAATCCGGTGAAAATGACCACTAAGAACACCAAGGCCCTGTTTCTGGAGTGTATCTGAAGGCCCGCCGGGCTTAGCCTCGATTGGGAGCAGTAAAGCCAACAATCTTGTGACCTGCCGTGTCCAGGGATTGCTGCATCTCATTTAATGCAACCACAAAGTCATCATTGCCAAGCACGGCCTTCTGTGAGGCCTGATCCAGGCGCTCACAGGCAATTTGAACCGACCGGTGGAGCCATTCCTTGATGAAGGCCTGGGTGGTTCCTTCCGACTCAGTGACCAGAAGGTCCAGATCAATGTTTGAAAGGTCGTATTCACGCAGTTGATGCTGAATATACCTGAGCCTCAGATCTGCATCGGGAGCCCCCATGTAGATGCACTGGCTTATGCGTCCCGGACGGTCTTTCAGGGCGCCTTCCAGCCTGGCGATATCGTTGGTGGTCAACACCACGCTTATGTTCTCCTGGGCCCGCAGGCCATCCATCTGGTCCATCAGATCACCGAGCGTCGTTGAATACATGTTGCTCTCTCTGGAGGAAAACATCAGGTCTGCATCTTCGATAAACAAGATGGCCGGCTGCAGTAACCTTGCCAGAGAAAACAGCGCACCAACCTGGGTCAGGACACTGCCGGTTGCAAAAATACAGGTTGTATCCTTCAGCACATGACAAATGTACCTGCAGGCAAAGGACTTACCGGTGCCCGGAGGCCCGTGAAACAACACACCTCTGTGGGTGGGCACGCCATTGTTCAACAGGATGTCTTTTTTCAAACGAAGATCGAGTATATTGCGCCTTATCAGGTCGACCTGGTCATCACTCAATATGATGTTTTTCTCATCGACTGTTTCGATAGACGAAAACAGAACCTGCAGCGTCTCGGCCTTTTCGACATCTCCGTATTCATCTTTCTTGCCGGACTCGTATGACAGGTGAATAACGCGATTGCGATAGATGGAGTTCTTGACGCTGTGTGTCGAAATTTCGTTGGCGGCAGATTCCCCACCGGATTTGTCTCCGCAGGCCAGTTCAAGCTTCACCTTTTGCATGTACTGGACAAATCGCACACGTATGACGAACCTGTTTTCACCGGCAACTGACGGACAGATCCAAAAGCAGTCAAGTGGAAGGAAAACCGCTTCTGTTGCACTTGTCGGCCATGGTGTTTGCGAGGCTTTGGTAATTTTTCTCGATTGCCACTGGTCCTGCTTTCCATGAATGATGGTATTCAGATCTTCGGTGTGGGTCGTTTCAATTTTCCTGACATTGTCCCGCTTGGAGACAAAGTGCTCGACGCTCTTGAAAACATCCACATAGCGATAGGATGGCAGTTCGAGTTCATGAACGGTCAGGGCAGCCTTGTTTGATGTTCCCAGAAGCTCCGCAATCACATGATCAATTCGTGTTCGTGACATTAAATTCCAGAATTTTGCCAATTCATTGTCCCCTCCAGCAATACGTTTGTGTTTTCAGGC
>CALHUA010000212.1 GCA_938039915.1 uncultured Anderseniella sp.
TTCAGATTGAGCGAAACATTCTGCAATGCCTGAACCGAGCCGCCATTCGGCAACTCGAATCGCATTGATATATCGTCGATTATGAGGCTGGACATGTTCCCCTCCCTTAGAGCCCGTACATGTTCGATCTTGAATGAGACCTTTACCGGTCTTCTTGCTGGCCGCAAAAAAACAGGCCACCCGAACCTACGGGTGGCCTGCCTCTTGGTCGTTACATGCCCGCAGCGGCCTTGAGGTAGCTGGAGTTAACGGCACCTTCGTAGGAAGGCAGCGCCTTGACCGTGCCGCCTTCAGCCAGTTTGGCACCGGCTTCATTGAAGTTATTCACCAGGAAACCGCCCATCCAGCCATCGCTGAGTGCCTGTTCGGAGGAAATGAACTTCATGCCCGTGGTCATGATTGCCTTTGCAGTGGCTTCGTCCTGGCCAGCCATCTTGGCGATCTCAGGCATCATTTCATCAGCACCACCGCCATTGAACTTGGCGTTCATGTCGTTGGTGACTTTCAGGAACTTGGTCACAAGGTCAGAGTTTTCCTTGGCCCATGAGCCGGTCGTGGAAATCACGTCATAAACCTTGCCGACAACCTTTTCCTTTTCGTCGCCTTCGATGAGAACGTTGCCGAACTCTTTCATGCGACGCAGAGGACCGCCCCAGCCGCAAACCATGTCCATGTTGCCATTTGCAAATGCTGCAGCTGAGTCAACCGGAGCCATGTCCACGATTTTCATCTTGGATGTGTCAACACCGAAGTGAGCCATCTGGGCCAGGAAACCGGTGTGAGCGGCCGTTGAGAGCGGCACACCAACGGTCTTGCCTTCGAGTTCCTTGGCATTGTCCTTAGTGATTTCAAGACTCTTGCGAACCACGCAGTTGTCATTATCTGAATAGGTCAGAGCAACGTCGACTGCCTGCAGGTCCTGACCAGCTGACACAGCCGTCAGGAACGGTGTGACGCCTTGAGAAACGGCAATGTGCACATCGCCGGAAGCCATGGCGGCAGACATCGCGGTACCGGCATCGAAAGATACCCACTTAACCGTGACACCGAGTTCTTTGTCATAGATTTTCTTGGCTTGCGCATACTGGAACGGCATCGGCCATTCCGGGAAAAAGGCAACAACCAGTTCCTTTGTCTGCGCCTGTGCCGCAGTAAAGCTGACCGAAGCCAGAGCTGCTGCTGCAAGAGTTGCTGTCAGTAATTTCTTCATAGAGTACTCCCTCCGCTGATTAGCGTCCGAAAACGTGAATAGGTTTAAAAGTGTGCTTTCGGTACTATTATTATGAAACGTCACGAGCATCGTGCGCAATGGCGCATGCCGCATTGGTCCTACAAATATACCACATTGGTTCCATGCCCTGACGATGTGCAATTTCAGAAACAATTGACTAATTTTCGTACATACCGCCCAATTGCCAGGCAGGATGTCAATCCCGGGCTTTCTATGCCAAACAGGTTAATCAGACCCGCAACGCCATGCACTTCAGGACCGTCGATTCGGAAGTCTTGTATCTGCTTGCCCGGCGGCACGATCTTGGGTCTCACCCCGGCGTAGGACGGCTGCAGGGCGCCATCCGGCAATGCCGGCCAGTATCGCCTGACCAGAGCATAAAATTCATCACCTCGCGCCGGATCCACCTCATAGTTCGGCTCATCCACCCACTCCACGTCAGGGCCAAACCGGGCCTGGCCCCCAACGTCGATTGTAAGATGAACCCCCAGTCCGCCGACGACCGGGCATGGATAGATCAAGCGACTGAATGGCGCCTTGCCGACGATCGAGAAATAACTGCCCTTGCCATAGTACGCCGTTGGCACATGAGACGCATCGAGGCCCTCAAGATTTGACGCAAGCTGAGGCGCATTGAGGCTGGTGGAGTTCACAAACAGGTTGCAGCCGACCGTCATCGGCTCCGCGCCACCTATATCAATCTCGATTTGTGCACCGCCCACGCGACCACCGGCAACCGGAGATCGGGTAGCCAACGTGGCGCCGGCGTTTTCAGCCTCCCCCAGCAAGGCCAGCATCACGCCGGCGGAATCCATCATGCCGGTGGATGGCGACAGAATAGCAGCTACACAGTTCAGCTCAGACTCCAGCGCCCGTGCCTGGCCTTCATCAAGCAACTCAAGATCATCGACGCCATTGGCTGCGCCTTTTGAGATGATAGCCTCAAGCGTAGCCACCTCGCCCGGTTCACACGCCACAATCAATTTACCGCAATTTGTGTGGGCCACGTCATGCGTCTTCATGAAATCGTACAACAGCCACTTACCCTCAACGCATAATTGCGCACGCAAGGAACCAGGGGTGTAATACATGCCGGCATGGACGACTTCGCTTGATCGTGACGACACGCCGCGTCCAAATGCGTCGCCAGCTTCCACAATCAGGACTTCACGGCCTGCCTGAGCAAGTTCACGGGCAACTGCCAGGCCGACTGCGCCCGCACCTGCCACAACACAGTCAATCTCGTAGTCAACAGCCATCGGACCAACGTCCTGTTAGGGGGCAGACACGGTTATCGCGTGCAATCCCGCACACGCTTCAACAGATCACGATCCACTTCGATGGTCCCCCGGGCAAGGCTTTCCTCCCGCGTTGCCAGACGACTCAGACCCGGCAGGCGGGTGCCCTCCTGGGCAGTGATTGAACCGGCAAGAGTTGCAAAACGGTCTGCGAACAAACCTGCCGAAAACCCTTCTGGATCGATTGCCAGGAAGAACTGCCCCGAATTGCAGGGCCCTCCGGCATCGGTTGCAAACGGCGACATGGTACTGCCGGGTTGTGCCCCGCTCATCAGTGATGCCATGGTTTCCACCATCAGTCCCTGACCGAACCCCTTGTAGCCACCCGATGGCGCCATGGTCACAGCCTGAGTGGGATCGGTTGTCGGGTTGCCGTCAGCATCTAGGGCCCAGCCAGGCGGAATCTCCTCGCCGCGCGCGGCGTGACGCATGACTTCCGATTTTGCCACCACCGACGATGACTGATCAATGACATAGCCAACCCCGCCCTTGCCGTCAGGTGCTGCCATGGAAACCGGGTTTGTGCCGATAACCGCCTTGATGCCACCCGGAGGCGCAATCGACGCCGGGGCATTGGTGAACCCCATGGCCAGCAGCCCTTCGCGCGCCAGGCGTTCGGTATGCCCGCCCAACCTGCCGCAATTGTAGGAATTGGTGACAGAAAGCCCGGCAATGCCATATTTTTTCGCCGCCGAAATGATTTTTACGAAACCTTTTTCGATGGCCGGATGGGCAAATCCTGATCCGGCATCGGCACGGTAGGCCACCGCAGACAACCGGGTGATGACCGGCTTGATCACACCGTCAACCTTGCCGCATCTGAGATGCGAGCAGTAGATCGGCAACCAGAAAAATCCATGGCTCGGCATGCCGACAAGTTCGCTGTCTATGACAGCATCGGCTAGGTATCGGACATTGGCGCGCGCGGCGCCGGATTTTGTCAGTGCCCGAAGCGCCAGTCTGCGGGCTTTTTCAATTTCCAGAGTGGTCGTTGTCTTTTTCACTGGTTAAGCTTCCTTGCTGCAAATCAGATAAGCGTGCACATAGTCCATCGCATGACCTTCAGGTGCATCTGCGACACAGGCCTGATAGCGCCCGTAGAATTCATCCATGATGGCTTCGCGTTCGGCCTGGTCGCGGCCGGCGTCAAGCCCGCCCAGGAACGTGGCTTCCGACCATGATCTGAGCGTTGGCAGGTATTCGGTTGCAAATCGGGTCGCATCCTTGTGGTTTTCGGTGAAGTCCTGCTCAAACGGACAGCGAACCACACGGGTCTCTACATGCTCCAGTCTCAGTCCGGCCTTGTAAACCGGGTTGTTCTTGTCATTCAGCGGAGCGGTAAACTCTTCAACCGTTCGGTAATGCTGCGGAAAATTGGTGTTCAGATACTCGTCCCGCGAGATCACGCCATCATCAGCCAGTTCGTTCCAGAACCTGTTGAAGGTGTCGAACATGCTGACACCACCGGTATCGCCAAGATAGCGGCCCTCCTCGTCGATACCGAAATTGAACAGGCACAGCCGGCCACCTGTCTTTAGCTCACGGGTGCGTTGCAGCAGCATGGTTTCCCAGTCTGTCGCGCCTTGTCTGGTGAACGCATCGCGTTCCGCACCGCTCGCTCCCACCATGTGCACATGGTCGGTGATGTTGCAGGGTGTTGATGAGATATAGTGAGACGCCGTTGCCGAGAACCCCAGATCGAGCGTCTGTGCCGGAAAAATATTCTGATGGAACGAGGTGCCGGAGGCAAACACATAAAGATCATCGATGTCCGGGTAGTAGCTCTTTGTATCGGTTTGCCCGTGGATCATGCGAAAGACCTGGGCGAAGTCATTGCGCGGCAGATCGGTGTAGGTCATCTCAATGGGGCGCGAAGGCACCCGGGCGCGCACATCTGCAAAGACCCGCCGCCAGAGATCAACAGATGTACCTCCGTCTGCGGCGCCCATGTCAGTGGCGCGAAAAATGCTGCTGTCATCTGCCGGATCCATGCGCGCAATGGCTTCCAGAACCAGATTGGCCGCCTTGTCCATGACATGCTTGGCGCCAATGGTGGCTTTCGAGTAGTAGCCATCGCCTTTCATGGCCATGAAACCGGCGGTTCCCGGTGCCTTGTTCATGTTCAACTCCCTGTATTTCCATTCATGTCTCATGGGCAGATTAGACGTAACTGATCCCAGAGCAAGCGTGCGGTGCAGGTCACCTACTAAAAAGCGCCCTCCCGACAAATCGGAAGGGCGCTCCTGTTGGGTGATGCAATCGATGCGATCAGGCTTCGACGGCGTATTCTTCACAGAAGAAGTAACGGGTCGGGTGAATTGCGAAACCTTTCACCCGTTTATCCATCGGAATGAACAGTTTGCGCCATAGCGGCTGAACAATCGGCCCATCTTCCTGCATGATGGTTTGAAGCTTGCCGACCAGTTCGGTGCGCGCGGCAACGTCAAGCGTACCTTCTGCCTGGGTCAGTATCTTATCAAACTCTGCATTGGAGTAATGGGTTTCATTCCATGGCACGCCCGAGCGGTAGGCAAGGCCCAGAACCATAAATCCAAGCGGCCTGTGGGCCCATGAGGTAAAGCCGAACGGCACCTTGTCCCAGACGTCCCAGAACTTGGCGGACGGCAGAACATTCATTTTCACGTTGATGCCGGCTTCCTTCCACTGCTCAACACAGGCCTCGACCACGGCCAGTTCCCAGGCAGGATCTGGCTTACAGGTGATTTCAGCCTCAAGGCCGTCAGCATGCCCGGCTTCAGCCAGCAATTTCTTGGCAGCTTCCACATCACGCGCCATTTCCGGCAGCTTTTTGTAGTCAGGGTGGATCGGGCAGACATGGTGGTGTTCCGCAACTGTGCCAAGGTCACCAACCGCTATTTCAGTGGTCTTGGCCACGTCGGATGCCAAACGCATCGCTTTGCGAACCTTCGGATCGTCAAACGGCTTTTTGTCAATCTGCATGCGCACGACAGCGGTGGACGCCGTTGTGGTGTCATACATATCGACGTGATCCATGGCCTTGAACAGGTCAAACTGCTCAACATTGCCTTCGTAGACACCGTGCACCTGCTTGGATTGAACCGCAGCGGCAGAGGCTGCCGTGTTGTCACCAAGATCAACGAACTCCACCATGTCCAGATGGGCTTTTGAATTCGGGCGTTTTTTGAGAACCGCCTTGCGACCCACTTCAAATTCCACGAGTTCAAAGTCACCGTGGCCGTTGGATCCAAGGCCGAACTTGCCTTCTTCTGCCGGATCAAGGATCGCCAGAGGATAGTGGAACAGATGCTCCGGTACCGCGACCTGAGCTTCTTTCAGATTCAGGACAAGCGTCTTGTCGTCCTTGACTTCAATGGCGTTGGCATCCCAGATCTCGGTGGTCATCACCGCTTCGCCCTTGTCGTCCTTCTTGCCGGAGTCGATCTCGTTGAGCATATAGCCCTTCATCAGACCCACGACAGACGAACCGGTCGCCGGATCGAGGCAATGCTTGATATTCCAGGCAAGTTGCTCGGCAGTCATCTTGCCGCCCTTGAACCATTCAATCGAGTCATCGACGGTGAATGTCCAGGTTTTCAGGTCGTCGGATGCAGACCATGAAGCCAGGTCCGGGCGGGTCACATTGTCAACACCGGTGCGGGTAATGTAGCGCACCATCTGGCGGGTGATGTTGGAGTCGTAAATCCATGAGAATGTGTGGGGGCTGTTGATCTTCGGCACCCGCATGCCGATTTTCAACGTGCCGCCCTTCGGCATTTCAGCTGCACGTGCAGGCGATGCGATGGGCTGACCGGTTATTTTGCCGGCCCACATGTAGGCAGCACCGGCAGACATGCCGAGCAATGTCGAGTAACGAATAAATTCACGACGATCGATAAGTTTGTCAGCAAGCTGCTGTTTCAGCTTTGGTATCCAGATATTTTCTCTATCAGACATATTAAGGCTACTCCTCCCGAGGTTACACTACGCAAATGAACGCCGTCACAATGGCGTGTCATCGCACTAAACCACAGCCTATCATCCGGACCTCCGGACGCAAGACCGTAAACCGGAATTGCCTGCCTTCAATTGGCAGATGCTTCCTTCGTAAATCATGGCAGGTCGGTACAACGTGTCGCACCACCCGTAAGCGACACTTGCATGTCGAATAAAGACACAATCGATGGTTTGCATGTCTCGTGCGGGACTGAACTGCAATCATGAGGCTACCGCCACTACGAAACGCTGTCAGGCAGGACGGCCTTGCGCTGCTCCATGAAGGCGACCAGTTGCTCGTCAATCGCCTGATCAAGATCAGGTGCCACATAGCTATTGAGCTGTTTGGTCCAGATCGCATTTGCACGTTGGGCGGCATCCATCGAGCCGTCGGCCAGCCATTGTTCGAATGAATTGTTATCGGCAACACCGGAGCGCCAGAAAGCATCTTCAAAGTTGCGCTGGGTATGGGCGCAACCAAGGTAGTGGCTGCCCGGTCCTACCTCTGCAATGGCGTCCATGGCCTGACCGTTTTGGCTCAGATCGACACCGCCGGCAAATCGCTGCATCATCGATAACTGGTCACAATCGATGATGAATTTCTCATAACTGGAAACCAGTCCGCCTTCCAACCACCCGGCAGCGTGAAGCATGAAGTTGACACCGGCGAGCACACCGGGGAACACCGTGTTGGAGCTTTCATGAGCAGCCTGGGCGTCAGGCAGTTTCGATGCACACAACGAACCGCCGGACCGGAACGGCACTCCCATCCGGCGCGCCAGTTGGGCAGCACCAAACAGCACATGCGCAGGTTCTGGCGTTCCGAATGTCGGGGCACCGGACTGCATGGACATCGATGACGCGAAGGTACCGAAAACAACCGGTGCACCAGGACGGCACAATTGTGAAAACGCTATTCCCACCGACGCTTCGGCAAGTATCTGGGTCAGGGTGCCGATTACCGTAACCGGCGACATGGCACCTGCCAGAAT
This sequence comes from uncultured Anderseniella sp., assembly GCA_938039915.1. Taxonomy (GTDB): domain Bacteria; phylum Pseudomonadota; class Alphaproteobacteria; order Rhizobiales; family Aestuariivirgaceae; genus Anderseniella. The sequence continues at coordinate 7,497 of CALHUA010000212.1, forward strand.
GAACGGCGACACGACGCATGCCTGCCCTGCCCGGGCATAAACCTTCAGCGCGCCGACCATGGTATCGTCAAACACCATCGGTGAATTGGCATTGATCAGGTTGATCAGCACGCAGTTATTGTCGACGAAGTCATCACCGAAGACCATCTTGGCCATGGCAACGCTGTCCTCTGCACGCTCAGGCGCGGTCACCGAGCCCATGAACGGCTTGTCGGAATAGCGAACGTGACTGTAGACCATGTCGAGATGGCGCTTGGCAACGGGGATGTCGACCGGTTCACACACCGTGCCACCGGAATGATGCATGGCAGGCGCCGTGTAGGCCAGTTTCACAAAATTCCTGAAATCCTCAATGGTTGCGTAGCGGCGGCCACCGTTCAGGTCATGCACGAAGGGTGGACCATAAACAGGTGCAAACACGGTGTTGTCGCCACCGATCTCAACATTGCGAGCCGGGTTGCGGGCATGCTGGGTAAACTGGGACGGCGCCGTGCTGGTCAGCGAGCGCACCAGACCCTTGGGAAACCGGACCCGCTCTCCGTTGACATCGGCTCCCGCCGCCTTCCACATCTCCAGTGCTTCGGCATCATCGCGAAAATCGATACCGATTTCCTGCAATACCGTTTCGCAATTGGCCTCGATCAGAGAGAGGCCTTCTTCGCCGAGGACTTCGTACAGTGGAATCTGGCGCTTGATGTAGCTGAATGCCTGAATGCCACCGCCAAGCCTTGCCGCGCGGCGGCCTTCGGCACCACCGCCGCCCCTGCGGCTTCGGCGTGCAGGAGAGGCCTCGGACGGTGCTTCTGATTCTGTCGACATCACGGATTTTCCACCTGTTTAGTAAACCTAACCATGTTGTTAGGCCCATTACCAGCGAGCTTCATCCGGTGATGCGTCCAGAAATGGTCAATTAGCGACCAGAACCGACCACGTGGCGCATGATCTGGATCAATCCCCTTGTCCGGCATTCATGGCATCCCTAAATCTTAAGTCTTCGCCATTTTGGCCATAAACAGGAAGGGCAGTTGAAATGTTCAAGAAAATACTGGTACCGGTTGACCTCTCGCACAACGAGTTGGGAGCACAGATGATCAATCTGGCGAAGGAAATCGGTGGCGACTCCGCCGAGATCGTTCTCACCCATGTGGTTCACGACATACCTACCTATGCAGCGGTCGAAATCTCCGGCGACCTGCTCGACAAAACGCACAAGTGGGCCAAGTCTGAACTGGAAAAACTGGCGAAAGACAATGGCGTCAGCGGCGCTGCCGATCTCCGGCACGGTTCGGCAGGTACTGCAATTCTGGAAGCCGCGAAAGAGCACGATGTGGATCTGGTCATCATAGGGTCACACAAACCGGGCGTTGCCGACTATTTCCTTGGCTCGACAGCCGGTCGTGTGGTGCGCCATGCCCAGTGCCCGGTTCTTGTGATGCGCTGAGGCAACATGGGTTCAAGACCCCGGTCACAGAATTCAGATACTTTTGGAACCGGTCAGGGCCCTGGTTGAAACAATCAGGAACATCACGATCGAGATCAGAATACAGTTGACCCGTCCGCATAAATTCAATATATAAAGATATCTTTATATGGAGAAAGCGGATGTCCATTGTTTCCCCTGTTTCTGGCAGTTTTGCTCCCGGCGGCAGCCCTCGTGTATCGTTTGAAGTATTTCCGGCACGCTCCACAATGCAAAGCGACGGCATGGCGGAACTTGCCCGTGTCATGCGCAAATACAACCCACTGTTCACATCCGTCACCTATGGCGCAGGCGGGACCAGCCACCAGGCGTCGTTCGGCACCGTCGGCCAGCTTCTCGGCGTTGACGGCCTTGACGTGGTCGGGCACCTGACATGCGCCGGCCAGTCGAAGGCACAAACCGATGCAGTCATCGAGAGATACGCTGCGCAGGGTGTTAAAGGGATTCTGGCCCTGCGTGGCGACATGCCGGGTATAACGGGGGCCTATGAACCACATCCCGAAGGCTATGAGAACGGTGGCGATCTGGCCGGCGCGGTAATAGAGCGTGGCGGCCTTGATACCTACGTCGCCGCCTACCCTGAAGTACACCCGGCCTCAGGATCCGGCCACGCCTGCATTACAAACCTGAAAACCAAGCTGGCAACCGGAGCCAAAGCCGCCATATCCCAGTTCTTTTTCGACAATCGGGACTATTTCCATTTCATGGAGCAAGTGCGCGCGGCGGGTATTTACCAGCCCATCGTTCCGGGCATCCTGCTGATCCACGATTTCGCCAAGGTGGCGAGTTTTGCCAGCAAGTGCCAGGCGCGCATTCCTGACCATTTACATGCCGCTTTTGAGGGTCTGGCGCCGCATTCTACCGAGCACAAGGCGCGTGCGTGTGAACTGGCCGCTCAGCAGATCATGCAACTGGGCGCACAGGGAGTGGATCATGTCCATATCTACTCCATGAACCGCCCTGACCTGGTCGACCAGACCTGCAAACTGGCCGGCATTGCTCAAACCGTTCAGATCGCCGCCGCAATGTGAGCCTGTTGCAGTCGGTTTTGCACCGGTGCTGGTCGCAAAACCTGCAGTGTTGTGACGCGCCCGCGCCTATACCTGAACCATAATCAAGCCCTGACCTGAAAAGCTGATCTCTTCCATGGCCAAACTCTTTATTACTTACTGGCGTGACATCCCTTCACAGGTGACCGCCAGGGCGGGCCGCAACAAGGCGGAAAAGCAAATGCTGTCTGAGCGGTTTCAGGAGGCTATCGACATGGCCGCCATGCGCTCCAAGGCCGCAGACTCCGACGACTATCTCGACGAATGGCGCCGCGGCGATCCTATTGATTGTGGCGACGACCTGCTGGCCGCGGTCACTCAAACCGCTGAACAACTTGAAACCGACTATGACCAGGACCGCATCAAGGCGCTGATTGCCTCAGGTGGCACTGCCTGACACGGGATTGACCGACAACCAACAACTTCTATTCCATCGTGTTCCGCGCTGTAAAAGGACGCTTCGCAAATGACCCGTACCCTCATCGCCTCCGCCACCAAGGAAGTCATCATAGGCTTTGACCAACCGTTTTGCGTGATCGGCGAACGCATTAACCCGACCGGGAGAAAAAAGCTGGCTGCGGAACTGCAGGACGGGGATTTCTCAACCGTTGAAAAAGACGCCCTTGCCCAGGTTGCCTGCGGCGCCACGGTTCTCGATGTCAACGCCGGCGTGGTCTACAACTCAAATCCCAACCCGAACGAGACCGAGCCGCCGCTGATGCGGAAAATGATTGAGCTTGTCCAGGGGCTTGTCGACGTTCCCTTATGTATTGATTCCAGCGTGCCGGCAGCACTGACTGCCGGACTTGAAACCTGCAAGGGCCGGCCGCTGCTGAATTCCGTCACCGGCGAGGAAGACCGCCTGGAAGCCATCCTGCCGCTGGTCAAGAAGTATGACGTGCCCGTCGTGGCAATCTCCAATGATGACACCGGTATTTCGGAAGACCCGGATGTGCGATTTGCCGTGGCAAAGAAAATTGTCGAGCGGGCCGCGGATTTCGGCATTCCGGCACATGATATCGTGGTCGATCCGCTGGTCATGCCGGTCGGCGCCATGGGCACGGCCGGGCTGCAGGTGTTTGCCCTGGTGCGCCGTTTGCGTGAAGAGCTTGGCGTCAACACCACGTGCGGCGCATCCAATATTTCGTTCGGCCTGCCAAACCGGCATGGCATCAACAACGCCTTTTTGCCCATGGCTGCTGCAGCCGGCATGACATCGGCCATCATGAACCCGGTGCAGGCAGCAGCAACTCCCAAGAAGATCGAAGAGCGTATTGGTGAACTCACCGCGATGGGAATCGTGATACCACAAGGCATTGATATGGGCGCGCTGGCGCCGCTGATAGGATTGGGGTCGACCAAGGCAACGCCGTCCAAGGAAATCGAGGCCATCAAGGCTGCCGACTTTCTGATGGACAATGATGCGTCCGGCGGCAACTGGATCAGGTTCAACAAGCCACCGGCAAGCGCCAATGCACCGCAGGGTGCACGCGGGGATCGTGAAGGGCGCCGGCGGCGCAGAGGTTAGGGTCTTTCTAAGGCAAGACACCGGAACGGGGAGACATATGGCAGACGGCGGACGCAGCGACGCACTTATCGTGTTCACGCCTTCAGGCAAGCGAGGCCGGTTTCCGATAGGTAC
>CALHUA010000213.1 GCA_938039915.1 uncultured Anderseniella sp.
GCATTTCCTGCAAAATGCACTCAAGACGAGTACACTTTTGCGTAGCGTCTGCCAAGGGACGTCAGAATTTCATAAGCCAGGGTACCTGACCATCCAGCCCAGTCATCGACACCGATATTTGAACCCAGCAGTTCGGCCTTCGTGCCCCGGGCAACATGTTTCGGATCCAGGTCAGTAACGTCAATGGTGATCATGTCCATCGAAACCCGGCCGACAATCGGAACCATTTGCCCGGCAATACTTACTTGCGCAGGTCCGCTGCCGAGCGCCGGCCATGACATTGCGCGCAGCAAACCGTCTGCATATCCGACACCGAGAATGGCAATGCGTGAGCGCCGCTCAGCCTTCCAGGTTGCGCCATACCCGACACCGTATCCGGGTGAAACGTCGCGAACCTGCAGCACGGGGGCTGTCAAAGACACAACACGGTGCATGGGGTTTGGTTTGCCGGTCAGCGGATTGCCGCCATAAAGCGCCACACCGGGGCGAACCAGGTCATGGGCAAACTCTTTCCCGAGAAATGTGCCGGGTGCATTTGCCAGCGAGGCGGGCAGGTCGGGAAACAATTCGCGCAAACCGGCAAACCGGTCGCGCTGGCTGGCGTTGGCTTCATTGGTGTCATCATCGCCGCTGGCCAGGTGGCTCATCAGCAGACACAAACCGGCACGTCTCATCAGCTCTGCATCACCTGCAAGAGCTTCTGCCTGTGCCTGATCAAATCCAAGACGGTTGATGCCGGTATCTATGTGGACGGCGGCTTTGTGCCTGCCGTCGGTGGCATCAGCCCATTCGCTCAAGTCTTCAGGGCTTACCAGGCTGGGACGCAGATCATGGGCGATGTAGAAATCGACCTGTCCGGCAAGCAAGCCGTCAAGCACATAGATGATGGCGTCGGGCAGGGTGTCACGCACCTGCTTGCCTTCCATGGGCAATGCCACGAAAAAGGTTCTGCAACCTGCGTCCCATAAAGCGCTGGCGACTTCACATGCACCACAACCATAGCCATCTGCCTTGACGGTTGCGCCGCACTCGGCCGGTGAGACATTGCCTGCGATCATGCGCCAGTTCTCAACCAGCGCGGCGAGATTGATCGTCAGGGTGGCACCGGCCAGGTCAGGTGGAACACTCATGAACAGGTTATTCGCGGATGTCTGGTGTGTAACCGGGACGCACCAGGTTTTCGAACCGGGTCAGGTTCGCATCGAAGTGCAGTGACACGGTGCCAGTCGGCCCGTGGCGTTGCTTGCCGATGATGACGTCAGCCACGCCCACCACACCGTCCATCCGTTCCTGCCATTGCAGGTGCTCATCGGTGTTGGGTTTGGGTTCGTCACGTCCGAGGTAATACTCTTCGCGATAGATGAACATGACCACGTCCGCATCCTGCTCAATTGAGCCGGATTCACGCAGGTCAGCCAGTTGCGGGCGCTTGTCTTCACGGTTCTCCACCTGCCGTGAAAGCTGCGACAGCGCCAGGATCGGCACATTAAGTTCCTTCGCCAGTGCCTTGAGACCAGTGGTGATTTCGGTGACCTCCTGAACACGGCTTTCCGATGCCCGGCGGGCAGAGCCTGACAGAAGCTGCAGGTAATCGACAACAATCAGGCCAAGTGTGCCTCGCTGGCGCTTCAACCGTCGCGCCCGGGCTGCAAGCTGGGCAATGTTCAGACCACCCGTTGCATCAATGTAAAGCGGCATCGCCGACAGGCGCTGGCTTGCCTCCACCAGTCGATCAAACTCGTCAGGCGTGATTTTACCCCGCCGGATGCGCTCCGATGAAATTTCAGCCTGTTCGGAGACAATACGGGTAGCCAGCTGTTCACCGGACATTTCCAGCGAGAAGAAGGCGACGATACCGCCATTCTTGACGTTCATCGTACCGTCTGCATTGTGCTCCGCCTGGTAGGCGGCGGCGACATTGTAGGCGAGATTGGTGGCAAGCGATGTCTTGCCCATTGCCGGACGCCCGGCAAGCACCAGCAGATCCGATGCCTGCAATCCACCGAGTTTTTCGTCCAGGTCTTTCAGGCCTGTCGATATGCCCGACAACCCGCCATCTCGCTGGTAGGCGGCTGCAGCCATGTCGATGGCTTCGGTCAGGGCCGTGCCAAATGGCTGGAAACCCTGGCCATACTTCTCCGACTCGGCGATTTCGTAAAGTTGCTGTTCGGCCTCTTCAATCAGTTGCCGGGAGGATTTGTCCACCGGCGTGTCAAAGCTGTTATTGACGATCTCGGACCCGATACCGATCAGCGCGCGCCGCTGCGCCAGCTCGTAGATCGTGCGGCCATAGTCCTCGGTATTGATGATGGTTGTCGCAGATGCCGCCAGCCGGGCCAGATAGGCCGGTCCGCCGATGTCCTGCAGGGTTTCATCCTGCTCGAAGAAGGATTTCAGGGTTACCGGCGATGCCAACTGGCCGCTGCGAATACGGGTGGCGGCGGCTTCGTAGATGCGCGCATGCACACCTTCATGAAAATGTTCCGGCAACAGAAAGTTGGACACCCGGTCACAGGCTTCATTGTTGACCAGAATGGCGCCCAGCAGCGCCATTTCTGCTTCCAGGTTATGCGGCGCAGCGCGATATTCTTCCGCGTCGGACTGGTCGCTGCCGTCCTGGCTGATTTTGAGAACTGATTCCATGACCTAGTTGATAGCGCGCCCGGCCTGATGCCGCGAGGCCCAATCTGCCGTGGCGCCGACCTTTCCACTACTGCTTGCTAACCTGTGGATAATGCCGCGATTCGGCAGAAGATGCCTTCACAACCTGTTTTCGGCGTCTTTGCTGCCTGCGTCGGTCGTAAACCTTGCCCTCAACTGTGCGCAAACGGGTTTCTTCACGGGCAATGTAATTGCGGGTCAGGGGCAGGGCGTGCTGATTGCCTGCTGCCTGAAGCTGAAAATTGTTCAGACCGAGATAGCGGAAGCTCAGTTCCGAGGAGGCGAGATAGAATTCCCACATCCGCGCGAACCTCTCATCGTAAAGCGCCACGGCCTGTTGCCTGTGGGCCTGAAAGCGTTTGCGCCATTCAGCCAGCGTCCGGGCATAGTGAAGCCGCAGAATTTCTATGTCAGTTGCGTACATGCCGCTTTTTTCCACTTCCGGCAGAACCTCTGACAGGGCAGGGCAGTAACCGCCCGGGAAAATGTACTTCTGTATCCAGGCACTTGTTGCACCTGGTCCGCCTGCACGCCCGATGGAGTGAAGGACGAAAACGCCATCGGGTGCCAACAGCTCGCGGACCTTTGCAAACAATTCGCCATAGTGCCTGACGCCGACATGTTCGAACATGCCCACCGATACAATCCGGTCAAACCTGCCATCCAGTTCACGATAGTCTTTCAGGTGAAAATCGACCTGGCTCTCCAACCCTGACTCTTGTGCACGCCGGCTTGATACCTTGTGCTGTTCTTCAGACAGGGTGACGCCGGTAACCTGTGCGCCTGCCACCTGGGCAAGATACAGCCCCAGTCCTCCCCAGCCGGAGCCGATGTCGAGAACCTTCATGCCGGGTTCGATGACCAGTTTTGCGGCAAGATGGCGCTTTTTCGCAAGCTGTGCCTGCTCGAGGCTTTGGCCTGTTTTCTCGAAATAGGCACACGAATACTGCCGGTCATTGTCCAGGAACAGGTCGTACAGCTCGCCTGACAGGTCATAGTGGTGAGCCACATTGGAGCGGGCCCGGCCAATCCTGTTGTCCTGCTGTACCCGCTTCAACCTTTTGCGAATGGCATAGGGTATCCGCACCGGAACCGGGGTTTTCGAGGTTTCCAGGTTGGCCATGAGCAATTTCAGTATGTCGTATATTGTGCCGTTTGTTACCGTCAGCTGACCATCTGTATAGGCCTCGCCGAGATAAAGGTCGGGATCTATGAGCAGTTGCAGTACCGTGGCCTGATCATGTATCCGGAAGCCGGCCGGTTTGCCGGTGGCATCCCCAAACCGGATTTCGCTGCCATCGGGCATGACAACACTCAGATCACCGTGCTGCACCACATGGCTCAGCATTTGTTTGAGCAAAGTTTGCATCGGTTCGATTCCTCGATCCATCGCCACCCGGTCTCAATATATCGGTAATTTTGGCAAAAACTTTGCTCCTGGTCAATTTCGTCAAAATCAGCCTGGGCCGTGAAAAAGCCGCCTGTGCATCGCACAGACGGCCCTTTTCGTGTCAACCATCGTTTCCCGCAGGCAGCGGGATGCTACCTAGTCTTCGGTTTTCTCGGCTTCGCTTTCACCAGCCTCAGCCGCTGTGTCTTCTGCAGCGTCTTCGGCATCTTCTTCAGCCGCAGCATCTGCTTCTGCCTGTTCGAACAGTTCTTCGGCTGCACGGCGGATCTCGTCACGTTCGTCTGCATTGCCGGTCAGGTCTTCACCGCGGGCCTGGGCCTCGGCTTCGTCCTGGGTCCGTGCAACATTGATCTGTACGGTCGAGGACACTTCGCCATGCAGCGCAATGCGTACCTCATACAGCCCGATGGTCTTGATCGGATCAGGCAGCACCACGTGGTTGCGGGTCACGCTGACGCCGGTTTCGCTCGCCGCCGCTGCAATGTCGCGGGTGGAAACCGACCCGTAAAGCTGACCGGATTCACCGGCCTGGCGGATCAGAACGAAGCTTGAACCGTCGAGCTTTTCCGAATCGGTCTTGGCAGCTTCAACAGCAGCGGCATTCTTGACTTCAAGTTCGGCACGCTGGCTCTCGAACTTCTCCATGTTCTTGGCCGAGGCGCGCAGCGCTTTGCCGCGTGGCAGCAGAAAGTTGCGGGCGTAACCGTCCTTGACACGGACGGTATCACCCATGGCCCCGAGTTTCTCGACCCGTTCCAGCAGAATGACTTGCATGATGTAGTACTCCTTCAGTTATTCAGTGATTTCGATGTTAGAATTGAAAAACAGCGACCTTCAGTCGGGCGGCTTGTTTCGTTTTCGGATATTGAAGCTCTGGTCGAACATGCCGAGCATGATCAGCGGGACAATCGCGATGGCCGACAGAAACAGCAGCGACAGATAGAACAGGCCGAGCAGAAAGCCGCGCATCGGATGATTGTCGAGCAGCGCGTGCATGACAGCCAGACCCAGTATCGCGTAGGCCAGCATCAGGGCGGCCGTGAACACCCATGCAAACGCGCCCAGCGTGCCGGGCAGGAAGGTTGCCACCGCTGAGGCCGACAATACCCAGATCGCCCAGCGTGGAAATGCCAGTTGGCTGAACGGCGCCCATGGCCGCAGCCCGGCGCCGGTCCTGCGCAGGACACTGCCGGCCAGATACATGTTCACCATTGTTGAAATGCACCAGACAATGCTGAGCGCGGCAGGCAGCACCATAACGACAAACGATCTTATCTGTTCGATTTGATCGCTCGGCGGGGCATTCGGCTGCTTGGCCATCTCGTCGAAAAGCGGTTGCAGCATTTCTCCGACCGAGGTGCGGAACGTATCCACATCGGGTCCAAGTGCAAGGATGACAAACACGCTCAACACGGCGCTGGCAATGGCGGTCCATACGACAAGTCGGCCTTCTGGATACCAGGCGATACCTGTGTCGGAGACTTCGCCTTCTTCGGAAGGGGCAACGGATGCCGGCCTATTCTGAAGCGCCAGATGGCTGAGGACGACAGGGGCGATGCCGGCGCTCAGCGCAACGAAAAATGCTGCCTTCCACCCGAATCCGATCAGGTAGCCGACGATCATCACCAATGCGCCAAGGGCTGCGGTTATGGCACCCCAGCCCAGGCCGGCAACGAAAAGTGGAAAAGAGGCGAGGTAGATCATCATGAGGCCAACCGCATTGCCTGAGCTGCCGCCTG
>CALHUA010000214.1 GCA_938039915.1 uncultured Anderseniella sp.
TAGTTGGAAACCCGTTCGGCCACCGGTTTGTAGGGCCGTTCCTGGCGGTCAAATTCCTTGAAGCCGGTAATCTTGCCCATCTTACTTGCCCTCTCTCACGCCAATCAGCATTTCGCCGGTGGCATTTTGTGCTTCCATTTCCTTCAGTGCGCGGCGGTAGTCGACCGGCATGACTTTGACGAATTTCGGCAAATAGGTCTGCCAGTTGTCGAGGATCTCCCTCGCGCGTGCCGAGGCGGTGTAGTGCGAATGGTTGCTGATCAGCTGGAACAGCCGTTCTGCATCATGGCTGGTCATGTCGCCCTGCACATCCACAAGCCCGTGACTTTCAAGGTCACCTGACTGGTTGGCAATGCGCTGCAGCAGTTCTTCTTCTTCGGGAACAGGCTCAAGGTCGACCATGGCCAGGTTGCAGCGTTGCCGGAAGTCGCCTGCCTCATCCAGGACATAGGCAATGCCGCCCGACATGCCGGCGGCGAAATTGCGGCCGGTCTGACCCAGCACCACGACAATGCCGCCGGTCATGTATTCACAACCGTGATCGCCTGTGCCTTCCACGACCGCCAGCGCGCCAGAATTGCGCACGGCGAAGCGTTCGCCGGCAACACCATGGAAGTAGCATTCACCGGCAATGGCGCCATACAGCACCGTGTTGCCGACAATGATCGAGTTTTCCGGCACGATCGCGGTGTTTTCCGGCGGACGTACCACAAGGCGACCACCTGACAGGCCCTTGCCGACATAGTCATTGGCCTCGCCGATCAGATCCAGGGTAACGCCCTTGGACACAAACGCCCCAAAACTCTGGCCTGCGGTACCACGCAGGGTGATCGAGATGGTGTCATCGGGCAGACCGGCATGTCCGTAACGCCGGGCAATTTCGCCCGACAACATGGCACCGGTCGAGCGGTCGACATTGCGGATCGGCAATTCAAAGCTCACCGGCTTCTTGTTCTCCAGCGCCGGCGCTGCCTTTTCGATCAACTGTCGATCCAGGATTGCCTCAAGGTGATGGTCCTGGGTTTCGCAGTGACGAATGGGGATATCCTTGGATACAGACGGTTTTGCAAAGATCTTCGAGAAATCGAGGCCGCGCGCCTTCCAGTGCTCGATGGCCTGTTCCTTGTCGAGGAAGTCCGTGCGCCCGATCAGTTCGTCCAGCGACCTGAAGCCCATTGCCGCCATCAGCTCGCCCGCCTCTTCGGCCACGAAGAAGAAGTAGTTGATTACGTGTTCAGGCTTGCCGGTAAATCGCTTGCGCAGATCGGGGTCCTGCGTGGCAACGCCGACAGGGCAGGTGTTGAGATGGCATTTGCGCATCATGATGCAGCCAGCGGCAATCAATGGCGCGGTTGCAAAACCGAATTCGTCGGCCCCCAGAAGCGCGCCCACAATCACATCGCGGCCGGTGCGCAGACCGCCGTCAACCTGGACGGCAATGCGGCTGCGAAGCTCGTTCAGAACAAGGGTCTGCTGGGTTTCGGCAAGCCCGATTTCCCAGGGCGATCCGGCATGCTTGATGGATGTCAGCGGAGATGCTCCGGTGCCGCCTTCGAAGCCTGAAATGGTCAAATGGTCGGCGCGTGCCTTGGATACACCGGCGGCCACTGTTCCAACGCCCACTTCAGACACCAGTTTTACGGATATGTCGGCATTCGAGTTGGCGTTCTTCAGATCGTAGATGAGTTGCGCCAGATCCTCGATTGAATAGATGTCGTGGTGCGGCGGCGGCGAAATCAGGCCAACACCGGGGGTCGAATAACGTACTGCCGCAATGGTCTTGTCGACCTTGTGGCCGGGCAACTGACCGCCTTCACCGGGCTTGGCGCCCTGTGCCATCTTGATCTGGATCATGTCGGCGTTGACCAGGTATTCGGTTGTGACACCGAAGCGGCCGGATGCGACCTGTTTGATGGCCGAGCGCATGGAATCGCCGTTGGCCATGGGAATGAAGCGGTCGGGCTCTTCGCCACCTTCGCCGGTATTGGACTTGCCGCCCATCCGGTTCATGGCCATGGCAAGCGTGGTGTGCGCCTCCCGGCTGATCGAGCCGAACGACATGGCGCCGGTGGCAAAGCGTTTGACGATGTCAGCGGCCGGTTCGACTTCATCGAGCGGGACCGGTTGCCTGCCCATTTCTTCGGCGGGGCGCAGTCTGAACAGGCCGCGAAGGGTCATGAGTTGTGCCGCTTGGTCATTGACCTGCTTGGCGAATGCCCGGTACTTTTCGGGAATGTCGCCGCGCACGGCGTGCTGCAGGTCAGCGACTATCTCAGGTCCCCACACATGCGACTCGCCGCGGAAGCGGAACGCATATTCACCACCAACGTCGAGTGCGTCCCGGTAAATCGGTGCGTCGGAAAAGGCAAGCCGGTGACGTTCGACGGTTTCCGTTGCGATCTCTGCAAGCCCGACGCCTTCAACCTGGGTGGAGGTACCGGTAAAGAACTGATCGACAAAGGCCTGCTTGAGCCCGACCGCATCGAAAATCTGTGCGCCGCAATAGGACTGGTAGGTTGAGATGCCCATTTTGGACATGACCTTTAGCAAGCCCTTGTTGATCGCCTTGATATAGCGCTTTGCCGCTTCTTCCCGGCTGACTTCTTCAGCCAGTTTCGGCAGCATGTCCTCGATGGTTTCAAACGCCAGATACGGGTTGATGGCTTCTGCGCCAAAACCGGCCAGTGTGGCGAACTGGTGGATTTCGCGCGCTTCGCCGGTTTCGATCACCAGACCCACGGACGTGCGCAGACCGTTGCGGATCAGGTGGTGGTGCACGGCAGACGTTGCCAGCAGCGACGGGATCGGAATCTGGTCCTGCGACGCCATGCGGTCTGACAGGATTATTATGTTATGGCCTTCATGGACCGAGCTTTCGGCCCGGGCACACAAGTGGTCCAGCGCCTGCTGCATGCCCAGTGCGCCATCGGCAGCCGGGTAGGTTATATCCAGCGTGATGGTGAGGAAATCATTGTCCTTGATGTCACCGATGACACGGATTTTTTCCAGATCCTCGTTGGTCAGGATCGGCTGTGGAACCTCCAGACGCTTCTGACGCGAGGTCCCTTTCAGGTCGAGCAGGTTGGGGCGCGGGCCGATGAACGACACCAGCGACATGACCAGTTCTTCGCGGATCGGGTCGATCGGCGGATTGGTCACCTGGGCAAACAGTTGCTTGAAATAGGTATGCAGCAGCTTCGGCCTGGACGACAGCGCAGACAGCGGCGTATCGGTGCCCATGGAGCCGATGGCTTCCTGGCCGGTCTGGGCCATTGGGGCAAGCAGGAATTTGAGGTCTTCCTGGGTATAGCCAAACGCCTGCTGACGGTCGAGCAGGGCCACATTGGTCTGCGGTGCGCGCGGCTTTGAAGCCGGCATGTCCTTGAGCAGCACCTGCGTGCGGTCAAGCCATTCGCGGTAGGGATATTTGGTGGACAGGGTGTCCTTCAGCTCTTCGTCTGAAATGATGCGCTTTTCTTCAAGATCGATGAGCAACATCTTGCCCGGCTGCAGGCGCCATTTGGTCGTGATGGTGTCCTCGGCAAAATCCAGCACGCCCATTTCGGACGCCAACATGACAAAGCCGTCATTGGATACCAGGTAACGGGCCGGGCGCAGGCCATTGCGGTCGAGCGTCGCGCCGATCTGGCGGCCATTGGTGAACGCGATCGCCGCAGGTCCATCCCACGGTTCCATCAGGGCTGCGTGATACTCGTAGAAGGACCGGCGGTTTTCGTCCATCAGCGGATTACCGGCCCAGGCTTCCGGGATCAGCATCATCATGGCATGTGACATCGGGTAGCCGGCAAACTGCAACAGCTCCAGCGCGTTGTCGAAACATGCCGAGTCCGACTGGCCTTCATAGGAGATCGGCCAGAGTTTTTCCATGTCGGCGCCAAACAGGTCGGAACTCATGGTGGCGTAGCGTGCAGCCATCCAGTTGTAGTTGCCACGCAGGGTGTTGATCTCGCCATTGTGGCAGATCATGCGATAGGGATGGGCCAGCGGCCATGACGGGAAGGTGTTGGTCGAGAACCGTTGATGGACCAGCGCCAGGGCAGAGGTGACCTTGGGATTCTTCAGGTCGGTATAATAATCGCCCAGGTTCACGCCCAGCACGAGGCCCTTGTAGATAATGGTATCCGGTGACATGGACACGACATAATAGCCGGAACTGTCGGTATCGGTGATCGAGGTGACCCGGTTGGACACGACCTTGCGCATGACGAACAACTTGCGGGCAAAGGCGAGCGGATCGGTGTCCTTGAAGCCTGGTCCGCGGGCCACGAATACCTGGCGATGGAACGGTTCGGTCGGCAGAACGGACGCGCCGAGAACCTCCTTGTTGACGGGGACGTCACGCCATCCCAAGACTTCGAGGCCTTCTTCCAGGGCGGCTTTGGCAAAAATCTGTTCAATACGTTCACGCACCGCCGGATCACGGGGCAGGAACACAAACCCCACGCCATAATCGCCAGCGCCGGGCAGCTTGAAACCGAGCCGTTTGGACTCTGTGACGAAGAAATCATGGGGGATTTGCAACAAGACGCCAGCGCCGTCTCCGGCTTTCGGATCTGCGCCCACGGCGCCGCGGTGTTCGAGGTTTGCCAGAATGCGCAATCCGTCAGCAATGACGCGATGGCTCTTGTCGTTATTGATGTTGGCGATCATGCCGACACCGCAGGCATCATGTTCGTTGGCAGGATCATAAAGTCCGGTTTTTGCGGGCAGGCCGGCCTGTGTCAAAGCCTTCGAGCGTGCAGAAACTTCGTTTGTCATGTCCGGCGATCCTTGCCTTGCAGTGCGACGTTTGTCTTTCGTGGCTGACGAAAACCGCACGACGCGGGTGTAGAACTCTTATGTCTGGAGAATTCCGGCGATTATCTGATGACGGGGTTTCAACTGGAGGGATGCCAAATCCGCTGCCTGGTTGCCGTCTCGAACGTCTCGCCTGCAAATCCCTCCGCTTTTTGGGAGAACTGCGTGGTTGACGTTCTTAAAACCGTTTGAGCGTCGTGCGTTTTCCCGGGGTCAGGCAGACCGCGCCCTGACGTTTCTGTTTGGTTTTAGCCGTCATCGTGCTGCTGCTCGATCTTTTCCGGTGGTCTGCCACGATTTAGGTCAGTTTTGCTGACCTAAACTCTCAGTTGTATTG
>CALHUA010000215.1 GCA_938039915.1 uncultured Anderseniella sp.
TCTGGAGCCGGAAGACCTGGCTGCATTGACCATGGAAGCGTCGGCAATCGCCCAGGTGCCGCTTGCCGGTACCGACTTCACGGTCGGCGTAGACGACTACCACCACATTTAGGGAAGGAGACGAAGATGGCTGGAACAGGCTACAAAGGCGCCGAAATCGGAGATGTCGATCACTTCCTCAAAGGGGGCGGCATTGATTCAGAACGCGAGCAGGTCATCGGACAGCACATCGGCTATCGCTATGATGTGAACCTGCTGCCCGACTATGATCGCATAACCGATTTTCTCAAAGGCTACATCGAGTTCATGGGCTGGGAAGACCTCAACTGGCTGGAAGATGTTCACATGGGGTATGACGACGGCAAGCCCGCTGTTTTTGACCGCAACATCAATGGCTGGGTGGCGATCCCTGAAAGCTACGACCTGCCGGACAACCAGCAGGACCGTGACATGATCGCCCGCGAACTTCTAATCAAGTTCCAGATGTCGCCGGATCATCCAATGGTGGTCCTGAACAAGGCCTACCGGAAGTTCTAAGCGGTAGCTGAACACCATAATGCCCCGCCGGATTTCAGATCGGCGGGGTATTTTTTTAAAGACAGGGAGTGTTGCAATGGCCCGTTCGAAAATTGAACTGTTCAATCTGGACAGCGAGGAGGGCGGCATGTTCCGCCAGCTTGCAGACGGCATGACAACCACCATTTTTCCAGGTGAGAACGCCATGCTGTCGGTGGTGCGCATCGATCCTCACGCCATGGGTGAAATGCATAAGCACCCTGAAGAACAATGGGGCGTCATGCTGTCGGGATCAGCGACCCGCTATCAGGACGACGAGGAGTTCCAGATCAGCAAGGGCGACATCTGGCGCACTCCGCCCAATGCACTGCACACCATGAAGGCCGGGCCGGACGGGGCCGTGGTACTGGATATCTTCTCGCCGGTGCGAAAGGACTACCTGTCGCCCGGCGTCGGGTTTTCCGCGACCAACTAGAACAGGCCGGCGATGTGGCAGTCTCAGGGTTTCAGGGTCGCCAGCTTTGCCCCAAAGCCGATGAAGACAACCCCCGTGATACCCTTGAGCCATCTCTGAAATACATTGTTGCGGGCAGCTATCGCCAGGCGGGAAAACAGCACGATCATGGCAGAAAACCATACCAGGTTCAGCATGGAGTGAACAAACACCAGAACGAACGATGCGCCCACTGCTCCATGTGTCTGAGTGATGAACTGCGGAAACGCAGCCAGGTAGAACATCGAAACTTTCGGGTTCAGGGCGTTGGTCAAAAACCCTTCAATGAAGGCCTTCAACAGTGTTCTCTGCCTCCTGGCCGGTTTGATGTTTTGTGTCTGGGAAAGTCCGGACCATGCATCCCGCAACGCTTTGACACCTATCCAGCACAGGTAAGCCGCACCCAACATTTTTACGATGAAAAATGCCTGTGCCGACTGAACCAGAATGATCGAAATACCAAGTATCGACAGTGCGCCGTGCACGTAGAACGCGGCCACGAATCCAGCCACATTGGCAAAACCTGCAGTTTTTCCGGATGTGGGAACGGTCTTGGCTATCAGCACGCCGTTCGGACCGGGAGACATCACAAGAAGTGCGGCGATAAAGGTGAAACTGAGGAGCGTTGCAAATTCCATACTGGTCACTTTTTAGAGGTTGATCGTCAGTACTAGTCCCAAAGTCATCTGTCTTGCAACAGTCGGTCGGCACCTGACTGTCGGCAACCAGCTGAGACATACTGCGCAGGAAGCCCCCACAGTATGTCAGGTCGCCGGGCTGTCCTGTTCGGCCCGAAAACGATCCGCCCATTCGCGGCTCTCTTTATCAGCCAGTTTGGCGGTTCTGGGTTTGACGCTCTCTGCGTTGGTCTTGTCTTGGCCGAGGGCGGTCAGGATGACTGACAATGCGGTCTGTGGATTGGATGAAAGCATTTCGTAGGTGATGTTGACCGGGGCCACGTCTTGCCGGGCAAACCAGCCCACCCATGCTGCATCATGATCTTCCAGTTCTTTCACAAGTTTTGAAAGCTCATGCGCATCATAGCGTGGAGCTTGTCCGGACTTGATCCGCTCGCGTTCAGTGCCGTCTGCATCCACGTGCCACAGACCGGTCTGTTCCGCCTTCCAGCGTGAAACCGCCTGGGCGACCTTGTCCTCGCGCGACAGATGCAGGTAGACGGGATGTCCGAATGCCGATCGGAAACGGGCATTGTCACTGGGCAGTCCCGGAAACAGGTCCGCAAGCCTGTCGGACAAATCGGCAAGGCTCTCCCACATCAAACGCATGCCGAACATCTCTGTCGGCCCGGTACCATATTCCACAGCGGCTTCAAGATAAGCGAGATCAAAAGCCTGTTGATCTTGCCACTGGGCGACCGGCACATTTAATTCGGCTGCCCATTCGACGAAGTCCTGGCGGCGGAAGAAGGAATGAGGGTTTCCGGCCACGCCGGTATCATGCAGAAGGTCGCACAGCAGCGTACTGCCACATCTGGGCGTCGCGCAGATAATGTACGACGTGTTCGGTGTCATCTGAATCGCCTTCGTAACCTCATAGCACGCAACGGATGCTTGCGCTGAAACGAAAACATCATCACCTCGTTCGCGTCAACCGCACATCAGTCGGACTGCATGGTCTGGCATGGTCTTCCTGGTGGCCGACAGTGGATTTCTCGCTTCAGCGCATGGGAGTCTAGCCCCAGTTCTGATCATGCTCGGCATGGGTTTTCAGATAGGCGCCTGACGAAAAATGCTCATCGTAAAATCCGGTGTCTATCTGATGCGCCTGCAGGTACATGAGGTTGAAGATCGCGGGCACAGTCGCCGGGAAGCGGCCAAATTTGTCATAGACATACTGCGCCATGGTCGCGACACAGTCGACAAACTCTTCCCCGATCGGGGCGGCGCTGTTCCGGACGACATCGCTTTGCCTGTAGGGTCCGGGAGTTTTGGGGTTGAACGGTCCATCTGCACCGAACTTGCGGCGCACAACTGATTCAACGGCGGCGCGCATATTGTCGAAGTGAGGCGGACAATGGCCTTCGAAAATACCCTCCAGCCCGGTTACATGGGGCAGAGGCTGACCGGGGATCATGTCCGCCCGGAATCCGAGACCCGGCACGTCAGGGTCGCCGCTTGCACCCAGGACACTGAATTGATTGATGCCGTCATACATCCAGCCGCCAAGCCCCATGGCCTGCAGCATCAGCGCCCCCGCGTAACAGGAGGTCGACAGTTCCACGGTGACTTCGGTAAGGGCGATCTGTTCGACATAGGTCAGCGGGTAGGGGTTCTCGATATCGACGAGAGACTTGAACTTCTCCAATCCGGGAAGCTGCTGATCGTTGACACTGTCATAGATGCAGGCGCCGTTCTGAACGAGATAGCACAAGGTCAGAACGACATGCTGTGCAAGATCGGCAACCGGCATGATGAAAGTGCTGCCCGGCACGTTACCGCACCATTCATTGTGCATCTCCATGTGCTGTGGCTGGGCCGGGGTTTTCAATCTGCCGTCAGCGATCTTGACGATACGGGATTTGTGCTTGTCGAGGTAGGAATTCAAGTCGGTTTCGCCGTTGCCGGCTGTCGCGGCGTCCATGTCGCGGGTCGGAAAAAAGTACACGCCATTGTCGTCCGTGTAGAAAATCTCACTTGTGTGAAATCCTGCCGATGAAGGGAATGTACGCCCGCCCGCAGCTCCCGCATAGTTCGGTATTTTTGGCAGGTAGAAGCGGTTGTGAGGTATCAGGTTGGACCAGCCCGTATTGCCCGAAACCGTGGTTAGCAACAGCATTGTCTCCAACTCCGACAGGGGAGCAGGTGGGTGTTTCGATGTGTAGGCCAGCGGTCCACCGGGAATCGAAGCCCCCTTGGCGAAGCGGCGGGACCGTCTTCCGTGAATGGCGTCGATCAACGGAAACCCGGCTGCTTCGACAAGGCCCTTCGGCAGGTCCGGTATACGGTTCAGCAATATGTTTCCTCTGCTGGTCAGTGCCGCTGCAGACGAGGGGGCTCCGAGGCCGCCCAGAACAGCCCCGGCACCAATCATGGATGCGCCAAGCAGTTTTCTTCTAGATGTCGCGAACATATGTCATCTCCTGAGGTCGGCGGCTGCATTGCCTGCCTGGCGCACTGATGCCTGAAACCGGAAGCAGAAAGATAGGTTCAGTTTTGACAGAACCGGGTCATATATGCCACATGCACTGCATGCCTGTTCCAGCATCCTCGCGAGACATTTCAGTCAGCCTCATTGCGGTTCCGGAGGTTTCCGCCGCGATCGTCTATTCATTGCACGAGGTGTTCACGTGCGTGGGAACCGCCTGGGAGATGTTAACCGGTCAACAGATCAAAACCCGGCTGTTCACACCGCGTATCGTCGGACGTGCAACAGAACCGATTCGTACAACTTTCAATGCAACGCTGGTGCCTGATCATAAGCTGAGCGAGGATCACCGGACGGACGTGGTGATCGTCGGTGATCTGTATTTCAATGATGGCGGTGGCCCCATCGGCAGATGGAAGGAAGAAGTTGCCTGGATACAGGGCCAGTATGAGCAAGGTGCCATTGTCTGTTCTGTGTGCACCGGGTCGATGATGCTCGCCGAAGCGGGATTGCTGGATAACAAGGAGGCCACGTCGCATTGGGGCGCGGTCGGCGCCTTTGAGCATTGTTATCCGCAGGTCCTGTTGCGGCCTGACCGTATTCTGGTTCCATCCGGTCTGGAACATCGCTTGATAACCAGTGGTGGATCAGCTTCATGGAATGAGCTTGCGCTTTATCTGGTTGCCCGGTTCTGTGGCGACGAGGAGGCTCGTCGCATCGCCAAAATATTTCTGTTTGGAGACAGGAATGACGGCCAGTTGCCTTTTGCCGCGATGGCGCGGCCCAGACAACACGAGGATGCGGTTGTTGCGAAAACGCAGGAATGGATCGCCGAGAATTATGCCGTCACAAATCCGGTGGCGAGAATGGCTGAACAGTCGGGTCTCACGCCGCGAACATTCAAACGACGCTTTGCCGGTACTACAGGGTATACGCCGCTCGACTACGTTCAGTCGCTTCGTATCGAAGAAGCGAAACAAATGCTGGAAACGACTGGCGACGCAATTGACGATATTGCGGCCCTGGTCGGCTACGATGAACCGAGTTCGTTCCGCCGCCTGTTCAAAAGGACAACAGGTATCACGCCACATCAGTATCGGGTGCGGTTTAAAGGCATAGGCACAGGCTAGAAACGTTTCAGGAATACTGGCCCGGCACGATGCTGCTACCGCAAGTGTTTGACGGTCATTGCTTGTTCACGACGTTCTCCGGGATCATCGAGATCATTTCAAACATGATCGATCCTGCAACCAGCCAGATGACATTGTTTGGGTGATTCTTGGTCGGCATCACCCATTTTGGCCAGCGCGGCAAAATATTGCTTTTTGACGGGGAACTCGGTGATTGGAATGCGTTCCCCCCAAAAAGCCGTTTGTCAACGCGCTCAAATTCGTATCGGGATCAGCGATCGTAAACCGGAACAGGGTCAGCGGCCAGATGGCAATCAGGAACACTGCGCCGAACGCCGCACTCGCCTTGCTGATGCCTGACTGGACCGCAGGATTTGCACGCCATCTGAGACATTGTTTCTCATAAGCGATGTTGGCTTCAAACCTTCCAGCAACTTGACAAGCACAGCAAAATCAACCCGGTCAACTATATCGTTGTCCCATCGGTAGCAGCCTCTTCCCTGTTGGTCTTGAAACAATCCGCCCAGGTGCGGGCGCATCAGGAACTTGGAGTAGTGTGAGATTTGAAGGCGCGCGCAGCAGAGCAGCGATCTCGAAATTCGCTCGAGAACGGATCGACTGAACCGAAACGGCCCGGAGCAAATGGCGTTATGTCAAATTCCGGCTCATTGCCGCGTACCAATGCTGAAATGGCCGACCCGACCCCGGCGGACAGCGCGATACCGTTTCCGCAGCATCCAGCCGCGGTGAAAAAATTGGATGGTCCCGGAACCGCGCCCAGCAGAACGGTCCCGTCTGGCGTATAAGTGGACAGCCCGCTGACATAGCTTGCAAACTTTGCCTGCGGAATTGCCGGGAAAAAGACCGACAAGGGCTCCATGGCCTCGGCGATAATATCCCAGTGATCCTCACCCCGGGTAGGGGAGAACGTGTTGATATCATCCGGCAGTTGGCGTGCGTCAAAGGTGGCCGAGTTTGCCTCCTGCACACCGATCACCATCGCACCCGTGTCGGGGCGCATATAGGCATGGCCGTCGGGTAGCAGGGTGACCGGAAAATCGCCGCCATAGGAGGTATCTGCAGCAGTGATCCAGTAGTGACTTCGAGTGGGAGCCATGGGGAGAGGATAACCGGCGCGGGCTGAAATGAGCGACGCCCATGCTCCGGCAGCGTCGATCACGGAACCGCCAAACACATCGCCCGACGCCGTCCTGACGCCTGTGACGCAATCAGAATTGACGATCAGATCGCTTACCGCGGTACGTGTCCGGATTCGCGCTCCGGACTTGCGCGCTGCTCGACCATAGGCAGTGCTGAGCATGTAGGGGTCGACATAGCCATCGGTCGGGAACAATGTAATGCGATGGGCCCTCGATGGGTTCAACCACGGGGCCCTGTCGCGAGCGTCCTGACCGCTCAAATGCTCGAATGGAATGCCATGGCTCGCCGCGTCACGCTCCATGCCCCGCAATTCCGCTTCGCGCGCCGACGAAGCAGCGATCCTGAGGCTGCCCACGTCATGGAACCCTATGGTTTCGCCCAGGTCTTCTTCGAGTAGTGTCATCGTATCGCGGGTCAACTTGACCAGAGGTGTTTGGAATGCCTTTCCCGCGGCCTGTAATATCAGGCCCGCCGCCTTGCTGGATGCGGCACTGGCCAGTTCATTGCGTTCAATTACGAGAACGCTTTCCCGGCTGTCACGGGCGAGATGATAGGCGATGGACAGGCCCAGAACGCCGCCACCAATGATAATATGATCGACGGTTTCCATTGACACGGCTACCACTTCGGTTCAGGTGGATCACATAACTTCACAAGATCGATGAAAGAACTGGTTTAGGCGGTTGCTTTTGCGTCAGTATTCAGGAGCGCAGCCGCTGCGTCCCAATCCGGCTGGAAGCCGACGATCTCGATGTCTGAACCGATATTCGGATTGAACACCCGATTGTGCCAAAGCGTTGCCTCGTAGGCGGCTTCATCGCCATTCAGCAGGCGTGTCCGGCACGGTATCTTGTAGGATTGCGAAAACTGGCTGAACTCCAGGGTGATATTCCCAGCACCTGCCATACGCTCAACCAGTTCTGACCCCTTGCTGAACAGCCCCGTCATTTCATCTGAAAACTCGGCTGCACGATGATAATGGGTGGACTGCAGGAATATCAGCGCCTTCTTGTAGACGTCCTGCGGGTCATTGTACTTTTGCACCTGGAATTTCAGGAACTCGGTGCTTTCGAACGAATCCTCGCGCACCAGCAACACAATAATGCCGGCCGACAGCTGCTCCCCATCGGCAGCAAGAACCCTCGGCCGCATGCCCTGGCTGGGACGGCCTTCCTGCTCACGCATGGCGATTTGCCTTATGCGGCATTGCCAGGTCAGGAAGTGATTGCGCAGATCATCGGGAAGCACTCGGACGCTCCATTAAATGTGGCTGATAACGCGTTGGATTAAATCAGTTCTGACCCTAGATATCCAGCGTATTGTCTTTCTCCCATTGTGAGAAATGCGACGTGAAGGAGTTCCACTCCTGGTGCTTCATTTTCAGATAGGCAGCAGAAAATTCATCGCCCATTGCCGCCTTGAGGCCCTTGTCCTTGTCAAACTCGCGCAATGCATCAAGCATGTTGAGCGGCAGCTTGGGGGCACCTCTCACCTTGTGGCCTTCGGCATACATGTCGATGTCATGACGCTTGCCCGGATCGGCCTGGCTGCGCACCCCGTCGAGACCTGCTGCAATGATAACCGCCTGCAGCAGATACGGATTGGCGGCACCGTCTGCCAGCCGGAGTTCAAACCTGCCGGGTGCAGGCACACGGACCATATGAGTGCGGTTGTTGCCCGTCCATGTCACGGTGTTGGGTGCCCAGGTTGCGCCCGACATGGTGCGAGGTGCATTGATGCGCTTGTAGGAATTCACTGTCGGATTGGTGATCGCAGCCAGGGCGGATGCATGCTTCATGATGCCGCCGAGGAAGTTCCGTCCCTTTGCCGACAGGCCAAGTTCCATGTCGTCATCGGCAAACACATTGATCTTGCCAGCCTTGTCCCAGACAGAAATATGCGCGTGACATCCGTTTCCGGTCAGGCCTTCAACCGGTTTCGGCATGAAGGTGGCGCGCAGGCCGTGCTTTTCCGCAACGGATTTGGTCATGAACTTGAAAAACGAGTGCTTGTCGGCGGTGTTCAGGGTGTCGTCAAACTCCCAGTTCATTTCAAACTGTCCGTTGGCGTCCTCATGGTCATTCTGGTAGGGACCCCATCCCAGTTCCAGCATGTAGTCGCAGATTTCCGCGATGACATCATAACGTCGCATCACTGCCTGCTGGTCATAGCAGGGCTTTTCGGCGGTATCGTATTCGTCTGATATCTGTGATCCATCGGGCGTCAGCAGGAAAAATTCAGCCTCGATGCCGGTCTTTACACGCATGCCTTCATCAGCAGCTTCTGAAATCAGCCGGTTAAGCACGTTGCGCGGCGCCTGGGCAACGAACTGGTCCTCCATGACGCAGTTGCCGGCCACCCATGCCACGTCCTTTTTCCATGGCAGCTGGATCACTGATGCTGGGTCGGGTACCGCCAGCATGTCCGGATAGGCAGGCGTCATGTCGAGCCAGGTGGCAAACCCGGCAAATCCGGCACCTTCTTTCTGCATGTCGGCAATGGCCTGCGCCGGAACCAGCTTTGCGCGTTGCCCGCCGAACAGATCGGTGAACGAGATCATGAAATACTTGACGCCGTTTTCCTTGGCGAATTGGGCCAGATCAGTTGCCATGAATTTGTGTCCTCCCAGACTTCTCTGTGGTTGTAGTTGTATGTGTTTTTAGTAACTCTCGTCGCGTCCGGGAACCCAGTTTGTCCCTGCAAGAGGCACACCTGACATGGCGGAAGCCTCAACGGTCAATGCGCACAGGTCTTCCGGCTCCAGGTTATGGACGTGGTTTTTGCCGCAGGCCCGCGCGATGGTTTGCGCCTCAAGTGTCATGACTTTCAGGTAGTTGGACAGTCTGCGTCCACCGGCAATCGAATCAAACCGGGCCATCAGCTCCGGGTCTTGTGTCGTTATGCCGGCTGGGTCCCGGCCTTCATGCCAGTCGTCATAAGCACCTGCCGTGGTGCCCAGTTCGTTGTATTCAGCTTCCCAGCGCGGATCGTTGTCACCCAGTGCAATCAGGGCCGCTGTCCCGATGGATACGGCATCAGCGCCCAGTGCCAGCGCCTTTGCCACGTCTGCGCCGGTGCGAATGCCGCCTGACACGACCAGCTGTACTTCACGGTGCATGCCCAGGTCCTGCAAGGCCTGGACCGCGGGGCGAATGCAGGCCAGCGTCGGCTGGCCCACATGTTCAATAAACACGTCCTGTGTTGCTGCCGTGCCACCCTGCATGCCGTCAAGTACAACGACATCCGCGCCTGCCTTGACCGCCAGCGTGGTGTCGAAGTAGGGCCGGGCACCGCCGACCTTGATGTAGATCGGTTTTTCCCAGTTGGTGATTTCTCGCAGTTCCAGGATCTTGATTTCCAGATCATCCGGGCCGGTCCAGTCAGGGTGACGGCAGGCTGAACGCTGGTCGATTCCCTTGGGCAGGTTGCGCATTTCCGCAACCCGGTCGGAGATTTTCTGGCCCAGCAGCATACCGCCGCCGCCGGGTTTTGCACCCTGGCCGACCACGACCTCAATGGCATCGCAACGCCGGAGGTCGTCGGGGTTCATGCCGTAGCGTGACGGCAGGTACTGGTAAATCAGCTTGTCGGAATGCCCGCGTTCTTCTTCCGTCATGCCGCCGTCGCCGGTCGTGGTCGAGGTGCCGGCAGCGCTTGCGCCGCGCCCCAGCGCTTCCTTGGCCGGCCCTGAAAGCGAACCGAAACTCATGCCCGCAATGGTAATCGGAATGTCCAGTTCGATCGGTTTCTTTGCAAACCGGGTACCGAGCACTACTTTCGTTTCACATTTTTCGCGGTACCCTTCCAGCGGATATCGTGAAATCGATGCGCCGAGAAACAGCAGATCGTCGAAATGCGGTACCTTGCGCTTTGCACCGCCCCCCCGGATGTCGTAGATGCCGGTTGCTGCCGCGCGCCGGATCTCAGCATTAACCGGATCGGTGAATGTCGCGGGCTTCTGCGGCACCGTGTGTGGAATACCTGATACGTCCTTGGTCATCTTGTTCATTGTCGCCCCTTAATACGCAGACGCGTTATCAACGTCGAAATTATAGAGTTTGCGGGCCGAGCCATAGCGCTTGAATTCCTCCGGCTTGGCGTCCGCGTCCGCGCGCTCAAGCAGGTCCTTCAGAATCCCAAGGTGTTCCGGCCGCATTTCCTTTTCGATGCAGTCGGCGCCCAGGCTCTTGACTGTGCCGCGCACAAAGAGCCGCGCTTCATACAGGGAATCGCCCAGTGCATCGCCAGCGTCGCCAAGCACAACCAGGTTGCCGGACTGGGCCATGAAGGCGCTCATATGGCCAATATTGCCGTGTACGACGATGTCGATACCCTTCATGGAAATACCGCAGCGCGATGAGGCGTTGCCCTTGATGACCAGCAGGCCGCCATGACCGGTAGCGCCGGCATACTGGCTGGCGTCCCCGTCAATAACAACGGTGCCCGACATCATGTTTTCCGCAACGCCGGGACCGGCGGAACCGACAATGTGGATGTGGGCCTGCTTGTTCATGCCGGCGCAGTAATATCCGGTGGAGCCACGCACGGTAACCTCAATGGGCCCGTCCAGGCCACAGGCAATGGCGTGGCTGCCCTTTGGGTTCACAATTTCCCACGCCTTCTGGTTGGTGTCGGCTTTCTGGGCCTGCAATGTGGAATTAGCCTCGCGAAGTTCGGTGGAGGCCATGTCGATGGTTTGCATGGGCTCAGTGCTCCCAGAAATAAACGGTTGCAGGCTCAGGCTCCCAAACACGGGCCTGCTCGATACCCGGCAGGTTGACCAGCGCCCGGTACTCGGATCCGAACGCCACGTACTGATCGGTCTCGGCCATGACTGCGGGCTTGCAGGCGATCGGGTCACGCACAACGCCGAACCCGTCCTTGGTGCCGACGACAAAGGTGAAAAACCCGTCCAGATCGTCGAGGCTGGATTCAAGGGCCTCACCAAGATTGCTGCCGTGGTTCATCTTGCTGGTCAGGTAGGCGGCAGCAACTTCTGAATCATTGTCGGTTTCAAAAGCGATGCCGTCACGTTTCAGCTTGCGCCGCAGGCTGTTGTGATTGGACAACGAGCCATTGTGCACCAGGCACTGGTCGGACCCGGTTGAAAACGGATGCGCGCCCATGGTGGTCACCGCAGACTCGGTCGCCATGCGGGTATGACCGATGCCGTGGCTGCCGCTCATCTCAGCCAGGTCGAAACGGTCGGCCACATCCTTCGGCAGGCCGACTTCCTTGTAGATTTCCATGATGTCCCCGGCGCTCATGACGCGTACGTTCGGTCGCAATTCCGCCAGGGCAGCGCGCACATCGTCTGCATGTTCGTCGGACACTTCCAGAACCGCATGCGTGTCCTTGATCCGCATGGAAACCTGGGCGTTTGCCGCCTCCGACAGGGCTTTGTCCAGGCCGTCAAAGTCCTGGCCGGGGTTTCCCGACTGGATTGTCAGCTTGGTATTATTGTCTTCGTCCCGGCCGTAAATGGCGATGCCCGCACTGTCGGGACCGCGGTCCGTCATGGTAATCAGCATGTCGGTCAGCATCGAGCCCAGCTTCGGTTCCAGCGATTTGTCCTTGAGGAATAATCCTACGATCCCGCACATTTTGTATTGTGTCCATTTAGGTGGTTGCTACATGCAAAAACGCTATCACCATGGAGAAACGTTTTCAACTCACAGGAATGTTTTTTTCTTTTCAGGCAAAAGAAAAGGGCGGATGCGATTGCCACATCCGCCCTTGCCTTAGCAAGGTGATCTAATATCGATCAATGCTTTTGTTGGAGTGCTCTGCGTTGAAGTCACGTTCAGCGTCAGCCAGTTCTCCGGCTTCGACCCGTGCCTGCAGCACATGAAACCCGATCCAGAACGCAAGCCCCAGGATGACCAGGATAACTTCGGTTCCCTGGAAGGGGTAGATGGCTCCGACGTCCTTCAGATCGACAGCCCAGCTTTCCATACCATTGGTAGACATGATCTATCCTCCTTATTTCTGAGCTGCAGCAAGTTCACGCTCGGCAGCGCGGACATCGTCGATGGCCGCCTGATAGGCAAGCTCGCTATGATGATCAAGGCCCTGCAGTTCGGCTTTTGCAGGAATACGCAACATGCCTCTTGCAGCCATGATCTTCGATACGACGTACGCCGGCAGGAAGCCAAGTACGCCGAACATGATGACGGCACCAATGAAGTTACCCAGCGGGTTGATGGCTGCATAGCCTTCATATGGCGACGATGGCTGGCCCCAGAGCATGAAGCCGGCAATTGTCACACCGATGAAACCGGCATAACCATGAACCGCAACAGCACCAACTGCATCGTCGATCTTGAACTTGCGTTCGACCCAGTAGTGCAGCTTGTAGGCGCAGAAAGTGCCGAAGCCACCAATGAACATGGACTGGATCGGATGATAAAGATCGTTACCGGCAGACGCTGCAATGATCCCTGCAAGGCCACCGGAGTATGTCCAGAAGGCATCGCCCTTGGACACCACGTAAGCGACCAGCAGTCCGCCTGACAATGACATCAGGAAGTTGAAGGTAATGGCACCCAGCGTGGTTGGAGCAAGATAGATATTGGTTGCTGTCCAGGTAACACCTGTGATCTGGCCGTCAATGACTTCGGGCGAGATGATCGGCACGTTGCACGCGGCATAAAAGCCCCAGAAGCCTGTATAGATCATGAACAGGCCAATGGTGACCAGCCAGGGATTGTGCGGCGGGATATCGCGCGGTGTGCCGTCGGCAGCAAACTTGCCGAGCCGCGGTCCGAGAACCACCAGGACACCCAATGCATAACCGCCTGCGATGGCGTGAATAACGCCGGATGCGTAGGCATCGTGGTAGCCAAGCACCTTGACCATCCAGCCGGCATAGTGCCAGCCCCAGGATGCATCAATGATCCAGAACACCGAGCCGATCAGTACGGCGTGTATCCAGAACGCGGTTGAGCGAATGCGCTCGATGACCGAACCCGAGACAATCGAGGCTGCTGTCCAGGAGAACAGCAGGAAGGCTGCCCAGAACACGCCGGTAATGCGGTCACTCAGGTTTGTGGCCATGGTTGGAGACCATGGTGCATTGGCCGAGCCGTCTTCCAGCCCGCCGATAAAGCCCGGACCGTTTGGAAAGGCCCAGTAGATCCACCAGCCGAAGAAGAAGAAGGTGATGGTGACCAGCGGGATCAGC
>CALHUA010000216.1 GCA_938039915.1 uncultured Anderseniella sp.
CCGGTGGTGAACAGTTCTTCACCGGTATCGATATCGGAGATGGTCAGGGTGCCGGATACGGTTTCTGCAACACCGCCGTCCTCGGTAACACCGCCCGTGTCAACGCCGCCAATGACAGCAGCATCATTGGTGCCGTTGATGACCACATTCACGTCGAAGGTTGTGCCGTCCACCGACGTGATTGTGATGGTGTCGGTCAGGGTGCTTCCCGCACCAAGTGCCTGAATAACCGCCTGGGTATTGTCTGCGCTGTAGGATGCATTGCCTGCCGCATCCAGCGTCAGGGTGCCGTACAGGCCGTTAGTGTTGCTGGGAGTGAACTGGGCTTCGCCGGTATCAAGGTCAGTAATGTTGAGCGTACCAACCCCGGTCAGTGTGGCCGGGTCGTCATCTTCAGTGACGGTCGGCAGAACGCCTACACTGATGACCGCAGGATCGTTGGTGCCCTCAATGGTGATCGTGACATCGTGGGTGGTGCCGTCAATTGACTGAATGGTGATGGTATCGGTCACAGACGACCCTTCGCCAAGCGCCTGGATGGCCGGCAGGGTATTGTCTGCCGAGTAGGTCCAGTTGCCGGCAGCGTCTATGGTCAGCGAACCATACAGGCCAGCCGTGGTGTTGGCATTGAAGACCTCTTCTCCCAGATCGATGTCTGAGATGGTCAGCGCGCCAGAAGTTGTCAGTGTTACCGGGTCGTCATCTTCCTTGACGCTGCCGGTGTCCACGCCGCCAATAATGGCCGCGTCATTGGTGCCGTTGATCACCACATCAATAGTGTGGGTCGTACCGTCCAGGGTTGACACAGTGATGGTCTCGGTCAAGGTCGCGGTAGCGCCAAGCTGCTGGATGGTCAGTGGTGTGTTGTCAGCGGAATACGTCCAGTTACCCAGTGCATCGATGGTCAAGGAACCATACGTGCCCGCGATGGTTGCCGGATTGAATTCGGCTTCACCGGTATCCACATCCGCAACCGTCAGAATCCCTGAATCGGTCAGGGTGAGCGGGTCGTCGTCTTCAGTAACGCTGCCCTGATCATCGCCGCCGACGACCGCGACGTCGTTGACGCCGGTTATGGTGACGGTGACATCGTGCGTCGATCCGTCAAATGCCTGGATGGTGACCGTATCCGTGGCGGTGATGCCCTCGCCCAGGGATTGCACCAGCAAATCTGAATTGTTCAGGGTATAGGTATAGCTGCCCAGGGCGGTGAGCGCGACGGTACCGTAGGTGCCGGCATAATTGCCCGCCTGGAATGATGATTCCCCGGCATCGGCGTCATTTACGACCAGAATACCAAGATCGAACGGCGGATTGCCCGCGTCTTCGGTCACTTCGGCCGTATCATCACCCGTCACTACAGCGACGTCGTTTACGCCGTTGATGGTGACTGTCAGGTTGGAGTTTTCGGTATTGTTGAAAGCGTTTTCGGCTGTGTAGGTGAATGTCTCGGTGAGTGTTTCGCCGTCTTTCAGTTCCTGAGCAGCATTTGAACCAGGATCAACCAAATATGAGTATGAACCGTCCGCGCTTATGGTCAAAGTACCATAGGTACCGACAATCACAGTGTCGCCAGAAGTCGCGACTGCGGTGGTATTGACGTTGATGACGGTAATACCAAGCCCGAAGTCATTGTCGAGCACGTTGCCGGTGGCTGCGACCACGTCATCTTCGGTCGTGGTATTGACATCTGCAAAGGCCTGGACGCTGGTGTCCGATCCCTCGATCGTGACATCCAGGTCAGCCGTTGTAACAATGCTGCCGTCGGTCAGGCTGTAGGTGAAGGAATCAACCAGTGTATCGCCGAAGTCCAGCGCCTGGACGGCTGGGAGGTTGTTGTCCAGGTCATAGGTGTAATCGCCGGTGGCGCCGTCAATGGTCAGTGTGCCATAGGTGCCTGCAACCTGGGTCGTGCCGGTCGGGTTCAGGCTGACGCTGTTGACCTCGACAATGCCGATGGGCTGGTTTTCAATGTCGCTGTCGATACCGAACCCGTCATCGTCGGTGATAACGTTGCCGGTGGCCTGCAGATTGATGTTTTCCTGCACCGTGGCGGTATTGTCGCTGGCAATCGGTGCATCGTTGTTGCCGGTAATCTCGACAATCAGATCGGTGTTCAGTCCGAAACCGTCTTCGGTGAAATTATAGGCAAAGGTATCGGGAATAATATCGTCGGTGGTAAAGTCCTGAACCAGGGAGTTATCCAGAGTATAGGTGTAACTGCCGTCGGCCGCGACTTCCAGTGTTCCGTATGTTCCGGCTATGGATACCGTACCTGTGCCCGGTACAGTGACCCCGGCGATTTCGGTGAGCACATATGTGCCACCCGGATTGTTGGCAAGATCGTCAGTAAACAGGTTACCCGTAACAGTCAGGACCAGATCTTCGGTTACCGGGGCAAAGTCTTCCGGTGCCGTGTTCTGGTTGCCACCGCCGCCATTGTTGTCATCGACGAATTCTTCATATGTCTGATTGCCGTTGGCATCGTAGATGCGGATCCACTCAGACCATGTCTCGGTCTGATTGTAATCGAAGACGGTTAGTGTATAGGTACCATCACTATGATACCGGCGCTCTTCAACGTAGCTGTCATTGAGATCGAAGATTTCATAGACATCGTCAGTGCCGTCTGTGTACCGGATTGCCGAAAATTCGAAACCCTGGGCTGCAACTGCAACCGCGTCATAATAGTTATCGTAATCGTCTTCACTGTAGACCAGGATGTCGCTGCCGGATCCGCCAACCGCGAGTGTGGTGTCATTGACATCGTAGATGACGATATCGTCGCCGTCGCCGGCGTCGATTACGTCGTTGCCGGCACCACCGTCGATCCAGTCATTGTCGTCGCCACCATTGATGGTGTCGTTGCCGGCATCACCGTTGATGGTGTCATCCCCGGCAAATCCGTTGATGGTGTCATCACCGGTTGTTCCATTGAGGATGTTGTCGTTGCCGTCGCCGTCTATACTCATTATCGAATGCCCCGGTGGTAACCGGCACAGGCACACCGATTTACTGACTCAATACACATTACCAACTACCCGTCGCTCAAGTGGGTTAACGCGCTCAGGATGCCGTGTGAACGGTATCCCAGCCGCGCAAAACTACCTTGAGAGCCCTAAAAGAGTCTTTACGGGCGATGTGAAATTGAAAGTATCCGGAACTGACAGGCCCCATTTACGCCGGATGCCTGGTGCATAAAGCAACGCTCAACAGTGCCAAAACAAACGCTCGACAAATCGAGGCGACACCCTCCAAACTGCGATTTATCATGTCCCTGTTTCTCGATAAGATTATCCCCTTGTTTGTCTACCCGGTC
This sequence comes from uncultured Anderseniella sp., assembly GCA_938039915.1. Taxonomy (GTDB): domain Bacteria; phylum Pseudomonadota; class Alphaproteobacteria; order Rhizobiales; family Aestuariivirgaceae; genus Anderseniella. Next base: position 3,320 of record CALHUA010000216.1, read on the forward strand.
GGGTTTGCTGTTCTGGCGGGGCTGGCATGTCTTTTTTCACTTGCGTTGGGCAGACGCCGCAAAGCAGTAGCCCTGATCACCCTCGGAACGCTTTATCTGTGGCTGGCGGCTACCCCAATTGTTGCGTTGGCCCTGATCAACTCGCTTGAAGAACAACACCCAATAGTCAGTATCGATACCTTACCAAAAGCTGATGTGGCGATTGTTCTGGGTGGCGTGAGCGTTCAGTCACAAAAGCTCAACCCCTATGCAGACCTGAAATCCGGCGCGGATCGCATATTGCATGCCGCCCGCCTGTTGAAGGCAGGCAAGGTGGATCGGATACTGGTCAGCAGCGGGCGTCCTGTTTCGCAGCTTGATACCAGATCTGAAGCGGACGTGATTGCCGGATTTCTGCGAGAGTTTGGTGTCGATGATGCGGATATCGTGCTGGAAAGCGAAGCCCGAAACACCCGCGAAAACGCCGTCAACAGCCTGGCCAGCATGCGGGAGAACGGTTTTTCATCGGCGCTGCTGGTTACATCTGCCCTGCATATGCCGCGCGCGGCCGCCGTGTTCAGCAGAGCAGGCGTAAGGTTCACTCCGGTTTCAATCGATGCCTTGTCGTCATCCATTGAGGCAAGGTCGGTGTTTGCGTTCCTGCCGAATTCCAAAGCACTCGACTACTCCACACAGGCAATCAAGGAGTGGATTGGAATGCTGGTCTACTATCTGCGCGGGTGGGTCTGACTGATAATAATTTGCATACGGATTATGTGTGTAATAGTTGAGTAAGATTCAGTCAACCAAGATGCCAACAAGTATGTTCAAGTTTTAAATAAATTAATCCATCCGGGATTCAATGCTCGTATAGCGAACCGCGAATAGTCGTGTGGCGCAGGAGAGTTAGTATGAGTGACGGCGTTGGATTTGATGTTTTTGCTTTGAGTGAAGCATCTGAATTTATTGGTGAAATTTCACTTGTGCCCCACCTGGACCTGGCGGCAGGAACACAGGTTGAAGTGGCTCTTCCCGGCACCGGTGACGGCGCAGGGGAAACTGTTAATTTCACCCTGTCCAGCAACCTGCCAGCCGGGCAACCTATAGTGGTGAATGCTCAGACCGGAGAATACCGTTCAGGTGGTGAAGGCGCGGTAAATGAGGCCTGGATTCGTATCGATACCGCTGTTGTATCGATCCAGCAGGCTGAACTGACACCGGCCGACGCTGCCAGTGCCGTCAATGCGTCAATCATTGATGCAGCAACCGATGGTCCGGCTGACCTGACCGAAGTATCCAGCGATGCTGGCGTGCAGATTGTCTTTGTGGACGGCAGTGTAAGCGACGTCCAACAACTGATCGACGGCATTGATCCGGCATTTGAAGTTCATATCGTCGAACCGGGTGTAGATGGCGTTGCTTTCATGGCTTCTGTTGTTGAAGGTAGGTCCGGTATCGATGCGATACATGTTATGTCGCACGGTGATGAAGGCGAATTCCGGTTGGGATCCAGCTTCATCGATCAGGAAAATATTGAAGGCCAGTACGCCGACGAACTGGGTTCAATTGGTGATGCACTGGCTGAAAATGCAGACTTCCTTGTCTATGGTTGTGATTTCGGTGCAGATGCTGATGCGGTCGCCGCACTGGCCGCCGCAACCGGAGCTGACGTGGCCGCGTCTGATGATCTGACCGGTCATGTAGACCGTGGTGCTGATTGGGACCTTGAAGTCCAGACCGGCTCTATCGAAGCAGGCTTCCCGATCACTGCGCAACTGCAGGAGGAATGGTCCGGTATTCTCGGTAATTTCTCTTTGAACTGGAACAATGTGGTCTGGACAAATGGAGAACTGTCCAACACCTTCACCTTGACCAGCTCCACGGGCCAAACAGTTGATGTTACAATCGTCGTTTCGGAAGTGGTCAACTCACCTGTGCCGTTCACGTTTCTGGGCATTGAACGACCCGCGGAAGACTCTGCGGCGGGTGGTGCACTTGGTGGTATTGATGATCTTGCCGTCACTACTGATCCGCTAAGTACCGGCCCTGCACAGATCCAGATCGCTGTTAACTTCACGCTCGGCGGCTCTGGCGCGGGTGGTACGCCGGTCACCGTGGACAACATCAATTTTGTAATTTCTGATATCGATTGGCGTCAGGACAGCGCCAATAATAGTCGCGATCAGGTCACGGTCAACAGTACCGGCACCGTCACGTTGTCAGAGGTCAACTCGACTGACAACACTGTAGCCATAAGCGGAAATGTGGCGACTTCTGACATCATCAGCGGCTCCAACAATGACGACCGCGGATCCGTAAATGCAAGTATCACAAATGGAGCGTCCTCCTTCACCATTTTGTATGACGATGTGATCGGTTCCGGCAATCCAAGTGTGCGAAGCGTAGGTATTCTGGGTGGTTTCTCCTTCTCCGCCGATGTTCTGCCGGACCTCGGGACAACCGCAGAAGATGTGACGCTGACTGTAACCGCTGCAAACGGGGTGCTTGTCAATGATGCCGACACATCAGGCACCATAGAAGTCCAAACGTTTACGATCGCCGGGGTAGCGGGCACTTTTAATGCGGGGCAAACCGCAAGCTTGACCGAAGGCGACCTGACCATAAATGATGACGGCAGCTACGTGTTTGTTCCTGCGCAGGGTTTCACCGGTACTGTTCCGCAAGTGACATATACGACACTGGACGGTGGTGCATCAGAATCATCCACTCTGGACATTACCGTAACCCCGGATGGCACGCCGGACTGGAACATCACCGGCAGTGCCAATGTCACTGAAGGCGCCAGCGCCAACTACACAATCAGTATCGATGAGGTGGACACCTTGTCTCCCGGTCAAACGGTGTCGGTTGACCTGACGCTGGGCGATGTTGACACAACCAGCGCAGATTATGCGGATTTTATCGCTTCGGTGACAGCGGCTGTTGATGCCGATCCGAATTATACCCTCTCGGGAAACACGCTCACCTATACCGCGCCTCCGGCCGACACATATACGCAAGACTTCACCCCGGGCGGGGCTTCGGGTGCAACAAGTATTGTAGGGCAGATCGGGACAACGCAGCTTGGCAACAGCAATTCGGATGATGCAACGGTCGCCACTTCAATCGGCTTTGCGTTCGATTACTTCGGCACATCCTATACGTCGGTAAATGTCGATACCAACGGGTACGTCACATTTGGAACCGCGACTGGCAGCACCTGGACCAATGGCGATATCGGTGCCGGAAACGTGCTGGGTGGAAACCCTGCCATAGCAGCGTTCTGGGATGATCTCAGTCCCAATGTCTCAGGTGATGTCCATGTCCGCACAACAGGGTCGCCGGGTTCCCAGCAGTTCATCATAGAGTGGACCGACGTGCCCTATTTTAATGCAGGCAGCAGCGATGGCGGCACTGTTCAATTGATTCTGGATGAAGCCACGGGCCAGATCGAGATATTGTACCTGGACACTGATTTTGCCGGGGCCGATACAAGCCACGATGATGGCGCGAGCGCGACAATCGGCATTCAAAACGGTACAGCCGGCTCAGGTACAGAATTCCTGCAAGACATTCCAAATGCCAATTTGGAAGGATCATCGCTGACCTATACACCAAACAGCTCGTATGCACCGCTGACATTCACACTGGATACGGTGAATGATCCAGATTACGAAGGTGATGAAGACTACCAGATCATCCTGTCCAACCCCGGCAACAGCAACATCGGCACACCATCTGTGACAACGACTATTGTCGACGACGAAAATCCGCCTGTTGCTCGTGACGATGCCGAGACTACGGATCAGGACACAATTGTCACCGACAATGTTCTCGCTGACAACGGCAATGGCGTTGACAGTGACCCTGACAGCGATCCTCTTGCCGTAACGGAAGTCAATGGCGCAGTGTTCACGCCGGGCCTGCCGATTGTCCTTGCCTCGGGTGCGGAAGTCACGATGCAGCCGAACGGCACATATGTGTACAATCCAAATGGTCAGTACGACTATCTGCCGACCGGACAATCCACAACAGATACGTTCACCTACACCATTTCCGACGGTACCGGCGGTACCGATACGGCAACCGTGACGATAACGATTACTGGTACGAACGACGCGCCGACTGAAATTACGCAGTTGTACTCCGAAAGCTATCGTGAAGCCCTGATCAATTGTGGCATCTGGAACAACTTCGATGTGCTGGCAGGTTCAGTAGTTGTGGATCTGGACAATGTCGTCGATCCAGATGTCAATGACACCCACACGTTCAGCTTCGTGGATGGTACAGGTGCGCCTGTCGTTGATCCGGATCTGGAAATCGTCAACAACGAGCTGGTGATCCGTGCTGATTCCTCCCTGGTGTCCGGCACCATTACCAACCGCACGGTTATCATACGTGTTGATGACGGTGAGGGTGGATTTGTCGATCAGGCTTACAGCTTCGATCTGCGCCTGAACGACGGCCCCTATACCGGCTCAAGCACCCATGACATCGGTCTCGGAACAACAGGTGCCGACACGATGCACGGCGGCAATGGACTGGACAGGCTGTTCGGAGATGATGGCGACGATTTCCTGTATGGAGACGCGGACAGCGACATTCTGGATGGTGGCGCCGGCGCCGATACACTCGATGGTGGCAGCGGCCGCGATGCGGCGGCGTACATGGGATCCGCTACCGGTGTGACCGTCGACATGATGAATACCGCGGCGAATACGGGTGACGCAGTCGGCGACACCTACACCAGCATCGAGGGCGTCTGGGGCTCCAGCTTTGACGACAACCTGTATGGTGACAACAACGACAACACGCTGATCGGCTCACATGGCAATGATGTCATAGACGGCCGGGGCGGCAATGACCTGTTGCAGGGTGGTACCGGCAGCGACACATTCGTGTTCAGCAGCGGCAGCGGCAATGATGTGATCATTGATTTTGCCGCAGGTCCCACCCTGGGCGATGTTGTGGATGTGTCTGATTTCGGGTTTGCCGATTTCACCGCTCTGCAGTCAGCCATGAGTGTCGTCGATGGTCATGTCGTTCTTCAGCTCGACACGAACAACAGTGTAGAGTTCTGGGGAATCGCGAACATAAGTCAACTTCACGAGAACGATTTCATTCTCTGAACTGGCCGGTTCTACGGTTGGCAGCGGAAACCATCGGGCTCAAAGCAGTTGTCAACGCCTGCTGACGAGAACCCGCCCCGGGTGATAGCGGCGATGTCATTGACATGAAGGCCGGGCCGCGACCATTCACGTGTTCGCGCGGACTGCCGCGTCATCGGCGCCTTTTCCGTCGGTAGCTGGATCCGCTGTATAGTTCTCATATGCCAATCCTCAACGCGCCTGTATTCCCTGCATGCTCCCAATCATTGGCGAGCCTGGAACGCATATTGACTTACAAACCGGAAAAACGCCGGGAGCCAGGATCGAATAGCGGATGACAGAATCATCACGACGCGGTTGACCCACCGAGCACCTGTTTTATACCTTTTGCGCCAAGCCTTGTACAGCCATGATTTGGCTCAGCGGTTCTTTTTATCGTGTATTTCATTAATGCATTCAGATGTTTACGTGTCCTGACAATGCGTTGAGACAAGCAATGAGAACGCCATGTCCTGTCCGGTGAACCAGCCAAACCTTTAGTCCGAATACGACGTAACGATTCGACTGCTAAAATCTTGATATTCCGTTTTCGAGCGGCATGGGTGAAAATTCCTTCAAATCGGGCAGATTGCCGGTGACGACAATGTCGCCACTTGTCAGCCACGCATGTGCCTCAAGACCACCTGCAGTATTTTTCCGGACACCGATGTTCAGCTTGTAGGTTCGGCCAATCCGGTCCAGCCACATTGACCCGGCCATGGCCTGCAGCAGACAGTCCGACCGCCATGGCACTCGTGCAGCCGCTGAATTCAGTGCCCATCCGACCAGCTGAGTTTCCACAGGTGTTGCAATGGATCGGGAACCGGTCGCTTCAAAACGCTCCAGGACGGCCTTGATGGGTTTGTGGTGATGTTCATATCGTGCCCTGGCCAACAGCCAGACCGCAGTCAGCAGGGCTTTCCAGTGCCCGGCAGACAGGCGGCCTGCCCGCTGCCAGATGCCGTCAGCGGACTTTGACAAGGCCGTTCTCAATCAACTCGTCCAGGAACGCGCGGGTGTCGCTTTCACACTGTTCACGCTCGACATCGTATTCCTTGATCAACGAGCTGCAGATTTCGTCAAGCGTGGTCTCTTCGCCCAGCTTTTCCCAGATCTGGCGGGCCGGTCCCTCAAGCCCGTAATAGACACCGCGTTCGGCGTCCAGCAGCACGGTATCATCGGGGCCAAGTTCAGCCGCGGGCAACTGGCTGGTGCGAATCAGAATGCTGTCAGATTTGATGTTGTGCTGGCTCATGTGCCGAAAGTGTCCCGGACGTGTGAAATAATCAAGCTCATGCAGTGCTCATGACGGTTCTTATTGCGCGGCCTGACCAGATGGAAGGCCGGAACACTGCCACACAGGCCTGCTGCCCATGTCATGAATTGCTGTTCCCGGCCCAGCGGTGCGATCAGATGGGTCAGGGACACATCCCGCCTCAGTCGCATCATGGCATTGAGCTGACCCATGGGTTCAATGACCGGTTCCGCGGTCTCGTCTTCGTTCCAGTCGGTAAAATACAATCCGGCCATCGGGCGGGGATGCTGGCTGTACGCGTCAGGCACCAGATGAATATGCTTGCCGAACCGGTATGAATCCACTGCCAGATGATCATCGCCGAGGCCGGCCATTTCGCCGGACTGTTCATACAGATGCAAAGCCGGTATCGACGGGGCCGCCAGGTAGGAGTGCTCTGCCGTGGTGTGAACGGTCAGTCTGTCGTCGCTGAACAGGCTGAACCCGGCTGTCTGAAAACTTGCTGCAAGGGTGGACTTGCCGTCACCGGCATTGCCGCAAAATGCCACACAGCCCTTTGCCGTGTCCACGGCTGCGCAATGTAGCGGAAGATAGTTGCGCTGATGCAACAGGCAGCCGAGGCCGGCTGAAAGAGCAAACAGGCGGGCTGCCGGTTCGTTGTGTGCGCTGCCGGGGTCTATGCTGACACGATTTCCTGCCTCGATGAGACATCGAATGCCATTGTCCAGCACGATCATGATCTGATTGTCGCCAAGCAGGTAGCCGTCCCTGGTAACCGTATGGTGGTCGATGGAAGCAGGCAGCGTGGTCATCACCATCTCTACCGGTATCTCATCAAGGACCGGCTGCGCCTGCCCGGTAGGCAGTTCAGGAATATCGTAGCCCGATTTGAGCAAGAGACCGTGGACACAGTATTGAGGCATCTGATCGGATGCTCCTGAAAAACCAGCGAATCGCCCTGGTGATGGGAAGCCGAAACTGTGCCGTGGTGTGTAAGCTGAGCCGGGATGGTGTTCAAGCGCTGTCAGGGGTTTTCCCCAGACAGACAAAAGCCAGTTTTACCCGAGCGCAAAGATTTTTTCACTGGTATGTGGCCGGGACGGTGTGGCAAAACCCCGACATCAGTAGATCAATCCGAATATCGGGGCTGAAATTCATGTTTGTTGTTACGGCGGAATTTCGCCTGAAGCCGGATATGCTGGACGCGTTTATGCCGTTGATGCTGATACAGGCTGAAAAGTCGCTGTCCAATGAGCCTGGTTGTCTCGTGTTCGATGTTTGCATCGAACACGATGACAGTGAGGACGTTGTGTTCCTGTACGAAGCCTATGAGGACGAAGCAGCGTTCGCTGCGCATATGGAGACACCGCACTATCTGGCATTTTCAGAAACCACCTCCGATCTTGTGGCGGCCAAGTCGGTGCGCAGGTTTGATCGCATTTCACCTCAGGGAAGACCTCTCCAATGACTTCATCAAATTCCATCCATGTTGCAGTTCTTCCCGGTGATGGCATTGGCCGGGAGGTCATGGATCCGTGCCTTGAATGTCTGGACGTGCTGGCGGCACGGTCGGGCGGCTTCTCGTTCACCTACGAGACCCTTGAAGCCGGTGCGGGCGTGTTCAGGGATACCGGTGTCGCGCTGCCTGACGATGTGGTGAAAAAGGCTGGAGCTGCCGACGTCATGCTGCTGGGCGCCATGGGCCTGCCTGATATCAGGTATGAAGACGGCCGCGAGATCACGCCACAGATTGAGTTGCGTGAAATCTTTGATCTTTATGCCGGTGTGCGGCCGGTTGAAACGTTTCCCGGTTCTCCGGTGCCGCTGAAAGACCCGCGTGCCGCCCAGCTTGATTTCGTGCTGATCCGTGAAAACACCGAAGGGCTGTTTGCCTCTCGCGGTGCCTGCGAAATGGTGGGCGACTATGAAGCCCGTGACACGATGGTGATCACGCGCAAAGGTACTGAACGGCTGTCGGACTTTGCCCTCAAACTTGCCGAACGCCGGAAACGGCAGGGCCGCGGGCAGGGCCGTGTCACCTGTGTCGACAAGGCAAATGTGTTTGGCAGTTTCGCCTTCATGCGCAAGGTGTTCTACGAACGCGCGGCAAAGTTTCCGGAGCTCACGGCAGATCATGCCTATGTGGATGCAACGGCGCTGGCGCTGGTGCGCAATCCGTGGGTGTTTGACGTCATGATCACGGAAAACATGTTCGGTGACATCCTGTCAGACCAGGCGGCCGCGCTGATGGGCGGTATGGGCATGGCGCCGTCAGCTGACATTGGCGACAAGCATGGCCTGTTCCAGCCGTGCCACGGCACGGCACCAGACATCATGGGAAGCGGCAAGGCGAATCCGTCGGCGATGTTGCTGTCAGGCGCCATGATGCTGGACTGGCTCGGAGAAACGATGAACTCGCCGGAACTGGCCGGTGCCGGCGAAACCTTCCGCAATGCCGTGCGAGCCGCATTTTCCGACGGCAATCTCATCCCTTACGAAGTGGGAGGCAGTGCCGGATTGCGCGAGGTTTCCGACCGTGTGCTGGACATATTGAAGAGCTGATCAGAAATCAATTTTTCTGCGTGGTCTCATCGACTTCGGCAAGCTCTTCCAGTTCTTCGTCGCGTGCCATCATGAAGCGCGTGTCCTGCTCAAGGCTGGTTATCAGCACGCCGAGTTCGGCGTACAGGTGCCGGATGCGCTGCAGTTTACCTTCAACCGAGGATAGCCTGCCCGCATCTTCTGTTTCGTCAGGTTCATAGTCTTCGCCGACCATGAGCCATGCAAAGCCGACATCCAGCGCACCGGCCAGACGCAACAGCCGGTTGGCCCGCGGGTCGCGTTCGTCGGCTTCCCAGGCGAGTATTGTTTCGGCTTTTACACCGACGCGGTCCGACAGCTGGTTGATATCATAACTCTTACTCTCACGGGCATGCGTGATACGTTTGCCGATGGTATCCATGCGGGCTCGCTTTCCCTGTTTTCAGGATTTGTCATATTGAGGTAATGGGTTGATGAAGGAGTGTTGTAACGCCTTGGACTGCTTATTCAACAGCTTCAGTGACGCATGGCTGTCATGCGGCAATTGCTGAACAATGTCGTATAATAGCAATGGTCAAGGTTTTGCCGGTATTGGAGAGCAAGACCTGCCAAAAAGTTTGTAGAAAGACTATTTATGCTGGACGGATTGTTCAAATGGTTCGAGGCGAGGACACAACCGTTTCCTGAAGAGGAAGCGGCGATGCCGCCTGCGACACTGAGCGGGTTTGTCTGGCACTATACCAAGCCGTTCTGGCCGTGGGTGCTGGCGACGTCGGTTCTGGCGGCTGTTGTGGCAACCATAGAGGTCTCGCTGTTTGCGTTTCTGGGATCGGTTGTAGACTGGCTGGCCAAGACAACGCCGGATACGGTGTTTCAGGATTACTGGTGGCAACTCAGCCTGCTTGCGGTTCTGGTCCTGGTGCTGCATCCGGTGCTCAATTTTCTGTATGAGTTGATCATTCACCAAACATTGATGGGCAATTACCCGATGCTGATCCGCTGGCAGGCACACCGCTATGTGCTGCGCCAATCGCTGGAATTTTTCCAGAACGATTTTGCCGGGCGCGTGGCCACCAAGGTGATGCAGTCATCGCTTGCGGTGCGCGAAGTGGTGCTGAAAACAGCCGACGTGTTCGTCTTTGTGGTGGTGTACTTCACCGCCGCCATTACCCTGTTTGCCGCCAGCGACTGGCGGCTTGCGATGCCGATGCTGGTCTGGCTGATCGGTTATTTGGGCGCGCTTTATTATTTCGTGCCCAAACTGAAGCGAGTGTCCAAGGCCCAGGCAAATGCGCGCTCGGTGGTGACCGGCAGGATTGTCGACAGCTATACAAACATCCCGACCGTCAAAATGTTTGCCCACACGGAATTCGAAGACGAATATGCCCGTGCCGGCATGGAACCGTTCCTGGACAATGTGCATCGCCAGATGCGCCTGTCGACGCTGCTGATTACCACGCTGAACGTGCTCAACTCCATCAACCTGTTCGGGGTCAGTGTCGTGGCATTATGGCTGTGGTCTGCCGGTGCCATCACCGCAGGCGCCATTGCCTTTGCCATTGGTCTGGTGCTGCGCCTGAAAGGCATGGCGCACTGGATCATGTGGGAAGTATCGGGCCTGTTTGAGAATATCGGCGTGGTGCAGGACGGTATTGAAACCATTTCGCGAACCGTGTCTGTCGTCGACAGGCCCGGTGCGCCGAAGCTTGAGGTCAGTGCCGGGCAGATCGAGTTTGACGGTATCGGTTTCCATTACGGCAAGGACCGCGAAGAACTTGACCAGGGCATCATCGATAACCTGTCCCTGACCGTGAAGCCCGGCGAGAAACTCGGTATTGTCGGACGGTCAGGTGCGGGCAAGTCGACCCTGGTGTCGCTGTTGCTGCGGTTTTACGACCTGGACACCGGGCGCGTCCTGATCGACGGTCAGGACATTGCCGAGGTTTCCCAGAGTTCGCTCAGGGCCAACATCGGCATGGTGACCCAGGACACATCCCTGCTGCACCGGTCGATTGCCGACAACATTCGCTATGGCCGCCCTGATGCGAGCCTGGATGAAGTCAAACAGGCCGCGCGCCGGGCTGCTGCCGACGGCTTCATTCCCGGACTGGAGGACATGACCGGGCGCACCGGTTATGACAGTCACGTGGGTGAGCGTGGCGTCAAGCTGTCCGGCGGGCAGCGGCAGCGCATCGCCATTGCGCGGGTGTTGTTGAAAGATGCGCCGATCCTGATCCTCGACGAGGCGACCAGTGCGCTGGACTCGGAGGTGGAAGCGGTTATCCAGGAGAGTTTCGAAGGTCTCATGAAAGGCAAGACCGTTCTGGCCATTGCCCACAGACTATCCACCATTGCCGCCATGGACCGCCTTGTGGTCATGGACAAGGGCGTCATTGTCGAAGAAGGCACCCATGGCGAACTGCTGGAAGCAAAGGGGCTTTACGCCAGCTTGTGGGCGCGCCAGTCTGGCGGCTTTATTGCAGGTGCAGATACTGTAGAGGCAAGTGCTGCAGAGTAGAACGCACCACGAAACACGGAGCAGGCAATGGGCAGCACAGATGAGGCAATGATCGTTACCGCGCAGCCGGAAGCATCGGAAGCGGGTGCGCAGGTATTGAAGCGCGGCGGCAATGCCATCGATGCCGCCATGGCGGCTGCACTGGTTCAAGGTGTGGTTGATCCGCAAATGTGCGGTATCGCCGGGTTCGGCTCGTGCCAGATCTACATGCCGGGTAAGGGCGTTCACACGAACATTGATTTCCACGGCAATACGCCTTTGTCTGCCTCGCCGGATATGTGGCTCGATTTGCTGGAAGGTGAAACCCGCGACGGGTTCGGGTTTGTGCTCAAGGGCAATGTCAATGACCTGGGTTATCAGGCAGTGACCACGCCGGGATCGCTGAAGGCCTACTCAGAAGCGGCAGATGAGTTCGGCACCATGAACTGGGCTGATATCTGCGCACCGGCCATTGCGCAGGCCAAGGCCGGGTTCTACGTGCGCCCGCATGTGCATCACTGGTGGACCCATGGTGCGGACCTTGGCCGGGTTGATGTTGCCGACCGGTTGCGGTTTTCCAAGACCGGTGCGCAGGCCTATTTCCGCCCTGACGGATCGGTCAAGCGGATCGGGGATCATGTAGCCAATCCCGACCTTGCCACCACCCTGGAACGGGTGGCGAAGCATGGCGCAGAGGTTTTCTATTCCGGCGACATGGCCGAGCAGATTGCCGAGGACTTCAAGGCCCATGGCGGGCTGATGACGCTGGCAGACCTCAAGGCCTACAAGACTGTGCGGACCGACCCCTTGCGCGGCAGTTATCGCGGCTTTGACATCGCCACCAATCACCCGCCGGGTGGCGGTATCATGGTGGTCGAGATGCTGAATATCTTAGAGAATTTCGACCTCGCCAGGATTGGCCACAACACGACCGAATATATCCGCATAGTCTGTGAAGCGATGAAGGCGGCCACGTCCGACAAGGACAATTTTGTCGGGGACCCGGCGTTTTACGATGTGCCTCTCGAGCGGCTGATATCCGGGCAACATGCAGGTGCCATTGCCGAGCGCATCAAGGCGGGTGACCGTGTGTCTGTGGAGCGGCTGGAACTGCCGAGCGAACCGAAAGACACCACCCATGTCGCGGTCGTGGACCGGCACGGCAATTGTGTCACCATGACCCATTCGCTGGGCATGCCGTCCGGTGTCATCACCGATGGCCTCGGCTTCATGTACAATGGCTGCATGGGGGTGTTTGATCCGCGCCCCGGCAGGGCTGGTTCCATCGCGCCGGGCAAGAGCCGGTTTTCCTCGGTGTGTCCGACCATCGCGTTCAAGGATGGCAAGCCGCACGTGGTCATCGGTGCGCCCGGCGGTACGCAGATCGCCATGGGCGTGCTGCAGGGGTTGCTCAATGTACTCGACTTCGGCATGACCATGGAGCAGGCGGTATCCGCGCCGCGGTTTTCCTCGACATCCAATGCGATCGATATCACCAACCGCATTCCCGGCTACGTCGTTGAACCGCTGCAGAACGACGGATACGAGGTAATCCGGTCTGCACTGACCTTCGGCATCGCGGCGGTACACGGCATCCGGATCGTTGATGGCGTCATGGACGGCGGAGCCGACCCCGGCCATGACGGGGTGGCGCTCGCTGTCTGAAGCTAGTTGAGGTTAAATCGACCAGCCACCGTCGATGATGTGGTTCTGACCGGTGACGAAGGTGGCATCATCTGACGCCAGATAGACAACCAGCCCGGCGACATCCTCGGCCGTGGCCAGCGCCCCGGTTGGCTGGCGGGCCAGGAACCATTCGCGCGCCTTGTCGTAACCGCCCATCTCCTCGCCGAGCTTTTCGACCCGCTGGCGCAGCGATGGCGTGTCGATGGTGCCGGGGCAGACGGCGTTGCAGCGGACATTCTGCTTGATGAAGTCGATGGCAATGGACCGGGTCATGCCGATCACGGCAGCCTTGGTTGCCCCGTAGACGAAACGCGACGGCGCGCCTTTGATGGATGACGCCACCGAGGCCATGTTGATGATCGAGCCGCCGCCCAATTCCAGCATGCCGGGCAGTACCGCCTTCGCCATCCGGTACTGGGATTTTACATTCAGCTCAAAGGAGAAATCCCACGCATCGTCGTCACACTCCAGAATGGTGCCGTGATGCACGAAGCCGGAGCAGTTGAACAGGATATCGACATTACCAACACGCTCGACCACCTTGGTTACCTGCCGGGGCTTGGTGACGTCGAGCAGGTAGGTGCGGATCCCGCGCTGTTCCTGTTTCACCTGGGCCAGGGCATCCTTGTTGATGTCGGTTGCAAACACCTTTGCCCCCTCGCGGGCCATGGCGATGGCGGCCGCCTTGCCGATGCCCTGACCGGCCGCTGTTACCAAAGCGGTCTTGCCCTTGAGTTTACCTGCCATTTTGTTCCCTCCCTGCGGGATTTGTGGTTTGAGCCTTGCCGACAATGTGGCAGGTTTCTGCATCCGCATAAAACACAAATCGTTGAGAATAAAGAGCGGTTGGAGGCAAACGTCATATGAAAGTTGTTATCACCGGTGGTACCGGGTTTGTTGGTGCGCGCCTGGCGCGGCGTATTATTGACAAGGGCACACTGGCGGGGCCGGACGGAACGCAAACCCCGGTTGATGAGGTCGTGCTGTTTGATGTCATGGCGCCGGACCCCTTGCCGATGCAGCTTGATGGCCAGGTAACGATGGTGACCGGGGATATCTCCGACAAGGCGACCATCGACGGGTTGATCGACCGGGATGACATTTCGGTTTTCCATCTGGCATCCGTTGTATCCGGTGGTGGCGAAAAGGATTTCGACCTGGCCATCAGCGTCAACCTGACCGGCGGCATGAATATATTCGAAGCCCTTCGGGCAAGGGCTTCCACGCCGCGGCTGGTGTTTGCCTCGTCCATCGCCGTGTTCGGCGGTGACCACATGCCCGGTGTGGTGGGCGATCAGGGCAAGCAGACACCGCAGACCACGTACGGCATGACCAAGGCGTGTTGCGAACTGCTGATCAATGACTATACGCGAAAGGGCTTTCTGGATGGCCGGTCGGCGCGCCTGCCGACGGTCATCGTGCGTCCGGGCGCGCCCAATGCGGCAGCGTCGTCATTTGCATCGGGGGTGTTCCGGGAACCGCTGAAAGGTGAGCCATGTGCCTTGCCGGTCAAGCTGGAAACCGTGATGCCGGTTTTAGGCTACCGCAATATTGTCGAAGGCATACTGGCGCTGCATGAACTGCCTTCGGAGAAACTGGGCGACGACCGTGCCGTGTCCCTGCCGTCCATGGATGTGACGGTTGCCGACATGGTTGATGCCCTGAAACGGGTGGCCCATAATCGCAAGCTGGGCGAGATCACCGTGGAACCCGATCCGTTTATCGAAGCCATTGTCCGATCATGGCCGGTGGCCACCGATGATGCCCGGGCGCTGGCACTCGGCCTGCCGAAAGACAGGTCACTGGACGACATCGTGCATCACTACATCGAGGATTATGATCATGGCTAGGAAAACGGTTTATCGCGGCAAGTCGCTGGCCGCCAAGTCTGACAAGGATCCCCTGGCCCCGAAAGGTCGCTCGAAACACTGGTTCGGCCAGAAAGGCATGGACGGGTTTCATCACCGCAGCTGGATGAAGAACCAGGGCCTGCCGCATCACCTGTTTGACGGCCGGCCGGTCATCGGCATCTGCAACACCTGGTCCGAGCTGACACCGTGCAATGCCCACTTCCGGGTGCTGGCTGAACGGGTGAAGCGCGGCATTTATGAAGCCGGTGGCTTTCCGGTGGAGTTTCCGGTGACCTCGCTGGGTGAGACGCTGATGCGGCCAACCACGATGATGTTCCGCAACCTGGTTTCAATGGATGTCGAGGAATCGATCCGCGCCAACCCGATCGATGGTGTGGTGCTGCTGGTCGGCTGTGACAAGACAACGCCGGCGTTGATCATGGGGGCTGCATCATGTGACCTGCCGACGCTGGTGCTGTCGGGCGGACCGATGCTCAATGGCCGTTATGGTGACGAGACCATTGGGTCCGGCACCCATGTGTGGAAGTTCGTCGAACGCCAGAAGGCGGGCACCATGACCTTTGACCAGATGACCGAGGCGGAGGCCTGCATGTCGCGCTCGGTCGGTCACTGCATGACCATGGGAACGGCATCGACGATGGCTTCAATGGTGGAATCGCTCGGTCTCGGATTGCCGTCCAATGCGGCCATTCCGGCAGCAGACTCGCGCCGCAACGTGCTGGCGCACATGGTCGGCCGGCGCATTGTCGAGATGGTGGACGAAGACCTGCGCATGTCGAAAATTCTCACCCGCAAGGCGTTCGAAAACGCCATCCGTGTCAACGGCGCCATTGGCGGTTCGACAAATGCCGTTGTCCACCTGCTGGCCATCGCCGGGCGCATGGGCGTGAAAGTGTCGCTGGATGACTGGGACAGGTTCGGCCAGGACGTGCCGTGCCTGGTCAACCTGATGCCGTCGGGCAAATACCTGATGGAGGATTTCTTCTATGCCGGTGGCCTGCCTGTGGTGATGAAGGAGCTGGCGGAAAACGGTCTTCTGCACAAGTCGGCCAGGACCGTGAACGGCCGCACGCAATGGGCCAATATCAAGGATGCGACCTGCTACAACCGGGACGTGATTCATGCCTTCAACAAGCCGTTCAAGGAAAACGGCGGCATTGCCGTTCTGCGCGGTAACCTGTCGCCGTCCGGTGCGGTCCTGAAACCGTCGGCTGCCACCGCAGGCCTGATGCAGCACAAGGGTCGGGCGGTGGTGTTCGAAGACATCGATGATTACAAGGCGCGGGTTGACGATCCCAAGCTCGACATCGATGAGAACTCGATCATGGTGTTGAAGAACTGCGGGCCCAAGGGCTATCCGGGAATGTCCGAAGTGGGCAACATGGCGCTGCCGGCCAAGCTGCTCAAGAAAGGCATCACCGACATGGTGCGCATATCGGATGCTCGCATGTCCGGCACGGCTTACGGCACCGTTGTGCTGCATGTGGCACCCGAAGCAGCCGCAGGCGGTCCACTGGCGCTGGTCCGGGAGGGCGACATGATCGAACTGGATGTGAAGGCACGCACGCTGCACCTTGATGTGCCGGAAGTCGAACTTGCTGCCCGCAAGGCTGAATGGATGCCTCTGGAAAGCCCGGCGCGCGGGTACGCCAAACTGCATGAGGATCACATCATGCAGGCCGACACCGGTTGCGATCTGGATTTCCTGGTAGGTAAATCGGGTGCGGAAATCCCGCGCGAAAGTCACTGACGTGATTGATCTTGCCGACATCGATTTCATCAGTTCCGGCCTGAAGCGGCCCGAATGTGTGTTGGCGCACTCGTCCGGATTGCTGATCGTGCCGGACTGGACCGGTGCCGGTGGTGTCAGCCTTGTTGCGCCTCATGGCGGGTCGATCAGACATCTCGCCGGTGACCGCCCGCAGGACAATCCGCTGCGACCAAACGGGATTGCCCTGGAAAACGGCGGCAGTGTTCTGCTGGCTCACCTGGGCGATGATTCCGGCGGACTGTTCCGGCTGCACCCGGATGGAACGACCGACACTGTGCTGGACGAAGTGGACGGGTCAAAACTGCCACCGTGCAATTTTGTCATTTCGGATGGTGGAAGCGGTTTGTTCCTGACAATTTCAACTCGTCGCGTGCCGCGTGCTCTTGGCTATCGCAAGGATGTGGATGACGGTTTCATCGTACACATTCCTTATCGCGGTGCGCCGCGCATAGCTGCCGACGGCCTCGGATATACCAATGAATGCATGCTGCACCCGTCCGGGCGCTGGCTCTATGTCAACGAAACCTTCGTGCGCAGACTGTCACGGTTCAAGGTGACGGGACGAGGCAAGCTGGGCAAGCGCGAGACCGTATGCGAGTTCGGTGCCGGTATCTTTCCGGACGGCCTGGCATTTGATGTTGACGGTAATGCGTGGGTGACCTCCATCGTCTCCAATTGCGTGGTTCGCGTTGCCGTGGACGGGCAGCAGACGATCTGGCTTGAGGACGTCGACCCGGATCATCTGGCCTGGGTGGAACAGGCCTACCAGGCAAATGACATGGGCCGACCGCATCTCGATGGTGTCAAGTCGCAACGGTTGCACAATATTTCCAATCTGGCGTTTGGCGGTCCTGATCTGAAAACCGCCTATCTCGGGTGCCTGCTGGGAGACAGTATCGCCTCTTTCACCATGCCGGTTGCCGGTCATCCGCTACCACACTGGAATGCCGATATCGAGCCGATGCTGCAGGCAAAAGGCCTTGCGCGATGAGCAGATTGAAGGTGGTCGTGGTCGGGGCAGGGTATTTCGCGCAACTGCATCATGAAGCCTGGATGCGCATGGATCGTGTTGAGCTTGTCGGTATTTGTGACATGAACGCTGATGCTGCCGAAGCAGCTGCCGCGACCCATGGTGTTACGGCCTATACGGATGTGGCCGAGATGCTGGCGGACATCCGTCCTGACCTGGTCGACATCGTCACGCCGCCGCCGTCACATCTGTCTCTCATCCGGGTGTGCATGGACCACAAGGTTTCTGTGATCTGCCAGAAGCCGTTCTGCCAGACACCCGAAGAGGCGCGCGAAGCGGTGGCCCTGTCGCGCAAAGCCGGGTGCTTCATTGCCGTACATGAAAACTTTCGCTTCCAGCCCTGGTACCGCAAGACCAGGCAACTGCTCGATGAAAAGGCGCTGGGCCAGGTCTACCAGATCACCTATCGCCTGCGTCCCGGTGACGGGCAGGGGCCGGATGCCTACCTGGAGCGGCAGCCGTATTTCCAGACCATGCCGCAATTGCTGATCCACGAAACCGGCGTGCACTGGATCGATACCTTCCGCTATCTGTTCGGAAATCCGACGGCGGTTCTGGCAGACCTGCGGCGTCTCAATCCGGTCATCGCAGGAGAAGATGCCGGCATTGTCCTGTTCGACCTGCCAAATGGGGTTCGTGGCGTGCTGGACGGTAACAGGCTGGCTGACCATGCAGCAGACAATACCCGCCGCACCATGGGTGAAATGCTGATCGAGGGGGCTGATGCAAGCTTGAGGCTGTCGGGTCAGGGTGAGTTATGGGTGCGCAGGCACGGCCGCATGGAAGAGACACAGGTTCCCTGTGATTTTGTGGACACGGCGTTTGGTGGTGACTGCGTGTTCAACCTGTGCGCCCACGTCGCCAAACACATGCTGGATGGTGGTGAACTGGAAAACGAGGCATCGGATTACCTGGTGGTGCAGCGGGTTGAACGCGCGGCTTATCAGTCAACGGAAAAACGGTGCTGGATTGACGTGGCGTCTTGCCTATAAGGGGGGAGCAATCGTTTGATTGGACTTATAACATCCTGATGCAATGCAACTTTGACTGGTAAGTTTTGTGGAACTGACACTTGAATCAGCCTTCTCCACCGGCGGAATGGTGGGGCATTTTGCCTATTTGCTGCTGGTCGTGTCGATGCTCATGCGGCGCATGTTTCTGCTGCGGATATTCGTTATTCTGTCTGCCACCATCGCCATCGCCTATGCACTGTTCTGGTTGAAAGACCCCATAGGCGTGTTCTGGGAAAGCCTGCTGGTTGTGGTCAACGCGGTCCAGCTTGCCATCACCTGGCACCAGAACCGGTCGGCGCGGTTCTCCGAGGAAGAAACGGTTTTCATGAAAAACCATCTGCCGAGCTTGTCATTATCCGACCGCCGAAAACTGCTCAATCGCGGGATCTGGATCTCCGGAGACGTCGGCACGGAACTGACAACGGAGGGGCAACCGGTCCGCCATCTTGTATATCTTGCATCCGGCCAGGCGCTGGTGATCTCAGGCGGGCGTGCGGTGGCGGTTTGCGAACCGGGTGCGTTCGTTGGCGAGATGACGGCTTTGCGCGGCGAACCGGCAAGTGCGACCGTCAAGGTCAACAAGGCTGCGCG
>CALHUA010000217.1 GCA_938039915.1 uncultured Anderseniella sp.
CAAGGCCCTGTGGGAAACATCAGGGCACTGGGACTGGTACCGGGAAAACATGTTCGTCACGCAGACGGAAGATGATCGTGTGTTTGCGATCAAGCCGATGAACTGCCCGGGTCATGTTCAGATTTTCAAGCATGGCCTGAAGTCCTATCGCGACCTTCCGGTAAAATACGCGGAGTTCGGCAATGTCCACCGCTATGAACCGTCAGGGGCGCTGCATGGCCTGATGCGGGTGCGCGGGTTTACCCAGGATGATGCGCACGTGTTCTGCACTGAAGACCAGATGGCGTCGGAGTGCATGCGGATCAATGACCTGATCCTGTCGACCTATGCGGATTTCGGGTTTGACGAGATCACGGTGAAACTGTCCACCAGGCCTGAAAAACGCGTCGGCTCCGATGAAAGCTGGGATGAGGCGGAAAAAATCATGGGCGAAGTCCTCGAGCAGATCGAGGCGCAGTCGGCAGGCAAGATCAAGACCGAAATCAATCCGGGTGAGGGGGCCTTTTATGGTCCGAAATTCGAATATGTGCTGCGTGACGCCATCGGGCGTGACTGGCAGTGCGGCACGACCCAGGTTGATTTCAACCTGCCGGAACGGTTCGGCGCGTTTTACATCGACAGTGATTCAGAAAAGAAGCAGCCGGTGATGATCCACCGTGCCATTTGTGGGTCCATGGAACGGTTCCTCGGCATTCTGATCGAGAACTATGCCGGACATATGCCGTTGTGGTTTGCGCCGGTACAGGTGGTGGTGGCCACCATTACCCAGGATGCTGACGCCTATGGCGAGCAGGTCGCGGCAAAACTAAAAAAGGCAGGCCTGCAGGTCATCACTGATTTCCGCAATGAAAAGATCAACTACAAGGTGCGCGAGCACTCGCTGGCCAAGGTGCCGGTAATCCTGGTATGTGGCAATCGTGAAGCCGAAGAAGGCACGGTCAACGTCCGGCGTCTCGGCTCACGCGACCAGACGTCGATGACGCTGGAAGAGGTGACCGCCGCACTGGTGGATGAAGCCACGCCGCCGGATGTCAGGCGGGCGAATGCGTCCTGAAGGGTTTGGATTGTATGAACCCATGTTGCTCTAGCGGGTAAATCGGCCGGCGCACATTTCGGTACGGTATTCCAGCGTAATTCGGTGTGCACAACGCTCCGCTGTCACAGACTATGATCTGACCTGCGATAGGTTCAAATGCAGCTCTGAAATGCTGCATCGACTTCAGGGCGACAACGCGTTTTTCTTGCGGGTTTATGCCGAAAGCCTTGAATTGTTGCAGGTCCATCATTTGCCTTGCCAGGCTGGTTACAAGTATCTCAATACCGTCAACCCGGATGACCACGCTCGGACCGAAACTACCGGCCAAACCGCCCATTATAGGGCCATCGCCGGTAAAGTGCCCATCTGAAACGAGAACGAGTTCTGCAGTCACATGCAGTGGTCCGCCGCCAATCAGCGGGTCTGTTTTGCCACCTAAATCCAGGCTGACCTGCGATCCCACACACAAGCCACCAAGAGCTCGCACAGCACCGGCGTCAACGATTGGACCGAAGCAGGCGTCGTGAATGTTTGCCAGGAGCATTGCTTCGAGGAGCGTAGTTGAATCGCCGTATGCACCACCACCTGGATTGTCTGCATAGTCGGCAATAATCAGTGGTCCTTCTGCCGATTGATATGACGATGCCAGCGCCGCTGCTTTTTCAACGGTCAGATATGTATTGAGGACATCGTGCCGGCCTGCCCAAATGTCGTCGGAGAGCTCTTTTGCGAAAGCGATGTGCGCAGAAAAACCACCCTGACCGGTAATCAAAATCGATGGGCCGACTTCGGCAATATCTGCTGATGCAAACCCAGCATTGACACTTACCGCGAACACATCCTGCTGCTCCTCATAAGCCCTCGCTTTGGCGAGGCGCGCGATCATGGGGCCGATGTCGGTGCGTCCGCCGTTGACCTCTTTCAGCATGGCGGGACAAACCATTATGGTTCGCGGTTTGATCTCGCCCGCCATCGTACGATGCAAAATGTCAGCAGCTTGTCGTCCGGTGTCACGCATATCAACGTGCGGATAGGTTTTGAACGAGACCAGTATGTCAGCGAGTTCACACATAAGTTGTGTCACATTGGCATGGGGGTCAAGGCTCACGGCAATCGGCACAGTCGGGCCGATCATCGCCCGGATACGTTGCAGCAACTCCCCTTCGCCGTCATCGCAAAAGTCCGGCACCATGGCGCCATGAAGCGCCAGAAGAATACCGTCGTGATTACCTTCACGAGCCCGTTCGACGATGGGGTCGCAGATCCAGTCGAAGGCTGTTCGAGTAACGTAGCCGCTCGGGCCTGCGGCGGCACTGAGCACATGATCAATTTCCCAATCACGCGCATCTGCGATATCGAAGAAACCTGCAAGCTCGGTATTGGCATGCCTGCGTTCGGCAACAGCGGCATCGCCGAGCTGGAATAACCGGTTGCGGAAAGCCTTCTCGTCCGTATGAAGGCGGCTGAAAGTGTTGGTTTCGTGAAACACTTCCGCCGTGAGAACCCTGAAGCCCATCTCGTGTTACAATCCTGGTCAGTGTGAACTTTGCTGTGCCGGTTGCCTTTATGCAGCAGATTCCAATGACTGGAACGGCACATTTTCTTGCTCTGCTATTCCCTGCTCAATCCGCTTGGCGACGAACGGAGAAGCCATGGCACGGATCAGGGCACTGTAATTTGGCTGGAGTCTAACCTCGGTACCGACGCGCAGTTGCTGTTTGTCGGAACTGACGATCAGGTGATCGCTACTCGATCCGAGAATTTTAATGCCCGGTGGCGGTGTGAGACCGGCTGGGTCGGTATCCATGTGCCCCAGAGCCAGGATGGCTTGCAAAACCTTTCCGGTGTCTGCCGTCGGCACAATTGATCCGAACGGGTTTTCTGCGATCTCACCCCATGGTTTTGAAGGTTTGGCTTTTGCCTCGATCACTTCCGCAACCAGCGTCATGGCATCGGTATAGAGCCCCTCTATCGGCCGGCGATGTAGCGGCTCACAACCAAGTAATATGGATTCGCCAAGGCGAAGATTATTGATCCGGCCGATGGGACTACCCCCAATCACCCAATTGAGATTGCTCGAATTCCCTCCGGAAACGATTGAGAGGACAGGACCGAATGTTGCGTCTATCGCGTCTGCCAGGGCCGATAGTTCACCCATGTTATGCGCGTCTGGTGCCACACCACAACGGCAGGCCAGGTTGGTGCCTATACCTTTCAATGCAATGTTTGGGAAGCGAAGCGTACGGCGAACAACACTCTCGAGATCGGCCGGCAAGATGCCTTCGCGCAAATCCCCAAGTTCGACCATCAGGACTACCCCGTGCGTGCGGTGCATGGCATGCGCGGCCTTGGACAGTTCCGAAATGACATCAAGCTCGGTGTTTAAACTGGTGTCGATATTGCCGACTACCAGGGCTGCCTGAGAGATCATTGGCGACCGGATAAGAGTCATGTGCGCTGTGACTGCGGCACGACGCATGGTCTGGATGTTCTCAATGCGGGAGTCGGCAAGTCCGATCACCCCGGCTGCCAGCATTTCTCTGGCAATGCACGGTAGTCCCAAAGTGGCCTTGGTCACTCCCGAAACGGAGATGCCGCGATTGCCGAGCAAATTCACGAGCATGCTGGCATTGTGCCGGACTTTGTCGAGATTGATCTCCAGTCGGGGGGCGGTCAATTGGCACCGACAGTCAGTTGCTTTTTCAACTGCGGAAACGATGACAGCACCATCGCGACCAGGTGATCGCTGGAATGTGTCAGTGCGTCAGTTGCCGGAATGCCAAGTTCGCTTTCGTACTGTGTGATCGCAGAGTCGACTTCAGTACTGGTCATGTTCTCATGGTTGATCGTGAGGCCGATAACCCTGGTGTCGGCAAAAGTTTCGATCAGACGTATCTCGCTGGCGGGAGTTGGCATTGGCATTTGCTCGAAGTCACAGCGGTTAACGCGTCCCGGGGCATGCTGGAGCATGACACCGTCAGGGCAGCAGCCGCGCAGGATGAACGACGAGGTGGAAAAAGCAGGGTGACTGAGCGCGCCCTGACCTTCGATGATTATGACATCCGGGCTTTCGGCCTCGAATGCCTCAATTATTGTCGCTTCCAGTTCGCCGCAGCAAAACTGTGAGGGTACGGCATCCATGGCTATGCCGTGGCGTGCGCCCTGAATCAGGCCGGTCTGGCCGGTGCCGACCAATACCGCCTTGATACCGAGGTCATTCAGTGCGCGGGTCAGTATTGTTGCTGTTGTGCGCTTGCCGATGGCACAATCTGTTCCCAGTACCGCGATACGCGGGCAGCTCACCTCGGCGATCCTGCCACTGAACAGGCGCAGATCTTTTTTGGCGCGGGGTTTGCGGATATCCAGGATGATGACATTGTTGGCCAGGCACGCCGCTGCAAATACCGGGTCGTCGTTTAGAAACTCGTGCAGGCCGTTGACGATGTTCATACCGTGGTTCATGGCCTCGATCACAAGAGCGCGCTCGTCGGCCGACAGCATGCCGCTCGACGGTGCCATTCCAAAGATGAAATAGTCGGGCGTGGTTTCTGCCCGGGCCAGTGCATCGGCAAGATCGCGGCAGATGGGGATGGCATTTGGGACGTTATCGAGCACCATACCCGTATCCAGGCCGGCCTTCTCGCTGTCGATGACTGCCAGGATCTCATATTTTTCCGAGTGCCGTACCAGCCCATTTGCGGTCTTTCCGTCAACGGCGCCGAAATTGCCTTCGCAATAAACGATGGCGGTACTGAGCTTTTTTGGTGTGTCACGCGTGGGAAACCGGATCAAGGATCTATCGTCCTTCAGGACAGAAGGACGATTTTGATGACCGGACGAATGCGGTTGTTCACGATGTGTAATGGATGACATGTCGGTTCCTTAACTGGTACTTTGCGCCAGCAGCGGGATCGCGCTAGCGGAGCAATTACGGCACTTGGCCGTTATGGCGACGAGCATTGTAGTAGTGAGCACTTGTGGTCGCTGCCACAGGCCTGATGCTCGTTCGGGGCCACGGGATGAAAGTGTAGCCATTCTTCTTCAGGAGACGCGGGGCTCCGCATCTGCGGTTTCGGCAGAGGGATATTGCGCCTATCGTCTGACTGGGAAATGCCAGATTCATGCGGTAAGCGGGATTGCTTTCAAGCCCCGATGCACACGGCAAACCTGCCGTGCGCAACAGTTTCATGGGCCAAAGGGCCAACAGAGCAGCATGGGTTCAAGTGAACCCATAAAGTTGCTCCAACACTTTGAAACAGATCATGTTTACGGTTTTGGCCGCAACAACCAAAAACCACCCGGGTCCAGTCTTTATACGTCTTTGATCAGCGCAGCCTGGCAGGCTTCTGCAAGAGCGCGATCGGGTTTTTCTGCACCCAGGGGAGTCGCCCAGCCGGCTTCCTCAACGATCCCGCGTCTCTGGTAGCCGCTGGCCGCTTTGAGTTTCGCCATAATTTCAGCCGAATTCGGGTCGCCTTGTGAGTTCTGCAGACAATAAGGTGTCAGGGCGGTAGCGATTGCCGCCATGGATTGTTTGCTCGACATCTCCGCAGCCGAATTGCCCGTGACCCATCCTCCCCAGCTAAACCCGATGACAGCCAAGGCGACAGCGCCCGCGCCCGCGCCCAAAAGCGCAGGTTTCGTCCACTCAGGAAGTTGCATGTTGAGGTCCAATCAGTATTGGGGACAGGCACGCATGATCGCGTGCAAGATTCGTCCTTGTAGCACACAGGTCCTGAATAGCTTGCATGGTTTCTCGGCGGGCTTGAATTGAGCGCTGTGAGTGGACATGTACATAGGGGAAAGCCTAGACTGTTCATTGGATACGCAATCTTTCGGTGCGCTTGCCTAATAAGCACATCTATCGTGCGATCATTTCTCCTCCTGTGCAGGCTGTATTCGGGGAACAATCCTCATTGCCGGTCGGGCACCGGGCGTGCCTGCAAGTTGTCAGTCGCACAACGAAAATGGCGGTATCGACCACGACAAGACGCAGATCAATAGGACTTTCCGGCTTGTTTGGTGACGGGTCTGAAGCGTCGGGAAAAATTCAATAACCTGGCGGCACTGGATGCCGCCTTCCGAAAGGACCACTGGACACCGTGACCATCATTAACAATTCACCGCCCACAGCCAGGTCGGTCCGGCGTGACGCTGCAATCCATCTCTTCGCGGTCGGGCAGGCTGTCCGGATGAAGGTGGGACTGGGCGGAGCGACACTGTCGTCCGATATATATCACATTACCGGCACGCTGCCGCCGCGCGGAGACTCTCCTCAATACCGCATCCGCAACGACGACGAACGCCACGAACGAGTTATCACCCAGGCGCGCATCGAACCGGTCGACATGCCACAATCCGACGGCGGAGCAGCTCTTCTCGAAACAACTTTCGGTCCTGGTGCAGGGACACATACGCAGCAATTGCGAAACAAGGACGCTGAAGGAACCGTTGGCCACCAGGTCAAACTCGCCGGGATACCCCAGCGCGGCAAAGGCAAGAACCGACAGTCATGACTTTGACCTTTCCAAATCCGAGCCGCAGCTTTGACCAAGCACACAACGTGGTGCGCTTTACCGGCTACGATGGTGTGTTCCAGGTGCCGTTCGTTGTTGAGGCTGCCGCGTTGACGGCGTCCGACGGCAAGGCGTTGCTGGAGGCGGAATGCCTGACGGCATTTGATGCCTCGCGTGACCTGATCCTTGATGTGGCGCGCAAGGCTTATTCCAATAAGCGCCGCTCCTCGTACACACTGACAGCCGCTGACTTCTGATCCATCACATTGAAAGTCGGGGATGTCGGCTTTCCATTTGGCAACGAACGCAGACCGCACGTTGCCATTGAACACAACGCATCTCAAGCAGGATGGACCGACGAAGTGACTGCCGCACCGGTAGATGAGACAACGCCGCCGGATGTCAGGCGGGCGAATGCGTCCTGATGGATCTGGATTGCGCCAGCCGAGCCACTGGACTTGCTGCATAGCTTCGATCTGGGTCAGAACCTAATTGCCCAGATCAACAACCAGCTCCTCACCTGACGCGATTTCGATTGTGGCAAGTTCCTGTTTGGCAGTCCCGAGCACATAGATGCCGGGCCGCAGTTGCTCAGGACTTTTGCGGCCCGGTCTAAAGCTGGCGATGCGATCGTTGACCGTCTTGCCGGGCTCATAGAGGTAGACATTGTTGGTGATCACGCCTTTCACCGAAATCGAGCCGGTGATGTCCTTCAAGTCGACGGTCACTTCCTGGCCTGATGCAATTTCGACTGGGGTGAGTTCTTGTTTGGCAGTCCCGAGCACATAGGTGCCGGGCCGCAGTTGCTCAGGACTTTTGCGACCTGGTCTAAAGCCGGTGATGCGCTCGTTGAGTGTCTTGCCGCGCTCATAAAGGTAGACATTGTTGGTGATCACGCCTTTCACCGAGATTGAGCCGGTGATGTCCTTCATGTCGACGGTCACTTCCTGGCCTGGCGCAATATCGACTGGGGAGAGTTCCTGTTTGGTAGTCCCGAGCACGTAGGTGCCGGGGCGCAGTTGTTCAGGACTTTTGCGACCTGGTCTGAAGCTGGCGATGCGATCGTTGACTGTCTTGCCGGGCTCATAGAGATAAACGTTGTTGGTGATCACGCCTTTCACCGAAAGCAAACCGGTGAGGGCCTGTTTCAGTTTAATGACGCGTTTTTTGGGCGGCTCCGGCTTGGCAACCAGTTGCACTGTGGTCTTCATCGCATCGTGCAGTTGAGGCGCATTGTCGGCGCTAAGGAATTTCCCGCCTGTGTTGTCGGCGATGCACTGCAATTGCGCTTTTTCTTCGTCCGCTAGGTCGAAACCGATCACATGTACAGTCAGATCAATGCCACCGGCCTCCAGTTCCGCAGCAACAGCGCATGGATCAGCTTGGCAGGTTTCCTTACCATCACTTACAAGGATCACGGTTGCGCGCTCTTCGGTGTACTTCAGTGACTTGGCCGCTTGACGGATGGCATCGCCAAGCGGTGTCTTGCCCTTTGGCTGCAGTCCATTGACCACGGTCATAACAGCATCGGTATCAACCACGCCGACAGGAACGAGGTTTTCGATATCGGCACAATTGCCCTTCTCGCGATGGCCATAGGCGGTGACACCGAGATGTACCTTGGGGTCCCAGTTGCTCATCAGTTTCTGGATGACATCACGGGCAACGATTATTTTTGAGGTATTTTCCACCTGACCCCACATGCTACCGGAAGCATCCAGCACCAGCACAGCGCGCCCTGCCGCTTCATCCGCGATAGCAACACGCACCTGTCCGGACAGAGTCAAGGCTAACGCCACGACCGCAAATATCATTTTCATCATGGGGTTCCTCGCGCCACTGCCGTCCCTGACGTGTGAAGCCGTTTCAGTCTTTTCTGCCCAACACCTCAGTGAGCGTTGAGAGACTGACAACACCCCTCATTGCATCTTGACGTTTGGACATTAAAAGGGCCGGAATTTGCCGGGCTTGTGGCAATTGCGCAATCGGACGGTGCATGAGCGAGCCGTAACCGGCCATCCACAATCAGGTTGATCAATGGCTGCTTTTGATATCAGGCAAAGAAGTGGTGGCGTTGAAGGAGTGTCCCAACCGCATCGCTGCAAGACGTTCAGTCCTGCGAAAGCATCGCGGCAATCTCGTCCTTTAAGTGCATGCGCTGCTTCCTGAGATCGGTGGAGCGCTCGTCAGTCGCCGCCTCCACTCTCGTCTCAATGCGATGAATCTCGCGATTGACCACATGATACTCGTCAAAAAGTTTTGCGAAATGGGCGTTGGTTGTTTTCAGGTCGTGAAGCCGGTCTGTCTTGTCTGGGAACTCTTCAGCAAGTTCGTGCGGAACGTGGGACAATTCTATTCCTCCCTTTGTGTTGGAATGATTGCCTGCACGGTAGCTTCATACCCGCCATTTCAGGTTGACCTATATCAAACGGGCCGTGCCGTGTAGGTGCGTTCTTGACACCGGGCAGCGATAAGCAGTTCAGGCAGATGGTGAGGACGCGCCAGCTTGTCCCCGTCACGCAAACCGCTTGGCTCCCGCAACGCAGGCTGCGACCAATGCGGTGACTGCGATCATGGTCCAGGCTACGGGTTCGTTCAACAATAACCCGGCCAGTAGCAGGCCGAAGAAAGGCTGCAGCAATTGCAACTGGCCGACGCCGGCAATACCGCCCAGCGCAAGGCCGCGATACCAGAATACGAAGCCGACCAGCATGGAGAATACCGACACGTACCCAAGGCTGATCCAGGCGGGCAGGCTGATATTGTGCAAGGTCGCCGGCCAAACCACCAGTGCGAATATTGCCATGACGGGCAGGGACAGCACCAGTGCCCAGGAGATGACCTGCCAGCCGCCGAGCCTGCGTGACAGTGTTGCTCCTTCCGCATACCCCAGGCCGCACAGGACGATGGCAGCAACCATCAACAGGTCACCGTCCAGCGAAGCGCTGTCGCTCTGCGACAGGGCGAAGCCGGCAACCAGTGCGCTGCCGGTGATGGAGAACAGCCAGAACGCAGGGTGAGGGCGTTCGCCGCCGCGCACCACACCGAACATTGCAGTGACAAGCGGCAGCAGTCCGATGAATACAATTGAATGAGCTGATGTGATGTGCTGCAGCGCCAGTGCCGTCATCAGAGGGAAGCCAACGACGACGCCAAGTGCCACGATTGCCAGCGACCAGAGA
This sequence comes from uncultured Anderseniella sp., assembly GCA_938039915.1. GTDB lineage: Bacteria > Pseudomonadota > Alphaproteobacteria > Rhizobiales > Aestuariivirgaceae > Anderseniella. The sequence continues at coordinate 9,735 of CALHUA010000217.1, forward strand.
TCTTGCCGCTGCGGCGGCGATTGCCGAAGCAGTACCAGCAGCATCGCGCCGAGCACGGCAGCGATCACCGCCCGGATTGATGTCAGGAACAGGGGTGAAAAGTGACCCACTGCCAAACGGGTCGCCGGCAGAGAGCCGCTGAAAATGATCACGCCGAGCAGCCCGCTGCCCCATCCTGCCATATTGGTCTGCATCGCGGTTTTCCTGTTTCAAGTGGAAACAGGGATATCGCAACCTGACTGGCGGAGACAGTTACAATACAGTACAATTACACCAAACTGTACTGGTGCAATAACAATACAATTTTGGAAACATTGCCGATGAACACCGCCACAACAACGCGCACCGGGATGATTATGGAGGCGGTTCGCAGCAAGATTGCCAGCCGGGTTCTGGAACCCGGAGAAAGATTGCCGTCTATCCGGCGGTTCGCGACAACTCATGGTGTGTCGCCATCCACCGTGGTTGAGGCCTATGACCGGCTTGCCGCACAAGGCATAATCCGGTCGAGGCCAGGGTCCGGGTTTTTTGTATCAGGTACGCAGGCACCACTGGCGCTTGCTGATATCGGCCCTCCGCTTGATCAGGAGATCGACCCGTTCTGGGTGTCGCGGCAATCCCTCGATGCCGGAGCGGACATGTTGAAACCGGGATGCGGATGGTTGCCGGCAGACTGGATGCCGAACGACGCAATGCGCCGGGCGATCCGGGCTCTCGCCAGGGCCGACGATACTATCCTGACAGATTACGGCAGCACCCGTGGCGGAGCAAACCTGCGCCATCTGCTTGCGCGCCAGCTTGCCGGGCAGGGGATTGCCGCCGGGCCTGACCGGATATTGCTGACCGGTTCGGGTACCCAGGCGATCGACCTGATCTGCCGGTTTCTGTTGCGCCCGGGAGATACTGTGCTGGTCGATGATCCCTGCTACTTCAATTTCCAGGCACTATTACGGGCTCACCAGGTAAAGATTGTCGGTGTTGCCTACACACCGGACGGGCCGGACATGGGCCTGTTCACAGAAGCACTGACATCGCATAAGCCGCGGCTCTACATAACCAACTCCGCGCTTCATAATCCGACCGGTGCAACGATCTCGCCCCAGACGGCGCACCAGGTACTCAACGCGGCTGCCGAGCATGACATGGTCATTGTTGAAGACGATATCTTTGCCGAATTCGAGCCTGACCCCTCGCCACGGCTTGCTGCCCTTGACGGGCTTGACCGGGTCATCCGGATCGGCAGTTTTTCCAAAACACTTTCCGCCTCGATCCGCTGCGGCTACATCGCTGCGCGGCCTGACTGGGTGGAGGCTCTCGTCGATCTCCAGGTGGCGACGAACTTTGGCGGTCCCAGCCCGTTTGCAACTGAGCTGGTGTTTTCCACCCTGAGTGACGGCAGTTTTCTCAAACACATGGAGGCGATCCGCACGCGCCTGGCGCGCAGGCGGCGTGAAGTTGCAGCCAGGCTTGCTGACGCCGGAATTGTGCCCTGGCTGATGCCGCGCGGTGGTTTCTATCTGTGGTGCAGCCTGCCGGAGGGCCATGATGCCTCAGCGCTGGCGCGCGCCGCGCTGAAAGACAATGTCATTCTCGCTCCCGGCAATGTGTTCAGTGTCTCGCAATCCATGGCCGGTTTCGTCCGCTTCAATGTAAGCCAGATGGCTGACCCGCAGATACTGGACGTAATTGCCAGCGCCATGTCCACACATGAAGATTGAGGCACATTGCGTGTTTCTGTGTTAAATTCGAGCCGGGGCGTTCATCCGCCTTTTCCGGAGTGTTTGATCAATGGCTCTGATGTCCATCAATATCCTGGTCGGGACCACCAAAGGCGCATTTCTGGTTTCCGGCAACAGCAATCGCGGTGACTGGCAGGTCAAGGGACCGTTCTGCGACGGCTGGCCGATCAATCACATTGTTGCCGATCCTGTTACCGGCACGCTTTGGGCCGGTGGCGGCGGCGACATGCATGGCGCCGGCGTATGGCGCTCCGCAGATGGTGGCGAGACCTGGCAGGTTGCACGGCTCACCAGGGGATTGATGGATGAGTGGGCCGCCGGAGATCCCGATTTTGCCGCGATAATCAACTGGACGGATGAACCGCTGCCGTTTGGCGACGAGTTCTCCCAGATATGGTCGCTCGGCCTTGCCCACGGCACGCTGTATGCCGGGACAAAACCGGCCAGCCTGCTTGCCAGCCAGGATGGTGGTGAGACCTGGGAACGGGTAAAGGGGCTCAGCGAACACCCGTCCGCCGACAGTTGGGACCCCGGTGCGGCGGGGCTTGTCCTGCATACGATCGTGTCCGATCCGGCGAATTCGGAAAAACTCTGGGTCGGTATTTCGGCAGCTGGTGTCTTTGCAACCGAAGACGGTGGCAAGACCTGGGAACGCCGCAACAGGCTTTCCAATGCTGAAGGTTGCGAGCAGAGCAATCATCCCGCCGCACCCCGTGATGGCGAAACCGGGCACTGCGTCCACAACATGATGCGTGCGCCGGGCTCTGGTGATCTGCTGTACCAGCAAAACCATCACGGTGTCTGGCGGTCCGCCGATGGTGGGCGCAGCTGGGACGACATCACCGGCGGACTGCCCTCCACGTTCGGCTTTCCGATCTGTGTTCATCCGCGAGACGCCAAGACGGTCTGGATCGTGCCCCTGAACGGTGACGGAATTGGACGCTTCCCGCCCGATGCCGCAGCCGCGGTATGGCGGTCGACAGACGGTGGTGAAACCTGGCACGACCAACGCAGTGGTTTGCCACAGGAAAGCTGCTTCTACACGGTGCTTCGCCAGGCAATGGCGCGAGATGAACAGGATCCCGTCGGGCTTTATTTCGGGACGAACACCGGGTCGATCTTTGCCAGTTCCGATGAGGGCGCCAACTGGGAAGAGATCACGCGCCATCTGCCGACAATACTTTCCGTTGAATTGCTCGAGCACCATTGAGCTCTCGGCCGAATCGCTTTGCTTTATGAACAGCCAGGGTCGCCATTCCAAAGTGCGTGAACGATTGACTATGGAGTGCTGTTGCGAGCAATGAACGTGTCTGGAAGATTTTCGATTGGTCTTGTCGGCGCCGAGGCGCATGGAGGAAACTGAATTGGATTCGTCAGTAAAGCGAAACCTCGTCATTGGGCTCGATGGGTTCGAGCTGAGTGTGGCCAAGGCGCTTGCCGATGCCGGTAAACTTCCTTTCTTCAGCAGGTTGTTTGAAGAAACCGCCACTTTTGATCTTGACCATGGAGACGCGCGGGACACGGGGCTTGCCTGGGAGCACTTTGCAACCGGACAGCATCCAGATGACTACCGGCGATGGAGTGCTGTTACATTCAACCGGCACACCTATCAGGTGCTTCAGTCACCCAGCGAACAGAAGCCGTTTACCAATGAATTGGGTGGCAATGTCGTCGTGTTCGACACACCGTATCATACACTGGAGAACAGCAGCCAATGTCCCACCGGGGTCGTCGACTGGGGGGCTCACGACCCCGGTGTGCCGACTCAATCCAATCCGGCCTCTCTCCTTCACGAGATTGAGAGTCGCTTTGGAAGGTATCCGGCAAAGCAATACATCTATGGTTTCTCATGGCCGTGTGCACAACGCACGCAACGCATGGCAGAAAGCCTGCTTGAGGCCGCAAAGGTGCGAACCGGGATTGCGAACTGGTTGCTTGAAGAACGGTTTCCCGACTGGGAGACAGCGATAATCGTGACCAGTGAACTGCACTCGTCAATTGAAGCGTTCTGGCATGGATGGGACACCCTGCATCCTTTGAACAGCCTGCCGTCTGCAGCGCCGGCCCTACGCGGTATAGAAAGTCTGTATGTGGAAACCGATCGTATGCTGTCGCTGCTTGCGCGGAGATTTCCCGACGCACGGTTTGTTGTGTTTGCCATGCATGGCATGGGAAGCAATACGGCGGATGTGCTGAGCATGGCCGTCCTGCCGGAGTTTATGTATCGGATGGAAACCGGACGGACGGCGCTGTCTTCCCGGGCGGACTGGCAGGTCAGTAGCGGCTTTGCCATGCGTCAGCAGGAGGACTGGTCTATGGCCGTAAATGATTGCCTGACACTGCCGGAGCGACAGGCAATGCAATCGGACGAAAAGAGCCGGATGGCACGATTGAAGGCTCTGTTCAGGACCTCGACCAGCGGTTCCCGGGCACGGCCCGCAGAACTGTCTCTGGACTGGATGCCGAGCGCACTGTATGCGCCGGCCTGGCGCAAGATGCGTGCATTCGCATTGCCGTCGTTTTACGATGGACAGATCCGGGTTAACCTGTCCGGCCGCGAAGCAGAAGGTGTTGTGGCGGGTCATGACTACGAACGGGAACTTGATCGAATTGAAGCTGAGTTGAATGAGATGCGCGATTTGAAAACAGGTCGCAAGGTTGTTGCCAGTATCTCCCGGCCGGTCACTGGCCGACCGTTCGAAGCGGGTCCAACGGAGTGTGATCTGCGGATATCCTGGGCCAGCAGCGCCAACGGCATCAGGCATTCGAAAATGGAGCCGATCGGGCCGTTTCCGTTTCGAAGAACCGGTGGGCATACCGGCAAGTGCGGTTTTGCAGCGCTGATGAATTGTGGTCTGCAACCAGGATTTAAAGGTAGCCGCAGTGCCATGGATGTAGCTCCCACGCTTGCGAAGCTTGCTACGGGTTTTTCAGGGACTGCAACGTTCAGTGGAAAATCGTTGCTGGACTAAAAGATTGTATTGCCGGTTTCGTCCACCATACGCGC
>CALHUA010000218.1 GCA_938039915.1 uncultured Anderseniella sp.
AGCAAGACAGCTACCGGAAAGCTTCCCCCGTCAGCATCATCGCTTTCAGGTGTCATTTGCCGGCGTCGGCAAGGGCCACCGGCAAGGCTGCTTCAAAACAATCCAGATCGTCTTCTCGGCCAGCCGATACCCGAATACACCGGTTGAGCGGCTCCACGCCGGGCATGCGCACGAACACGCCCTGGGCCAGCAGACCCTCCATCACCGCCTTCGCAAAGGCCCCGTCGCGGCCACAGTCGATCGCAACAAAGTTGGTCGCAGAGGTCACCGTCTGCAGTCCGTTGTCTTGGGCGATCCGGCAAATCCGGTCACGGGCACTGTGCACGCGCATGACGACGGCCTCCAGCCAGTCATTGTCCGCAAGCGCCGCCAGCGCACCAGCCTGGGCAATCCGGTTGACACCGAAGTGATTGCGGATCCTGTCGAACGCCTTGATGATTTCCGCTTCACCGATGATGTAGCCGATCCGGCACCCCGCCATGCCGTAGGCCTTGGAAAAGGTGCGGAACCGCAGCACCTGCGGGTTGTGCACATCCAGGTCCGGCATTGTACCGGCGGGCGCAAATTCGCCGTATGCCTCATCCAGGCACAGCACGACACCTTCCGGGAGGTTCTTGATCATTGCGTCAATCTCAGCACCCCGCCACCATGTTCCCATCGGATTGTCCGGGTTGGCGAGGTAGATCATCTTCGCATTTTCCCGCTTGGCCAGTTCCAGCAATGAGGCCGGGTCCTCGCGGTCCTCGACATAGGCCGTGGTGATGATTTCGCCGCCCGCGCCTGCCACCTGGTAGTTGAAGGTCGGGTAGGCGCCGGCAGAGGTTGCCACCTTGTCTCCCGCTTCGACAAACAGCCTGGCAGTGACTCCGAACAGGCCGTCAATGCCTTCGCCTATCAGGATATTGTCCGGTGACACGCCATGCCAGGCAGCCAGCGCCTGCTTCAGGTCATGGTTTTCCGGATCACAGTATTTCCATGCTTCCACTGCTTCTGCCTGCATGGCCTGGATCACCATCTCGGACGGCCCGAACACACTTTCATTGGCGCCGATGCGCGCCTTGAACACGTCTCCGCGGGCCCGTTCCTGCGCTTCCGGCCCGACAAACGGTACGGTCGACGGCAGGTCTGCAACCAGAGATGAAAGAGGTGGGCGCATCATGACCTGAAACTCCTTGCTTTACTGGCTGGCGGAAGTGCGCTCAGCCGTATAGATCAGTATGGTTTTTGATTGAATCAATCAAAAACCATAAAACTGATCGCTTTCAAACTGCTAGAGCAACTTTATGGGTTCAACTGAACCCATGTTGCTCTAGTCTTGAGTGCAAGATGACATCGTTTTCACGGATACACCACCTGCTTGAACATCAGGCTGCCCATGCGCCTGACGCAATTGCCCTGACCACGGCCCAGACCGGTGATGTCACGTTTGCCGGGTGGCTGGCTGCCGCACGAAACCTCGCCGATGAGCTGCAGGAAGCCGGTGTCAGGCCCGGGCACCGGGTGATGCTGGTGGCTGAAAATTCGTTCACCGCCGCTGCCGGACTGATTGCCGCAAGTCTGCTCGATGCCTGGTCCGTACCGGTAAACGCCCGCTTGTCAGCCCCTGAAATCGACCGCATCCGCGATCATGCACAACCGGCTGCCACCTTGTTCACAACTTCAGTTTCCGAGGCCGCCCGGAGCCACGCGCATTCGGCCGGCGCCCATATCGTAAAGGCCGGCCCGGAACAGGCCATGCTGGCAGTTGAACCGGGCACCATTGCCGAGCCCGGCAGCGAAGACGCAAGCCAGGTTGCCACCTTGCTTTATACAACCGGTACAACCGGTGACCCCAAAGGTGTCATGCTGACCCACGCCAACCTGATCTATGGCGGGCAGACATCGGCGTCACACCGCGAAATCACATCGGCGGATTACATATACGCGGTTTTGCCGCTGACCCACATATTCGGGCTGTCATCGGCTTTCATGGCCGGGCTGGCCGTGGGCGCACACCTGGAACTTGCGCCGCGCTTTGATGCAGCAGTTACATTTGCCGCCCTGCAATCGCGGGTGTCGATTTTCCCGGCCGTGCCACAGATGCATGCACTGCTGATGGCCCACGCCAGCCGGTGCGGTTTGCAGAACCTCAAGGCCGAACGCCTCAGATACATATCGTCAGGCGGTGCTCCGCTGGACCTTGCGTGGAAACAGAAAGTGGAAGCGTTCTTCGGCCTGCCCCTGTTCAACGGTTATGGCATGACCGAGGCAACCGCCGGCATTGCGGCAACCCGTCCGGGCGCAACGCGGTCCGATACGTCAGTGGGAAAAATGCTGGCAGATCAGGAGATCCGCATTGAGCAGGCCGGCGAAGACGGTATCGGCGAAATCGTTATTCGCGGCCCGAACATCATGACCGGATACTATCGTGACAAGACCGCATCCGATCAGGTCCTTGACGATGACGGCTGGTTGCGCACCGGTGATCTCGGTTATCTCGATGAGCAGGGAAATCTGCACATAACCGGGCGTGCCAAGGAACTGATCATCAGGTCCGGATTCAATGTCTATCCGCTGGAAGTGGAAGCCGCTCTTAACCAGCATCCGCAGGTGGTGCAGGCCGCTGTCATCGGCCACGCCACCAATGGCAATGAGGATATCGTGGCCTTCATTCAGCCGCTCACGGGCAATGGCCTGGTGCCGGATCACCTGAAAGATCACCTGAAAGACCGGCTCGCAGCCTATAAACATCCGACACGCTGGATTATTTCAGATCAGTTGCCAGCCGCACCATCCGGCAAGATACTCAAGGCCAGGCTGGCCACGGTGTTTGCGGACGAATTGGCTGAAAAAAGCGAAGAATGACCTCCACCTGGACGACCTCAAACTAAAAAAGCCCTTCAGTCCGAAAGGCTTTTCCAGTTGGTCAGGCTTGCAGGATCAAGCTCAGTCGAGGTTCTCGCCGCTTGCTACCCAGCGCCCGAAGTTGGGCAGGTTCAGCGTCGCACCGACACGGTCAAACTGTTTCATGCCGTCGCCGCCGAACGACCAGCTTGTGCCGACCATGACGGTGTGATCGAGATAGTCTTCGGAATCGAAGCCACCTTCACCACCACCGCCGCCGCCACCATTGCCGGGGGCATCGTCGTTCTCAAACCGGGCACCCCGGTATTTCACGAAGACCGGTGTATCGCCAATGATCGGCAACCCGGCCAGCACGGTGTCATAGCGCACACCCCATTCAACGACTGTGTGGGAGTCAGGTTCGGTATCTGCATCGCCATCAGCATAGGAAATCTCAAGCTCCAGCCTGGAGGTGCCGCTCATGAACCAGCGCGCAACACCGCGCACAAAAACTGCATCGCGGAACGTATCGTCCTGATTTTGATTGTTGGTCCGTTCAGCATCGAGATATCCGGCCTGAACGTACAGCGTCAGATCCTCAAGATAGATTTGCGCTTCACCACCGACAAACCGGTACTGCAGACTGTCGGCATTTTCATTGTTGCCGCCATTGCCGTCGGTCGTGCCGCCACCCCAGCCGCCAAATGCGCCGATCAGACCCATGCCGGGATCACGGAAACTCGCATGGGTGCCCATCTGGTAGGAATAGATGTAATTGTTGCCGGTCTCGTCTTCGTAGGCGTTGCCGGTGATCTCCAGGTCAACATCCTGCTGAATTGAAAGCTGGCCACCGAGTGGCAGGCTCAGCCGACCACTGGTGCCGGACACGAAATAATTATCACGCGACAAGACGTTTGCTGCATTACCGTTGGCAGGCGAGTAGCCGCTGACGATGGAATATCCGTTCCAGGATTCCACCACGCCGGAAACCGCAAGTTCCATGGCCCGTTCATAATCCATGTCGGCCGCGTTCACGGTGCCGGTCATGGCCACACCTGCCACTGCCATACAGCCAATAGCCGAAGAATAGAGAGTTTTCATTTTAGCCGCCCCTGCCCAAACAATGTTTGCATTCACAATTTTACGTAGCGTGATACAAACGACGTAAGGTGATATGCATGTCGCAGCAGTAGTGTGATTCTGGCCGGTGGTTAAAGCCCCCGGCCAACACTTTTCGACCACAATTTAAGGTTTTGTACGGACAGAATCGGTCGGCAGGACCGACTGTTTCGGCCTAGAAAATCTCGATCAACCCGGCAGCGCCCTGGCCACCGCCAATGCACATGGTCACAACAGCTTTCTTTGCACCGCGCCGCTTGCCTTCCAGCAGAACATGACCGACCTGGCGCGCACCGGTCATGCCATATGGATGCCCGATGGCGATGGAGCCGCCGTTGACGTTGAGAATTTCGTCCGGGATACCCAGCGTGTCACGGCTGTACAGGACCTGCGAGGCAAATGCCTCGTTCAGTTCCCACAGGTCGATATCACCCATCTTGTAGCCCGTGCGTTCCAGCAGGCGAGGCACGGCAAACACCGGACCGATACCCATTTCATCCGGCTCGCACCCGGCGACCGTGAAGCCCCTGAATGCACCCAGTGGATCCAGCCCCTTGCGCTCTGCGTCCGTCGCCTCCATCACCACCAGGCAGGCAGCGCCGTCCGACAATTGCGAGGCATTGCCCGCAGTAATGAATTTGTCTTCACCACGCACCGGTTGCAGGCCGGCAAGGCCCTCCAGCGTTGTCGACGGCCGGTTGCACTCATCTGCATCAATGGTCACCTCGTGTGTGGTAACCTCACCGGTTTCCTTGTCCTTCATGCCCATTGTAGTGGTCACCGCGATGATCTCATCGGCAAACTTCCCCGCCGCCTGCGCATCTGCGGTGCGCTGCTGGCTGGACAGTGCATATTCATCCTGGGCCTCGCGTGAGACTCCATAGCGTTCAGCCACGATATCGGCAGTATCGATCATGGCCATGTAGATGTCAGGCTTGTTTTCCTTGAGCCAGGCCTCGCGCGCAGCCCCTTGTGATGCTGCATCCTGGACCAGCGAAATGGATTCCAGACCACCCGCCAGAACCGCCGGCGTTGCCTCTTCGGTAATCCGGTGGGCCGCCAGGGCCAGCGCCTGCAGGCCTGATGAACAAAACCTGTTGATGGTCATGCCGCACGCAGTGACCGGCAGTCCCGCGCGTATCGCGATCTGGCGGGCTATGTTGGACCCGGTAGCGCCCTCGGGAAACCCGCATCCCATGATGCAGTCCTCAATCATGTCCGGATCAACGCCGGAGCGGGCAACCGCAACGGCGGCTGCAGCGCCGCCCATGGTAGCACCGTGGGTCATGTTGAACGACCCGCGAAACGCCTTGCCGATGGCCGTGCGGGCGGTGGAGACAATGACAGCTTCACGCATCACGAAATTTCCTTCTTGTTCAGGCTGTCAAAGGTCTCGCCCCTGTCCACAAGATCAACAAGCAATTGCGCCGGTTTCCAGAACCAGGCGTCTTCCTTCTCGAACTTGCGGATCGATGCCAGTATCTTGTCGAGACCCTGCATGTCGGCATACTTCATCGGCCCGCCGCGCCAGCGCGGGTGGCCGTAACCGAACAATTGCACCATGTCGATGTCCACCGGGCGCAACGCAATACCTTCTTCCAGGACCTTCGCACCTTCATTGATCATCGCCGCCATATAGCGTTCCATGATCTCGTCAGCGGTGAAATTACGGGCGTTAATGCCTTTTTCGCGGCGCACTTCCTCGATAATTTTAAGCGTTTCCGGCTCCTGTTCACCCTTTCTCGCGCCTTCCGGATAGGTATAGGTTCCCCGCCCGGTCTTCTGACCGTAATGGCCCTGCTCGCAAATCCGGTCCATCCAGTCTGACGCATACCGTTCATTGGGATCACGTGTTGCAGCCTTGCGCTTGCGTGTCGCCCAGCCGATATCCATGCCGGCGAGGTCCGACATGGAAAACGGTCCCATCGGATAGCCGAACCCGACAACGGCTTCATCGACTTCATACGGCGTGGCACCGTCCTCGACCAGCATCTGGGCGACGCGCAAATATTTGCCCATCACCCGGTTGCCGATGAAGCCATCACACACGCCGGACCGGATCCCGACCTTCCTGGCCTTCTTGGCCACGGCAAACGCCGTTGCCACAACGTCCGGGTGTGATTGTTCAGCCACCACGATCTCCAGCAAGCGCATGATATTGGCCGGCGAGAAAAAGTGCATGCCGATCACGTCCTGCGGCCTTTCGGTCATCGCCGCGATTTCATTTACATCCAGGTACGACGTATTGGACGCCAGTACGCAGCCGGGCTTGCAGATCCGGTCAAGCTGGCCGAACACATCCTTCTTGACCTCCATGCTCTCAAACACCGCCTCGATGACCAGATCGACATGAGCAAGCGCGTTCATGCTGGTTGTGCCGTGAAACTGGTCGGACAGCATTTCATCTCGTTTCTCCGAGGAGATCTTGCCTCTTGCGACCCCCCCTTCCAGGGTCTTCTCCACCCTCGCCCGGCCGGCGGCAATTGCATCGTCATCACGCTCCACCATGGTCACGTGGTAGCCTGCATTCAGCAGCGCAACGCTGATGCCGGAGCCCATTGTGCCACCGCCGATAACACCGACCTTGCTCACTTCGCGCGCCTTACCGGTTTCCAGTTCCGGCACCTTGCCAACCGCTCTCTCACCGAAAAAGGCATGAATGAGCGCCTCGCGCTGATCCGACGCCATCAGCTTGTCGAACAGCTTGCGCTCCTGTTTGAGGCCGGCATCAAAGCTCCTTGAGGTCACGGCCGCCTCGATGGCGTCAATACAAACCAGTGGAGACAACTGGCCGCGTGCCTTCTTTTCAGCCGCTGTCCTGAGGCCGTCAAACAGACCGTCCTGCGCCCGCGCCTCTTCCAGTTTGGCGTCAAGATCACGTGTCGGACGCGGGCCCATGTCATTGCCGATGATCAATCCGGCGAACGCCACACCGGCAGCGCCCGGATCCGTCTCATTGGACACTTCGTCGACCAGACCCAGCTCAAGAGCTTCCTGCGCACCGACATGCCGGCCGGACGTGATCATACCGGCTGCTGCTTCAACACCGGCCAGCCGCGGCGTCCGCTGGGTCCCACCGGCACCGGGCAGGATACCAAGATTAACCTCCGGCAGGCCGACCTTGGCCGATGCCACCGCGACCCGGTAATGACATCCCAGCGCCACTTCAAAGCCGCCGCCAAGCGCCGTGCCGTGCAGCGCGGCAATGACCGGTTTCGAACAGGCTTCGATCTGGTTGACCACACCGGGCAGTCCCGGTTCGGCCAGGGGCTTGCCGAATTCCTTGATATCGGCACCGGCAAAGAATGTCCGCCCTGCCCCGACAATCACAGCAGCCTTTGCCTTGCTGTCAGCCTCAAACCGCGCAACCGCCCTGCTCAACCCTTCACGGACCGGTTGCGAAAGGGCATTCACCGGCGGATTGTCCACCGTGAGCACTGCAATGGCGCCATCAAGCGAATAGGAAACGGGTGAAGACATGAAAACTCCTTGAGGATACAAACCTGAAAGCGGCATCATATACGCCGCACAATGATTATTGCTGATCTGCCTTGACCCTAGTCAGCCGAGCCGGCGCTGGCAATCATCTCTAACCGGCATAATCCTTCACAATGTGGAAACCTGATATGCCGTTTCGACAACACAGCCTGTCGCAGGACGGTCTCGACTAACGGGCAACTGATGGAGTAGCGTGGCGGCGACCATGATTTCAGGGAGATTACCGATGCAGTATCACGCACCGGCCACCGTAAAAGACGCCGTAAAACTGTTGGCCGGGTCCAAAGGCAACACCCAGATTCTCGCCGGCGGTACCGACCTTCTGGTCCGCATGCGGTCAGGATTTTCCGAGCCCGAGACAATCATCGACATCAAGCGGATATCGCCAATGTGCAAGATCGCCCGCGATGGCAAGGGCTTTTCCATCGGCGCTGCGGTATCTTCATCGGAGATGAGTGAAAACGCGGCACTCGCCAAGGCTTGGCCCGGCGTGGTTGAATCAGCCGCACTGATCGGATCCACCCAGATACAGGGCCGTGCAACCATTGCAGGCAATCTATGCAATGCCTCGCCTGCAGCCGACAGCGTGCCGGCCATGGTTGCCGCCGGCGCCAAGGCATTGATCAGAGGCCCGAAGGGCAAGCGCAAGGTCGCAGTTGAAAAAATCTGCAAGGGCCCCGGCAAGACAATCTTGAAAAAGGGTGAGCTTCTCGAGGCAATTCTGCTGCCGGCAAAGCCTGCCCGAACCGGTGATGCCTATCTGCGCTTCATTCCGCGCACCGAGATGGATATCGCCGTCGCCGGTGCCGGTATCTGCGTAACGCTGGATGCCAAGGGTGTGTGCACGGCCGCCCGCGTGTCTCTCGGCGCAATTGCGCCGACGGTGCTGCTGGTCGACAAGGCAGCCAAGGCACTGGTTGGCACCCGGATTGATGACGCTGCCCTTGATGCGCTGGCCGCAGCGTGCTCAGCCGCAGCGCGGCCCATCAACGACAAGCGCGGCACCAAGGAGTTCCGCACTCATATTGCCGGCGTACTGGCCCGGCGTGCTGCCATTATTGCGCGCGACCGCGCACTCGGAAAGGTTTGAGGAAAAACCATGTTTCAGATTCAGGTTTCAACATCGATCAACGGCGATGACACGGAATTCTCCTGTGAAGCAGACGAGACCCTTCTCGATGTGCTGCGCGACCGCCTCGGCATGACCGGCTCCAAGGAAGGCTGCGGTACCGGTGATTGCGGAGCGTGTTCGGTCATCGTTGACGGCAGGCTGGTGTGTTCCTGCCTGATGCTCGGAGCAGAAGCGCAAGACCGGGAAATCGAGACCATCGAAGGCATGGCCGACGGCACTGACCTGCACCCCCTGCAGCAGAAATTCCTCGACCACGCGGCGCTTCAGTGCGGCGTCTGTACGCCCGGGTTCCTGGTCGCGGCGAAATCGCTGCTGGAGCGCAATGACGACCCGACGGAAGAAGAAGTGCGTTACTGGCTGGCCGGCAATTTGTGCCGCTGCACCGGATATGACAAGATCGTGCGTGCTGTTCTTGACACGGCAAAAGACATGAGAAAGCCGGCAAAAACCAAGAAACCTGCTGCGAAAAAGAGGGTAAAGGCATGAATTTTCAACCTGGCAAAGACACTCTGAAGCGCGAGTTCAAAACGGTTGGCACGCGCACACCGCGCCCTGATGGCCTGGACAAGGTGACCGGCCGCGCCCGATTCGGCGCCGACATGACGGCACCGGGCATGTTGTGGGGCCTGATATTGCGCAGCCCCCATGCCCATGCCCGCATCAGGAAGATCGATACCTCGAAGGCGGAAGCGGTAAACGGCGTTCATGCGGTCATCACGTCGGCCGACTTCGGTCCCTGCCCGGACGATGTGCTTGATATCCGCGAGAACGTCATGGCCCGCGAAAAGGCCTTGTATGACGGCCATGCCGTTGCTGCCGTTGCCGCCACCAGCCGCGCGGCAGCCAAACAGGCTCTCAAGCTGATCAAGGTCGACTATGAGGTTTTGCCGCATGTGACCGATGTGGACGAGGCCATGAAACCGTCCGCGCCGATCATCAATAACAAGCTGTTCACCACGGGCCTCGACAAGAAACCGAGGAAACCATCCAACGTGGCCGAGCGCTTTGAATTCGGACATGGCGACGTGGAGGCAGGCCTCAGGCAGGCCGACCTGGTCATCGAGCGCACGTTCAAGACCGAGGCAACCCACCAGGGCTACATAGAACCCCATGCCTGCCTGGCGAGCATGGGCACAGACGGCATGGGCGATCTGTGGTGCTGTACGCAAGGGCACTTCATGGTGCGCCAGGTCTGTTCGGCCCTGCTTGGCATGGATGCATC
>CALHUA010000219.1 GCA_938039915.1 uncultured Anderseniella sp.
TTTTCGACGGTGTCCGGATCATGCACGATTTCGACGATATCGCCATTGCCGAACATGGTCTTCGCGCCGGCGCGAGACAGTTTTCCTGACGATGTGAACGGCAATGACTTGGGCGGTATCATAACCACCTGGGCCTCGATACCGATTGTCCGGGAAATCTGGGCTCTGACGGCTTTGCGAACTGCTTCGATTTCATCGTCCCGGCGCAGGCGGCACTGCACCAGCACACATACACAGTCTTCGCCCAGCGAGCCTTCGACAGCAAATGCGGCCACATCGCCGTCACGAACCGCGTCCAGTTTCTCAACAGACCATTCAATATCCTGCGGCCAGATATTGCGGCCATTGTGCAGGATCATGTCCTTGGCCCGGCCGGTGATGACAATTTCACCATCCAGCCAGTAGCCCATATCGCCGGTATCCATGAAACCGTCGTCCCGCATGATTGCGGATGTGGCGTCATCATTGCGGAAATAGCCACTCATCAGGCTGGGACCGGCAATCTCGATACATCCGATTTCGCGATCACCCAGTTCTTTGCCGGCGATGTTCACGATCCTCATCTTGTGCGCGGGCAGCGGACGTCCGCAGACAACGAAGCTTCGAACCAGATCGGGATCGGTTTCAGTTGAAACCTCCGCAACACCGTATTCTTTCATGGCCGCACGGTCGATCACGTCGACCCGGATCTCTTCGTCTGCATCCACGAAACAGACGCCGAGCGTCGATTCCGCCATGCCATAGCTTGGCAGGAATGCCTTTGACTTGAACCCTGCAACGCCGAGCGTTTCCGAAAACAGTTTGAGCACGTCGGCGCGCACCATGTCGCCGCCGATACCGGCCACACGCCATTGATCCAGCTTCAGATCAGCCAGGCTGCCATTTGCGCGCCGCGCTGCCAGGTCATAGCCAAATGACGGACCATAGGCGATCGTGCACTGGTTCTGCGACATCAGCTTGAGCCAAAGCGCCGGGCGGCGTGCGAACGCCGGTGTGGCAAGATAATCAACCGATACCTGACCCATCATCGGCGACAGGCAGAACCCGACCAGTCCCATATCATGATACAGCGGCAGCCAGGAAAAAGCCCTGTCGGTCGGGCGAATCTTCAACCCGTGGCGCAGAATGGCCATGGTGTTCGCACACGCGGCCTTCTGGGAGATCAGCACACCCTTTGGGTTGGATGTGGATCCGGAGGAATACTGTATATAAGAGATGTCTTCAGGGCCAAACGGCTGCAGTGCAGGACCTTCAGATGAAAAGCCTGCCAGTTGATCCTGGCTCAATACCCGCTTTACACCGGCACGGCCGGCCGCATCGCGTACCAGTTCATCAAGATCAGCGGTTGTAACCACGGCCGTTGCATGTGCGCTTTCAAGCATGCCGGCAATGCGCGTCACATAACTCTCGCGACCACCAATATACATGGAGTAAGGCAACGGGCACGGCACCATGCCAGCATACTGGCAGCCGAAGAACACCACCATGAAATCTGCGCCGGTTTCAGCCACCACGCCCACGCGCTCTCCCGGTTTGATACCGGAATTGACAAGCTGATGTGCAGCGGCAATCGCCCGCTTCCTCAACTGACGATAAGTCAAACTTTCATCAAGCTGACCGCGTGGACCGTAAAAATTCATTCCCGTCTGGCCCTGGGCGGCGTAATCAAGCCCCTCGCACAAGGTGGTGAACCCACCCAGGCGCTGTACCAGATCGGTATTGATTGTCGGTGTTCCTGCAGGGGTAAACGGACAGATTTCCGCTCCGGCTCCCGTGCCAATTTCGGTTGTCGTGTCTACACGCACAAATCGAACCCCTTTTTTCCGGCGAACCGATGACAACTCCCTACCGTTGCCATGCGATGCAAATCGCCTTCACCACCAATTGATTAAAGTTTTATCAGATGCGGCACGTAACACTGAAATCACTTGATATTTCAGAATGTAACGCCCTGGTCCGGCAGTGCTCCGGATTCATGCCGATACGGGCCAAAACGGGTAAAACCGGCGCATTTGAGCGAAAAACAATGTAACATCATGATGCGATACAGTCTCATTCAAGGTTAACGCGCGACAATGTTGCGGTGTCTGGCATTCCAGTTCCGGTGATCAGGGCTAGAAAACGATTCGCCCGGTCATGACACCCACGATCAGCAAAGCCAGGACGCCAAAGGTGAACCCGGTCAGCCACGCCATCATCAATTGCGAGCTGATACGTCCATTGCCCGCTTCAAAACTGCGCTCTGCACGTTGCGCCTCGATAAGCGAATGCGACGCGTGTTCACGGATCTTGGCGATCATTTCCTTCATATCGCGGGTTTCAAGTACGGTTTCATGCCCGGCCTGTTCCTGACGCATCAGGCGGAATGTCCGCGGATCCGGCTCCATGACGACAAACGAAATATTGTCGATCCACAGCCGGGGCGGAAATCCATCCACCATCTGCAGGGGCAGCAGGCCTGCCAGTCGCGGTTCTTTTGAAGTTTGTTTCTTCAGGTTTTCATGCAAGGCGGCAAGACGCAGTGTCTGGGCATCCTTGATGTCGACAAGGGCATCAAAGTGAGCAGCCTGGGCCAGGCGCGCCCGGCGCACATCGCGCTCCAGCCCGTCAATCTGCCGGTTGGCAGGTACGCCGCCGCTCCCGCCTATTTCCGGTTGCTGTTCGCTCACCTCATCGACCCTTTTATACCAAAGGAAATGATTATTGACCCATTTGATGGAGTCAAATCCGGCCACTCTGGCAGGCGCGGCGCGCAGCGCGATGTGGTGCATCTCGCAAGCGCCGCAACACACCAGATGGACGGATTTGGCCCACCGAAGGCCGGTTTTTCGCGTCCGCTGGACGTCGTTATGCTCCACTTGTGGTCAGCCAGACCACGGCGCGAAGCATGCCTAGCCAGCAAACGCGAAAAATCGGTCAAATGAGTCAATAATCATTTCCTTTGGTATTAATCTACACATGAGAAATTGACGGTCACAATCATCCCCTGCTTGCATGCATAGGCATCGCTCGTGCCAAAAAGGCACATGCGCACCGCTCGCAATGATCTCTCGGAGAACTGTTGCATACGCCATGCCATTGTGGGAGTCGCTGCAGGGGCATCTCCGGCAAATTCGGATGCCTTATCCGCGAGAGACGGTTCAGCGGCGGATCATCTGTTTCTGAACGGTCGGGTCAGCAGGCCGATGAAGCTTTCATCGTGACGCCGTTCGACCCCGATCGGCATGTCATTCCAGCGTTTCGTGGCGGACCGGCTGCCAAATACGATGTCCCACACCGACAGGATGTTGGCGTAGTTGCTGTCAGTGTCTGCCCGGATGGCATGATGATGCACCCAGTGGATGGACGGTGTCACCAGCAGTTTCGACAGCGGCTTTTCCAGCCAGCGTGGCAGTGCCACATTGGAATGTTGAAACAGCGCCATGCTCAACACGCAGGTTTCAAACACCACCACCGACAGCAATGGAACATCCAGCAGCCAGATAACGGCAGCACGCACCAGTGCTGACAGCACCACCTCGCCAAAATGAAACCGAACCGCTGAACTTGCATCGAGAAACTCATCCAGGTGATGCACTTCGTGAAAGCGCCACAGGAACGGAATTTCGTGATTGGCGCGATGCCACCAGTAAATCCAGCAATCCAGAATGATGAGGTCCATCAACAGTCCGGTTCCACCCGACCACCAGTCAGGCCGCCAGCCAAGCGCATGGGTGGCAGCCAATGCCGAAATCGGGATAACAAGAAGAGGTGACAAGCCTGCGTTCAGCAACAGCAGTCCAAAGTTCCTGGCCAGGCGCCAGGTGTTTTGCGCCAGCGATTTCAACTGCGCACCGGCAAGCGGACGAGCCTCGGGAAACGCGCGTTCAAGCACCAGAAACGCGATCGCGACACCCGCAATCCACATGGTCTTGTATTCCAGAAGGTTGTCAATCTGCTCCATGGCACCATTGTAGTGATGTTACGGGATCAACAACACCTAACATCCCTGTGAAAGACCTGCGGCAAAACCTCACTCTGGCGTACCGGGTTTTTGCTGAATGAACTGCCACACCAGCGGCATCGCCAGCGCAATCAGCACAAACCGGCCGATCTGGTGCGCACCGACAAAGGCGGGATCAAGCCCCAGCGCGAACGCCATGATGGTCATCGCCTCCATGCCGCCGGGCGCAAATGCCAGTATCGTCCAGGCAAACGGAACATCCGCAATCATGCTGGCAGCCGCGGCGCCTGCAACACTGACCACCAGCGCCACGCCCAGCCCGGCCAGGCCCGCACCGCCGATACTGGCAATGTCGGCGGGTTTCACGCCGGCAAACCGCATCCCGATCATGGTACCGAGAAACACGAACACCGGCACCAGCAACCACAATGGCAGCGTGCCATGCACCACTTCGCCGACATGCATGGCAGCACTTGCCAGTGCAGGCCCCAATACCAGACCGGCAGGCACCTTGAGCTTGTCGAAAATGAAGCCGGCCACAAGGCCTGCGCCCAGCACCATCACAAGGTCACGCAGCGAGCCTGGCTGCGGCAATACCTGTGGCGGGGCATCGGACAAATCACCCAGGGACGAAATCAGCGATGGCAGGATCGCCACCAGCACAAACAGCCTGATGACCTGGGACACACTGACTTTCTTGAGGTCCGCCCGGGTGTCAGCCGCCAGCGCCAGCGCCACAGACAGGGCACCGGGCATGACAGCGAAGTACGAGGTTGCCCGGTCCCAGCCATAAACCCGTCGGAAAAACACCACGCCGCTCCACACCAGCACCACCATGGTTGCCGCCAGGGCAATGAAACTCAATGGCCACCGCGACAGCGTGTTGAGTGTTTCAGGTGTAACTGCCCCACCGATCTGCAAGCCAAGCAGAATGAATATGATCTTTGACAGGTGCCGCGGCATGGGCTGCCTGATAACCCCTGAAAGCGACGCTGCCGCCACCGTCACCACCGATCCGGCCAACCACGGCGCCGGCAATCCAAGCCACCAGAACACCGCACCACCGCCGAGCCCTATTGCCAGCGCGGCAATGACCTGTTCAAGGTCCTGTTTGGTCAATCCGGCAATCAATTCCTGCGCTCTTTCAAACCGCCCACCACTTCGTCGGTGTGTTCGCCGAGCCTCGGGCTGGCGTGGTCGAGTTTCAATGTACTGTCGGAAAACACAATCGGCGTGCGCACGCTTGGTACCATGACACCTTCGCCATCAGGTACGTCGACACGCAATCCGCGGTGCACGAGTTGCGGATCGGTAAACGTGTCCTCGACAGAGTTGATCGGTCCGGCCGGGATGAATTTCGCATCAAATTCCGCCAGCATGTCATCACGCTTGCGCTGCGAGGTTTTTGCGGAGATCAGTGCCGCCAGTTCATCACGGTTCTTCACCCGGTCCTGGTTGGTCCTGAAGCGGGCATCGTCAATCAACTCGTCAAGACCCAGCACCTGGCACATTTTCGCCCATTGCGGTTGTGATCCGGTGGCAATGATCAGGTGACCGTCACTCGACGGGAAAACCTGGTAGGGCACGATGTTGGGATGCGCATTGCCCATGCGCTTCGGCGCTGTGCCCGACACCAGATAGTTCATGGCCTGATTGGCCAGCACGGCACTCATGGCGTCCAGCAGGGCCATGTCGATATGCTGGCCCTTGCCTGTCTGGCTGCGCACCATCAAGGCCGACTGGATAGCGATCACACCATACAGACCGGTGAAAATATCGGCAAACGCAACACCCATTTTCTGCGGCTGGCCGTCCGGCTCCCCGGTCAGGTCCATGATGCCGGCAAGCCCCTGGATCATGAAGTCATAGCCTGCCTTGTGGGCATATGGCCCGG
>CALHUA010000220.1 GCA_938039915.1 uncultured Anderseniella sp.
CTGGTGCTGACCTGGCTGTTCTTCTATGCCTCGCTTCCCGTATTGACCCTGTCGGTGGCTGCTGTTGCCGTTTACACCAATCCGATCATTACGGCCCTTTTGTCGGCAGTCATGATCGGCGAACGTGTCAGCGCGCGCCAATGGGCCGGCGTGCTGCTCGGCTTCCTGGGCGTGATCGCCATTCTCAAACCCGGTACTGATGCGTTTTCGTGGTTCACCGCGCTGCCCCTGATGGCGGCAGCGTGTTATTCGCTGGCTATGGTGCTGACCCGCGGCAAATGCCAGGACGAACACCCGTTGATTCTCGGACTTGCCCTGCATTGCCTGTTTCTGGTCACCGGCCTGATCGCCATAGGCGTGCTCGCGGTTATCGGCCTGGATGCCGACACCGTTGCCGCCTTCCCGTTTCTATTCAACGGATGGACGGCAATGGGGGCACGCGAATGGGGCTTGATGGCGCTGCTCGGTATGCTGTCAGCTGTTTATTTCGTCGGCGTGGCACGCGCCTACCAGATTGCGCCGCCGTCGATCATCGGCACCTTCGACTACGCCTACCTGGTGTCCGCCGCCGTGTGGGGGTTCATATTCTTTGCCGAAACACCGGACATCTTCACCATCTGCGGCATGGTTCTGATAACCGCAGCGGGACTGCTCGTCGCCATGCGCCCTGCAAACCGGGCGGTGGTCAATTAGCGCTCCTGCAAGGCAAGACGCAGTCCCAGCGCGCAATAGATGGACCCGACCACCTTGCCCTGCCACTTCACTACGGTCGGGTTCCGCTTCAGAAAACCACCGACACTGCCGGCGCACAGGGCAAATATGACCGTGCTGGCCAGACCAAGGGCCACCATTATGATGCCGAGCGTGCTCAATTGCAGGAACACAGAACCGTTTTCCGGCTTCACGAATTGTGGCAGGAAGGCCAGAAAAAACATGGCTGTTTTCGGGTTCAGGACCTCAGCCAGTATGCCCTGCCGGAAGGCATCTCCAGGTGTGAGGCGCGCCGCTTGTTTGCCGACAGCAGCCGGGGCTTTTTCAAACATTGCCCTGATACCCAGGTAAACCAGATACGCCGCGCCGAGATACTTGATCAGCGAAAACAGGAACGCCGATGCCAGGATGATGGCCGAGATGCCAAGCACCGCCAGGGCAGTGTGGATGATATCGCCGACCGCGATGCCAAGGCCGGTGGCCAGGCCGACGCGGGTGCCGGACGTTGTGGCACGGGCGACAGTCAACACGGTTGCAGGACCGGGAATGAACACAAAACCGGTAACAATGGCGACATAGGTGATCAGAGTAACCTGGTCAATCACTCTTCATTTCCTTTCTTGATCAAACACAAACCACCCGGTTCAACGGCCCACGAGCAGGCGGACACCCAGCGCGCCGAGCACCACTGCGGCGACCCGGTCAATGTACACCTTGGCCCTGAGATACATCCTGCTGACGGCTTCGGTGCTCATCCCCACCGCCAGAGCGATGTAGAACATGAGTTCGATGACAAGATGGTTGAGCACGACAACCGCGTTCTCGAACAGTGTCATTTCGGCGGGGAAAATGACGATGAGCACCGCCGCGGCAAACAGCACCGATTTGGGGTTTGTCACATTGATCAACATGCCCTGCCGGAAGGCGTGGCGGGCCGGTTTCATGGCCGGCTCAAGCTTGCTGCGCGCGCCCTGCCACATGCCCCAGGCGATATACAGAAGATAGACAGCGCCGATGATACGGGCCGCGGCATAGGCCCACGGCACAAGCTGGAAAACAGCCTCCAGGCCGAGCAGTGCCATCATGGTCCAGGCCGCCGCCATCAGACCAAGCCCGCAGCCGATGGCGATGCCGGACGCCCGGCCCGATCTCAACGTGGTTTGAATTGCCACAAGCAGCGCCGGCCCCGGACTGGCAATGGCGGCAAACAGGGCGATGTTGAAAGCAATCAGGTGTTCAATTGTCATGGGAGACGAACCTCAGGGGAGAAACTTGAAAAAGGAAAATACAAGGGTAATTCTCCCGCAACCGCAACCTTTATGTTTTTTGAATTCCGGACAACAATCCAGACTATAAACCGGGCAACTAACTCCATCGTGAGGAAACAGCATCATGAAAATCAACGGCCAATGCCACTGCGGCGCTATTGCCTACGAAGCCGAGCTTGATCTGCAAAAGGTCGGGATTTGCCACTGTTCGGATTGCCAGGCGCTTTCGGCCTCGGCGTTCCGAACCATTGCCATGGTTCCAGGCGACAGCTTCGCGATAACCTGCGGCACACCTAAAGAATATGTAAAAACCGGAGACAGCGGAAACCGGCGTGTTCAGGCGTTCTGTCCTGATTGCGGGTCAGGGTTGTACGCAACGGATGCTGACGGCGACCGCGATGTCTATAACATCCGCCTGGGCACCGTTGAGCAGCGCCGTGAACTCATGCCGCAATTTGAGTGCTGGCGCCAGTCGGCCCTGCCCTGGATGCCAGCGGTCCGGTCGGCCAATCAGTTCGACAAGAATCCGCAATAGGCTGCCTGGCAAACCCGGCGTGCTGAAATTGTGTCGTTTTCAGCAAAGACTTTGTCCTTGATGTTCCTAAGGTTGCAATGATCGGCAACCCCCATCCAGGATAGTTCACATGCTCGAAGAAGCCCGCACCCGTACCGCAGAACTCCAGGCCCGCATGAAGGATGCAGGCCTTGAGGTCGCGCTGATCAGTGATGAAAGCACCATCGCCTATTTTGCCGGTTTCTGGGGTTACCTGTCGGTTGAATTTGGCCGCCCCACCTTCCTGATCATCCGGGCTGATGACGCCCCCATCGTGATCACACCGCTGATGGAAAGCGAGATGGTGGGCGCGATGACCTGGGTGGACGATGTGCGGACCTGGGAAGATGCCGGCGACAACCGCTGGGAACATGTGCTGGCACGTACACTTGGCAGGTCACACAAAACCATAGGCATCGAGCGCAATGGCCTGCCGATCATCGCGCGCAACTGGATCGATGACCAGCTCGCCGGTGTGGAACTTCGAGACATCACACCGCTTGTCGGCGCCATGCGCATGATCAAGTCGCCGCTTGAAATCGAGGTGATGAAACAGGCCGGCCAGATTGCAGGCGCCATGATGGGCGCAGCAGAAGGAGCACTGGCCGAAAAAGCGCCTGAGTATGAAGCCGCACTCGCCGTCATCAATGCCGGCACCCGCAAGGCGGCCGGGTTTCTGACCGCAAAGGGCTGGGAACAGTTCGTCTCGCCGATGATCCACAATCTGCAGGTTATGCAGTCGGGCCGGGATACGTCCATGGTACATCGCCGGGCCAGCGTGAAACTTCTGGAGCGCGGTGACCCGGTGTATTTCTGCTTCTGCAACATGGCCCAGTTCAAACAGTACAAGCTGGGCTTCGACCGCATGTTCCACATTCTCGAAGTGTCGGACGAGGCCGCGAGAGTCCAGCAGGCCGCGATCGATGCGCAACAGGCTGCCATTGCCGCCATCCGTCCAGGGGTCACGGCGGAGTCAGTCGCCGAAGCCGCCGACGAGGTCTATGGCGAACGCGGCTATGCCACCGGATACCGTACCGGCCGCTCCATCGGCATGGCCTATCTTGAAAGCCCGGAACTGAAGCACGGCGACAAGACGATCCTGAAAGCCGGCATGACCTTTGCCGTTGACGGCGGCATCAGTGTCGATGGTGAGCTTGGCGGGCGTATCGGCGACAGTATCGTGGTCACCGATACCGGATGCGACTATCTGACCGAGTATCCGCGGCAATTGCTGGTGGTGAACCGGTGAGCATGCTCAAGGCCGGTATCTTCCAGAGCAATGGCGCAGGACTGAGACCGGCAGAGCGACTTGCCAGTCTGGCAGAGGCAATTGCAGGTCAGCAGCTGGACCTGGTTGTCTGCCCGGAACTGTTCATGTCGGGCTACAATGTCGGCAACGACCTGCATAAACTTGCCGAACCTGCTGACGGACCGTTTGCGCAACGTGTTGCGGACCTGGCGCGGCAGACCGGTACCGCCATTTGCTATGGCTATCCTGAACGTGATGGCAAGATCGTCTACAATTCAGCACTGGTTGTCTCGGGAACCGGCGCAGTCATCGCCAATCATCGCAAACTGGCCATTCCACCGGGCTTTGAGCAAAACTTCTTTGCTGCAGGCAATCAGCTCACCAGTCTTGAAATCGGCGGCATGAAGTGTGCGCTGGTCATTTGCTATGATGTGGAATTTCCCGAAACCGTCCGGGCGGCCTGCATGTCCGGTGCGCAGATCGTCATTGCACCTACCGCACTCGGGGCGCAGTGGGATCAGGTGGCCCACCGGGTCGTACCGGCGCGCGCTTTTGAGAACGGCTGTTATGCGCTGTACGCCAATCATGCCGGCAGCGAGGGTGATATCACCTATGCCGGAGCCAGCTGCATTGTCGACCCCGATGGGCGCGATGTGGCGCGCGCCGACGACCAGCCGCAGCTGATTTCGGCACCGCTGGAGGCTGCGCGGGTGGCCGCTGCCCGTGCGCGGTTACCTTATTTGACCGATCTGGTGGCATTGCGTGCGAAACTCGCCTAAAAATTCGCCATATTCGTGCAAAAACGCCTGAAATCCGGCGTGGACAGTTGCCACATTCAGCTTGCGTGATAACTTACCCGCAATATCCTGTTGCAGGTACAGGGACGTTTCCGGGAGAATCCAATGAGTAAATTCAACAGACGTGATTTTGTAAAATTGACCGGCGCTTCTGCCGCCGCTCTGGCCATGCTTGATGCCACTGCTTTTGCCGAAGAACCATTGAAGATCGGTTTTGTCTATGTCGGCCCGGTCGGTGACCATGGCTGGACCTATGCCCATGACCAGGGTCGCCTGATGATCGAGAAAGAACTTGGCGACAAGGTGAAGACATCGTTTGTTGAAAGCGTCAAGGAAGGCCCGGACGCTGAGCGCGTTATCCGCCAGCTTGCCCAGGACGGCAACAAGCTGATCTTCACCACGTCGTTCGGATACATGGATCCGACCCTGAAGGTCGCCAAGCAGTTCCCGGATGTGAAGTTCGAACACGCCACCGGCTTCAAGCAGTCAGCCAACATGTCGATCTACAATGCGCGCTTTTATGAAGGCCGCGCCGTCATCGGCACCATTGCGGGCCACATGTCGAAGACCGCGACTGCCGGATACATCGCGTCGTTCCCGATCCCGGAAGTTGTCATGGGCATCAATGCCTTCACACTTGCCGCCCAGAAAGTGAACCCGGACTTCAAGACCAAGGTTCTGTGGGTATCAAGCTGGTATGATCCACCGAAGGAATCCGATGCCGCAAAGGCGCTGATGGACCAGGGTTGTGACATCATCACCCAGCACACTGATTCACCGGCAGCCCTGCAGGCCGCGGAACAGCGCGGTATTTATGCATTCGGCCAGGCGTCAGACATGTCGAAATTCGCGCCGAAGGCCCATCTGACCTCCATTCTCGACAATTGGGGTCCGTACTACGTGCAGCGCGCCAAGGATGTCATTGACGGCACCTGGGCCTCTTCGTCGTTCTGGGGCGGTTTCAAGGAAGGTGAGGTCGCGCTATCCGCATACAACGAGGTGATACCGGCCAATGTGGTTGAAGCTGCCGAAGCGGTACGCAAGGGCATCATTGCCGGTACGCTGCATCCGTTCACCGGCCCGATCAAGGATCAGAAGGGTGAGGAGAAATAC
>CALHUA010000221.1 GCA_938039915.1 uncultured Anderseniella sp.
ATTGGAGTTCAGGACGAATATTGTGATGAACTCCAACTAGGCCCGACGGGCCTCGGGCCGGTCAGGCCCGCCCCAGCGGAGCGCAGCCGTCAGGCTGCTTGCGTGAGCGGAACAAAACAAACCGGTCTCCGACCTTGAACGACTGTTGTCATTTTCGTCATTCCCATGAAAGTGGGAATCCACTGTTGGCTGCATAATTCGCCCTAACTGGCATTGGATCTCCGTTTTCACGGAGATGACGGTAGTGATGAACTCCTCCTCCGAGGCACAAAGTGCCGAGGCAAGGCCGACCGGCCGTCGCACGAAGTGCGCCCTAGCGGAGCGCAGCAGTCAGGCTGCTTGCGTGAGCGGAATAAAACAGGCAGCTAATTCCTGCCCAGATGCTTTTCTCATCACCCCTTAGTCCGCTGCAGATGCTCATCCAGCCGCGGCATGATTTCCACGAAATTACACGGCATGTGCCGGTAATCGAGCTGTTTGGACAGGATCTCGTTCCAGCCGTCCCTGCACGCACCCGGTGATCCGGGCAGGCAGAACACGTATTTGCCCGATGCAATGCCGGCCATGGTGCGCGATTGCACTGTTGATGTGCCGATCTTGCCGAACGACATCATGTGAAACACGGTGGCGAAACCATCGGCTTCCTTGTCGAGCAGCGGGCGCACGGCTTCGATGGTGACGTCACGGCCGGTCAGTCCGGTGCCACCGGTGGTGATGATCGCATCGGTATCGCTGCGCTTGAACCATTTGCGCAGCGTGGTGCGGATGGCGCGGATGTCATCCTTGCAGATCGCACGCGCCGAAAGGTCATGGCCTGCCTCACCCAGTAGCTGAGACAGTGTATTGCCGGATTTATCGTCTTCCAGAGTGCGGGTATCGGAAATTGTGAGAACCGCAATCCGCACCGGAATGAAAGGTCTGGTTTTGTCAATCTTGGACATGGACGTGCCACCAATCCTGAAAGTTAACTTGCTGAAAACTCAATGAAACCGCCTGCAGGGTCAAGGTGTGAGTTTCACACATTATGCCAGTGTTCATTGTTACAAATTCTACATGCCCAGCAGCTTCGCCTTTACAGCAAGCAGGTCGCGCCAGGCAAATCTCTTGGCCTCCGGGGACCGCAGCAGGTAAGACGGATGCAGCGTCGGCATGACGTCCACTTCGCCAGTGCCGGTAGTGATGGTCTTCCAGCTGCCGCGCATGCGGGTAATACCGGTCGGCGTGTCAAGCAGGGCCTGGGCCGGTGTGGCGCCTGCGGCAATGACGATGCGCGGTTTTGCCAGCTCGATGGCGCGCTTGACGAACGGCAAGCACATGAGCACTTCCGAGGTGGATGGTTTGCGGTTTCCCGGCGGCCTCCAGAACACGATATTGCTGATGAACGCTGATTTCGCCGGGTTGTCGCTGGTCCGGTCCAGATCGATACAGGCCAGCATCTTGTCCAGCAGCTGCCCTGACTTGCCGACGAACGGGCGGCCCTGTTCATCCTCATCGCGCCCTGGCGCTTCGCCAATGATCATCACATGTGCACCCGGCAGACCGTCGGCAAGGCACAATTGCGTCGCGGTGCGTTTCAGCGGACATGCGTCAAACGCATCCAGCGTACGCGCCAGTTCGTCGAGACTGTTGCATGATTTGGCGAGCTGTTCGACTTCATCCATTGCCATGGACGCAGCCGCTGCCGGCTGGCGCGGAACCGGGCGTGGTGCCTGGCTTGCCGGCGCAGCGGGCCTGTTGAGCGGAGCGCGCGTGCCGTCGTGCTGATCGGCAACAGTTCGCGCCGGCGCAGCCGCCCGGCGTGCTGCCAGTTCCGCAGACCGGACAAATCCGTCGATGGCAACATCACCGATCGCCTCATCGACACCCATATGGGCATACCACTGCAGGGCCGCCGCAGCTGCAGCACGTGCAGACGGTATTTGTGTGCCTTCAGCGTCCTTAACCACGGTGTAGATGTCCTTTCAGGAACAGATTGCGTCTTTCAACAAGTTCACTATAACACCGCAAATAGACTAGAGCGACATGGGTTCAACTGAACCTGTAATGGTGCTCTAGCACTTTGGGAACGATCAGTTTTATGGTTTTTGATTGATTCAATCAAAAACCATACTGATCTAGTGGCCTTCGAATTCGGGAGTTATCAGGCACATGAACGAGGCAGCAGCAGTGGAACGCGAGTCCATGGAGTTTGATGTTGTGATTGTCGGCGCAGGCCCCGCAGGCCTGTCCGCAGCCATTCGCCTCAAGCAGTTGGCGGAAAAGGCCGGAACCGAGATTTCGGTCTGCGTGCTGGAAAAAGGATCCGAGGTTGGCGCGCATATCCTGTCCGGCGCCGTCATTGATCCGGTTGCCCTGAATGAACTGATCCCTGACTGGAAAGAAAAGGGTGCGCCGCTGAAGACCGAGGTCAAGGAAGACCGCTTCTACATGCTCGGCCATTCAGGTGCCTTGCGCCTGCCGAACTTCATGATGCCGCCACTGATGAACAATCATGGCAATTACGCCGTGTCGCTCGGCAATGTGTGCCGCTGGCTTGCTGAACAGGCAGAAGGCCTGGGCGTGGAGATTTATCCAGGCTTTGCCTGTTCTGATCTGGTGTATCGCGAAGACGGGTCGGTAAAGGGCGTTGTTGCCGGCGTGTTCGGGCTCGGCAAGGACGGCAAGCCTGGTCCGGATTACGAACCCGGCATGGAACTGCATGGCAAGTACGTGATGATCGGCGAAGGCGTGCGCGGTTCGCTGGCCAAGGTGCTGATCGACAGGTTCAACCTGTCGGACGGCAAAAGCCCGCAGAAATTCGGCCTTGGCATGAAAGAACTGTGGGAAATCAAACCCGAAAATCACAAACCCGGTCAGGTAACCCACACAATGGGCTGGCCGCTCAATACCAGGACAGGCGGCGGTTCGTTCATGTACCACCTGGAAGACAATCTGGTCTCGGTCGGCTTTGTGGTGCATCTCAACTACAAGAACCCGCATCTGTTCCCCTACATGGAGTTTCAGCGCTACAAGCATCATCCGTTGATTGCCGAAGTGCTGGAAGGCGGCCGACGCGTAGCCTATGGCGCGCGTGCCATCACCGAAGGCGGCTACCAGTCCGTGCCGAAACTGTCATTTCCCGGCGGTTGTCTGATCGGATGTTCCGCCGGCATGGTCAACGTGCCGCGCATCAAGGGGTCTCATAACGCCATGGCGTCCGGCATGCTGGCCGCGGAGGCGGCTGCCGCTGCGATTGCGGCGGGACGCGAAGGGGATGAACTGACCGAATACCAGGTGGCCTGGGACAAGTCTGCAATTGCTGAAGACCTCAAGAAAGTCCGCAATGTCAAACCGTTATGGTCGAAACTCGGTCTGCTGGGCGGTCTTGCGCTGGGAGGGCTGGACATGTGGACCAATCAGCTGTTTGGCTTCTCCTTCTTCGGCACCATGAAGCATGAAAAGAACGATGCTGAGTCAACCGGCAAGGCGGCGGATTATCCCGTCATCGATTATCCCAGGCCCGACGGTGTACTGTCCTTCGACAGGCTGACCAATGTCGCCTATTCGGCAACCAATCATGATGAAAACCAGCCTGCGCACCTGCACCTTCAGGATGCATCAATACCGGTCAGCCACAACCTGCCCGAATATGCAGAACCGGCACAGCGTTATTGCCCCGCCGGTGTCTATGAAATCGTCCAGGACGACGCCGGCAAGGACAAATTCCAGATCAATTTCCAGAACTGCGTGCACTGCAAGACCTGCGACATCAAGGATCCGGCACAGAACATCAACTGGACGGTACCGCAAGGTGGCGAAGGACCGAATTACCCGAATATGTAGTGCTCTGTGGCGGCAATTCGACTTGGCATCCCGGATGAATTCGTCCGTTTGGAACGGTTTAAGATTTTGAAAACAAACAATTTAATAGAATTTTGCTAGTGCAGCCGGAAACCATCCTGACCAGACATCACTGATCCTTGTCAAGGACGCCTGTTCAGTGCGGTGTTAATCGTTCCGGCATGATGTTTGCAGGGCGTTTTTCATGGCCTGTCGAAGAACCTAAAGATTTGATTGAGTTGGTCAAATTGGCGTCATTTTGTTGCCTGTTTGTTGGTCATGCTGGAGAAATGTCGGGGAGCCAAAAAGGGAGCCCTTTTATGAACTACAAATTCTCAGCCATTGCGATTATCACGATTGCCTGCCTTACAGGCACATCGGGCGCATGGGCAGAAGGTCTTGAACGGTCCGGTAGTGACCGGGTCAATACCGTTAAACCGCGTGGTATCCAGGCGTTCACCGGGACCGAGCCCACCGGCGCCAACGAGATTCCAGCCAGGCAAACCGTAAGGTCGGTCGGCGGGCGTACCATCAATATTACCCAGCCGACTGTAGAAGGCGGCGTGCAACCGGTGGTGGTGCCACAGCAGGTACAGCAGCCGACAATTCAAGCTGGACCACGGCAATTGCAGGCTGCGCAGCCGGCATTGAAACCGGTCAAGCGCAAAAAGAGAACCTCGACCCGCAAACGCAGGAAGAAAAAGTCACGTGTGAGTGAAGCCAGATGGTGGCGCAAGACCGGCAATCCGAAAGTGTTTGCGTTCCGGGACTGCATTTCGGCCTATGCCCGCAGTCAGGCCCAGAAAATCCCCAAGCTGAACCTGCAATCGGTTGTATCCAAGTCCATCAAGAGTGAGTGCGACAAGTCGTTTTCTTCCATGTCCAAGGTCCTGGCCGCCAGGTTTGGAGGCAAGAAATCCCGCAGGGTCGCCAAGGAACTGACAGGGTCGACCTTTGTCCCGGCCGTCCGGGAAGCTGTATTGAAGGTGCGCGAGGAACAGAAGCTGGCTGCAGCATCCACGACGCCACCTCAACCGGCAGCAGCCCCTGTCGGACAGACTGCCGGGCAAACAACCGCGACCGCCTCTCTGGCACCGGTACTGGCTCCTCAGCCTGCCCCGATCAGTGTGGAAGCACAGCTGGAGTTGGCCAAGGAAGAAATGTTTTCCTGTTACCGCGATTCTGCCGACCGTGTCGCGCCGCAGTCAAACCAGCCTGTGGACGCGGTCGTAGACAATGTGCTGCTGGAATGCAGCGGCAACACAAGAGCCTTTTTCGAGCGTCTGTTTGCCGTCTATCCGCACAGCCCGTCTGCACAGGCTGAACGTATGCGCACGGCAATTTCCGACAATTACCGTCCCGCAATTGAGAAGCGGGTGAGCGCAATTCGCTCGACGGGCGCTTCGGTTCAGAAGCAGAAGGTTACTTCAACCGCGCAATAAATGGCCTGTTTGGCCAGCAATCCACCGGCATGCCCAGTTTTTTCTGGTGCATACCGGTGGCTGTGCGGGTTCGGAATCCGATTAATCCGTCAATACTGTCGCCCACATTGTAACCAAGCGCGACCATCTTCGACTGAACCTTCTTCATGGTCGGGCGGGTGAAGGTATCGACCTTGCGCCAGCCGGTCTTGAAGGCCCCGCCACCTGCAATCCGGTCTGCCAGATTACCGACATAAAGGACATAGAGGTCGGATTCATTGTAATTCTTGATTGCATAGTAGTTGTCAGTTGCAATGAATGCAGGCCCGAACCGGCCCGCGGGCATGATGACATAGCTCTTGACGTTATTGAGCCGGGCCGGCCACTTACGGCCTGCCACACGTGTGGCTCCTGCTGCAATCCAGTCGGCCACCGGCCGGCCCTGATCGGGCCCTTCCAGCGTGCAGTCCAGAGCTGATGACTGTTTGACCTCATATGCCCAGCTCAGGCCCGGCCTCCATCCGCTTGCCTTCAGGAAGGTTGCGGTAGTGGCCAGCGCATCGGGTATCGAATTCCAGATGTCCGACTTGCCGTCGCCGTCGCCGTCACTGGCATATTTCAGGTACAGTCCGGGCAGCATCTGGGTATGGCCCATCGCGCCCGCCCAGGAACTTTTCAGCTGCGATACCGGTACGATGCCACGCTGGGCGATTTCCATGATGGCGAGCAGTTCGGGCCTGAAGAAATCCGGTCTGCGCCCGAGGAAAGCCTGGGTCGCCAGCACCGACATTGCACTGTGCGGGATCTTCGCGCCGGAAAAAGCCGTTTCCCGTCCCCAGATGGCGGCAACCACCTCCTTTGGAACCCCGGTTGTCTTTTCAATCCGGGCAAACGCCGATGCATATTTACCTAGGTTCCTGCGCCCGATCTGTGCCAGCTGGTTGAGCGATTTCTCTCTGAAATATCTGCCGGGCGAACCGAATTCCGCCTGGCGTTTGCGCGATGCAGCCGGTTGTTCACCCGCTATCTTCGGTGGTGCAAGATCAGGGATCTTCCATTGCAGCGACATGCGCCTTATCGATGCATCAAAGACCTTGCGCGAGATGCCGCGCTGCTGAGCTTCCGGCCACAGGTTCTGCAGAAATCCGTCAAAGGCTTTTTCGGCATTTTTCCGGTAACTTGCAGACACTTCCAGAGCGTCAGCCGACATAGAGCCTGCGAGGATCGACAGTGCACACACAAGCGCGGCGCCGGCGAGGCGGTTGGGCATTTGATCTCGAATCAGTTGTTTTTTCATGCCGTGCATGATGCGGGCGGCGGATAGCGCTTTCAAGATGCTCGCTGCAAATTTTGCCGTGAAACAGCCGGTGCAGCGTCGCATAAACTTTCATTTGTGCGGCTGACGGTTGCAATAGCGCATCTGTGACCCAGATCAGGATGTTTTTTGGTTGAATCAACCAAAAAACATAAACCTGATCGTTTCCAAAGTGCTATAGCCACTTTATGGGTTCTTATGAACCCATGTCGCTATAGTGTAGCTTGCAGTCCGGCCCAAAAACCATCACATTGCACTGTCTCAGTGATACGCTATAGTTTGGCGGTCTTTACTAGGGGCGGCTTTGACAGCGCGAACAAACTTTTCCGAAGATCGGACCAGCTAATCATGAAATTGACCATCAGGGCCCTGAGTGCAGCATTTGTGTTGGCGAGTTCGATGGCAATTATTCCCGGTCATGCTGCGCAGTCACAAACCTCTGACCCATATGCTTCATTGCGGATTGAAGAGGCGTCACCATCCGGCAGTTATCTTGCAGGACGGTTTGCCAGTCGTCAGCGTGATACCGGCATCGCCGCGCGCTATATTGCCCGTGCCCTGGAAAACGACCCCAACAATCCGCTTTTGATAGAACGTGCCTTCACGCTGGAAGTGTCGTCGGGCAATATTGCATCTGCCGAAAAGTTTGCCGAGCGGGTTCTCAAGTTCAACGATCAGCACAGATTGTCTCTATTGGTGCTGGGCCTCAAGTCAATGCGCGAAGGCAAGGCCGCGCTTGCCCGCCAGTACTTCCAGAAGTCCGCCTATACCCCCATCGGCGAGTTGTCGGCGGCCCTGCTGACCGGCTGGACATACGCTTCGGAGAAAAATCTCCAGGGCGCCCTGACGGAACTGGAAAAGCTGAAGCGCAACCAGGCATTCGAAAACTTCCGGCTTTTTCATGCCGGTCTGATTGCCGACATGGTGCAGGACCGCAACCGGGCCGAGGTATTCTACAAGTCAGCCTATGAAAAGGCGGGTACCTCGCTGCGTGTCGTCCAGGCTTACGGCAGTTATCTCGATCGCACCGACCGCAAGGACCAGGCGGCCAAGATTTATGAATTGTTCCTGAAATCGACTCAGGAAAATCCGCTGGTGCGCAGCGCGCTGGACGCGCTGAAAGCCGGAAAACAGGCTGAACCGTTTATCAACACCGCATCGGGCGGCGCGGCTGAGGCATTATATTCCATTGCCGGCGCGCTGACTGATGAACGCTCCATCGATATTGCGCTGGTCTATGCGCGCCTTGCCCTGTCCAGCTACCCGGAGTTCGCCGAGGGACAGACGCTGCTGGGTGAAGTCTACACCCAGATGAAACTGCACGAGCAGGCAATCGCAGCATATGACAGGATCGAGTCAGATTCACCATTGCGCTCAAGTGCGGATATTCAGACCGCCACCAATCTCAACCAGTTGAACAGGTTTGACGATGCGGTGAAGGTGCTGAAGGCACTTGTTGCCCGCGAACCTGAAAACTACAATGCCCTGTTGTCGCTTGGTAACCTGTACCGTTTGAATGAAAAGTGGCTTGATGCCGCTGATGCCTATACCCAGGCGCTGGCACGGGTTGACGAGCCGGGCGCGAAGAACTGGTCGGTGTACTATTTCCGCGGCATTGCCTTTGAGCGCGCAGGACGTTGGGAAAACGCCGAACCGGATTTTCGCAAGGCGCTGCGGTTTCAGCCCGAGCAGGCGTCCGTCCTGAACTATCTCGGATACTCGCTGATTGAAAAACGGATCAATCTGACCGAGGCGTTTGAAATGGTTGAAAAGGCCGTTTCCCTGCGCCCGAACGATGGGTATATCGTTGATAGCCTTGGCTGGGGACACTATCAGCTGGGACGATATGAAGAGGCCGCAAAACTGCTCGAGCGGGCTGCCGGCCTGCGTCCTGAAGACGCCGTGATCAACGATCATCTCGGTGATGCGCTGTGGCGGGTTGGCCGCAAGCTGGAAGCAAAGTTCCAGTGGCAGTATGCGCTGGATTCAAACCCGACCGACGAAAACGCGGTCAAGATCCGCAAGAAGCTCAAGGAAGGGTTGCCGCCCCCAAGACCTGCTTCTGCGCCAACTGCATCAGGCACCGAAAAGCCCAACAAGTCCTGATCCGGCCCTGCTGACATTGCAATGATTACCGAGTTTGCTGCCGCGAAAATCAATCTTGCCTTGCACGTTACCGGCAAGCGTGATGACGGCTACCATCTGCTTGACAGTGCCGTCATGTTTGCATCCGACGCAGGCGATGTGCTGGAAGTGTCATCTGCAGATGAAACCTCTCTGACGGTTTCCGGACCTTTTGCGCAAGGCCTTGAAACAGATGAGGACAATCTGGTCCTCAGGGCATTCGCTGCCCTGCACAGCCGTTACCCGGACGAAGTAAGACCCTGTTCCATGAACCTGCACAAGGCGCTGCCGGTGGCTTCGGGCATCGGTGGAGGGTCGGCTGACGCTGCAGCGGCCCTGCGCGCGATCTCCCGCCTTAGCGGTCTTGCAGTTGATGAACAGACGCTGGCCGGCCTTGCGCTGCAACTGGGCGCCGACGTGCCGGTTTGTATCGCCTCAAACGCCTGCCGGATGCGTGGCATTGGAGAAATCATCGATGGTTGGCCGCAGGCCCCGTCACTGCATGCGGTTCTGGTCAATCCGCTGATCGGCGTTTCTACGGCGGGCATTTTCAGGCATCTGGGCCTCGTGCCCGGCACCCGGACGGATACCGGTATCAAAGGTGGTTTTGACGGGGTGAACACCACCGATGCCGCATGTGCCTGGCTGCAGACCTGCCGCAATGACCTTGAACCGGCAGCGTGTCATCTCGAACCGGTCATTTCAGATGTGCTGAGTGCTGTTGGCCAGCTTGGCGGGTGCCGGCTGTCGCGCATGAGCGGTTCCGGTGCCACCTGCTTCGGTCTGTTTGAAACCGCTGATGGTGCCGCTACGGCCGCTGCAGACCTCGCCCGGCAACACCCGAAATGGTGGGTCGCCGCAACTGCCCTGGTTTAGAGCGAGATGAGGTTAGATTGGTGATCTAATGCGCCCTGGCGACAGAAAACCGGATTGCATCGACCAGGGCGGATTTGTAGTCGCTTTCAGGGAATATCTCCATCGCATCGCGT
Source organism: uncultured Anderseniella sp. (assembly GCA_938039915.1). Taxonomy (GTDB): domain Bacteria; phylum Pseudomonadota; class Alphaproteobacteria; order Rhizobiales; family Aestuariivirgaceae; genus Anderseniella. The sequence continues at coordinate 9,669 of CALHUA010000221.1, forward strand.
GCAATGGCGCCATAGTGACGGGCGCGTTCAATTGTTGCTTCAAGCGCATCATGTTGCGCCATCAGGGCAATGGCCTGTTCCAGGTCGCCATCACGCTGGTCGCCTTCTTCCATCACACGCTTCCAGAATTCACGCTGTTTGGTGTCACCACGCCGGTATGACAACACCACCGGCAGGGTGATTTTGCCCTCGCGGAAATCATCGCCGATACTTTTGCCGAGCTGCGCCTGCTTGCCCGAGTAGTCCAGTGCATCATCAACCAGCTGGAACGCCACCCCAAGGTTGCGGCCGTAGGATTCAAGCGCTTCGCGCTCTGCATCATTGCGCCCGGCAATGATGGCGCCAACCTCGGCAGCTGCAGAAAACAGCGCGGCGGTTTTCGCATTGATCACTTTCAGATAGGCATCTTCCGTCGTCGATGTGTTGTGCGCCGCGGCCAGTTGCATCACTTCGCCCTCGGCAATCACGGCGGCTGCATCTGCCAGAACCTTGAGCGCTGCAAGAGACCCGGTCGTGACCATGATGCGGAATGCCTGGCCCAGCAAATAGTCGCCAACCAGCACGCTTGCCTGGTTGCCCCAGATCAGCCGTGCGGTGCGCCGCCCGCGTCTGAGATCGCTTTCATCAACGACGTCATCGTGCAGCAAAGTTGCCGTGTGCATGAACTCTACAGCCGTGGCAAGATCAACATGGTGGTTTCCGTCATACCCGCACATGCGCGCCGCGGCGATCGTCAGCATCGGGCGCAGTCTTTTGCCGCCGGAATCAATCAGGTGTTGGGCCAGTTCGGGTATCAATTCCACGTGGGATTGCGCGTGCGACAGGATCTGCGCATTCACCTTCTCCATGTCGTTTGCCACAAGGTCAAGCAAAGGAGACAGGCTTGCATCCTTTGCTTCTGCTGCACTTAACGGAACCACCACGCCCACGGGATAAACTCCACCGCTGTCTCAATTGTTTACATGACAGAACATAAGCGGCGTTCCCGCTGCCAGCAAGAGCACTATGGCCGCATGTGACGCAGTGAGCTAGGGTCGAAGCTGTTAACCATTCATGGGTCGGTTTGAGATAAGGAATCCAGGTCAAGTTGAATAAATGCAAGTTCGGATTTTACGTCCTTTTCGGGCGTATGTCGCCTTGTAAAAGTCGAAAAATACACCCTTAGGATGTGTTGTGTTAACAGGTCCTGACACTAGGGCCGTTGCAAGACCATTTTGTTAACTGGCGAAAGGTAATCTGGTCACCATGCGTGAGTTACTGCGATCCAACGACGTCGTACTGGTTTCGTATGTCGTTGATCTGCTCGGCCAGGAGGGCCTGTCTGCGGAAGTGTTTGACGGTCATATGAGTGTTCTGGAAGGATCCATTGGAGCGTTTCCACGACGGATAATGGTCGATGCAGGTGATGAGATGCGTGCACGCAGATTGTTGAATGAGGCAGGTTTGCGGGAACATCTGGCGGATGGTTGAATGACAGGATCCAGGCGAGCTCCGATTGAAATGGCGGGAGAGGTTGTGATGGAAGATGAATTTCAAGGTGGTCCCACTGCTAACCAGATGGCCAAGCCAGGTCTGTCGGACGATGCCTTCCTCGGCGGAAAACTGCAAATATTGCAACCTGAAAAAGGTTATCGGGCCGGCATAGACGCAGTCCTGCTTGCCGCATCCATACCTGCATCTGACGGTGACACGTTGTTTGAAGCCGGCATTGGAACAGGTGTTGCGGCCGCTTGTCTGGCAACGCGGGTGCCCGGCACCATTATCACAGGGGTGGAAATCGCAGCCCGTTACGCGCTGATTGCGGAAGAAAACTTCAAACGCAACAAGTTGCATGAGCGCATCATGGTGCTGAAAGGTGATCTGTGCGATTCCATGCGCCACGATCAGGTGGACTGGCCGGCGCCGAACAGTATTTCGCATGCCTATGCAAACCCGCCGTTTTTCCTGGACACCACAGTCCAGGCTCCCGCTGACAGTCTTCGCGCACAGGCCCATATGCTGAAGGCCGGTGAACTGGAAAACTGGGTCAAGGTCATGACCAATGCCGTTAAACCCAGGGGAACCGTGTCGATCATACATCCGGCAACGTCGCTCCTCACGCTGCTCACTGCCATGAACTCGAAACTGGGTGGATTGACTGTCCTGCCTTTACGGGCCCATCGCGAGGATCCCGCTTCGCGCATTATCGTGCGCGGCACAAAGGGCTCAAAGGCACCATTGCAGTTGTTGCCCGGACTGGTGCTGCACGAGGCGCGGTCCAACTCGTTCGTGGACGAGGTGGAGGCTGTTCTGCGAGACGGGGCAGCTCTGGATTTTGATTGAATGCATGGTGCTCCCTTGAGGTTTTCGCGCGAGTGCACCATCTAGGGCCTGCCGGGTCGGCGGCAACTGGCCCACGCATGTCTCATTAAACGAAAAGGCAGGTCCCCAATGGTCTCGCGCACATCAAACAAGAAGAAGAAAAAGAAGGCCGGATGGCTGACAAGGCTGTTGCGCGGCAAGCGTAAGTTTGTTGCCCATGTGCGCCTGACAGGTACCATCGGCATGCCTGGACCCATGAGCAAGTCGCTTTCCCTGGCCGGCGTTGAGGAAACACTGGAGCAGGCTTTCGCCATTCCGGGACTGTCAGCCATGGCGTTGTCGATAAATTCACCAGGCGGTTCGCCGGTGCAGTCGACACTGATCTTCAACCGTATTCGGCAACTCGCCCAGAAGCACGAAGTCACGGTCCTGGTGTTTTGCGAAGACGTGGCGGCATCCGGCGGTTACCTGCTGGCGGTGGCAGGCGATGAGATATTTGCTGATCGCAGCTCCGTGGTGGGCTCAATCGGGGTCATATCGGCAGGTTTCGGTTTTGCCGGCGCGATCAAGAAAATCGGCGTGGACCGCCGCGTGTACACCGCAGGATCCAATAAATCGGTGCTTGATCCGTTTTTGCCTGAAAAGAAGGAAGATGTGGCGCATCTGAAGTCCCTGCAGCTTGATGTTCATGAAGCGTTCAAGGATATCGTGCGGTCCCGTCGGCAGGCCCAGCTCAAAGGCAAGGAGGATGAATTGTTCTCCGGCCTGTTCTGGGCTGGTGACAAGGCCCTGGAGCGCGGCCTTGTGGACGGTCTCGGCACCATGCATGAAATCCTGCAGGACAAGTTTGGCGAAGACGTCATCATCAAGACGATTGAGCAAAAGAGCGGGTTTTCCCTGCGCAAGCTTCTGCTGCCGGGCGGCGGGTCATCTGTCGACAGCGCGGCCAGGGCAGCCGGACAAGGAGTCGCGTCCAGCGCTCTTGCGCTTGCAGAAGAGCGCGCTTTGTGGTCTCGTTACGGATTATGAAAGCTGAAACGGGTAGGGGCCTGTTCGAAGGAATGAAGATACGATGATCTACAAACTGTTGTTGGCCGGTGTTGGTGTTGCCATGTCATATACCGTGGCACGTGCGCTTTCGAACCTGCAGGCAAAATCCGCCGTCAAGGTGAAGACCAACGATCAAAATCGCGTTCGCAAGGCCCGTTTGCGCCAGGACCCGGTGACAGGCGTGTACTACCCGGAAGACTGATTGTCACCGGTTCTCACTCGAATGAACGTATCTTGCGGGACGCCGCTTGACCGGGGTTGGTCTGCGCAATAGGTTCCGGCCAGTGATTCACTGCGTCTGGCGTTCCAGAGGCCTTTCAAAGTTACTTTAAAAATGACTGCGCCCTCCGGCCTAAATCCGAAAAATTCCTTTCAGGATCTGATCCTCACACTGCACAATTACTGGGCGGCCAGGGGATGTGTCATTCTGCAGCCCTATGACATGGAAGTCGGCGCCGGCACCTTCCATCCGGCAACCACGCTGCGCTCTGTCGGTCCGAACCCGTGGAAGGCAGCCTATGTGCAGCCGTCGCGTCGTCCCAAGGATGGCCGCTTCGGTGAAAATCCCAACCGGCTGCAGCACTATTACCAGTATCAGGTGATCCTCAAACCATCCCCGCCGGATCTGCAGGAGCTGTATCTGGGGTCGCTGTATGCCATCGGCATCGACCGTGACAACCACGACATTCGCTTCGTTGAAGATGACTGGGAGAGCCCGACCCTGGGTGCCTGGGGCCTTGGGTGGGAAGTGTGGTGCGATGGCATGGAGGTTTCCCAGTTCACGTATTTCCAGCAGGTCGGCGGCATGGACTGCGATCCTGTTTCAGGTGAACTGACCTATGGCCTTGAGCGTCTTGCCATGTATGTGCAGGGCGTCGACAACGTCTATGACCTGAATTTCAACGGCGGCGACGGTGACGACCGTGTCAGTTATGGAGATGTGTTCCTGCAGGCCGAGCAGGAATATTCCCGGCACAATTTTGACCATGCCAACACCGATACCCTGCTGCAGCAGTTCCGGTTTGCCGAGGCTGAATGCAAGGCGCTGCTGGCGGCCGGCGACAAGGGCGGCAAACACCTGATGGCGCTGCCGGCCTATGACCAGTGCATCAAGGCATCGCATGTTTTCAACCTGCTCGATGCCCGCGGCGTTATTTCGGTGACCGAGCGCCAGGCCTATATTCTGCGGGTCCGCGACCTGGCCAAGGGCTGTTGTGAGGCCTGGGCCAAAACGGCAGGCGGGAGTGCGCAACAAAATGGCTGAACTCCTGCTAGAACTGTTCTCCGAAGAAATTCCGGCCCGCATGCAGGCACGTGCTGCTGCTGACCTGCAGAAACTGGTCACCAACGCACTGGTGGACCACGGCCTGACCTATGAAAGTGCAAAGGCACATGTCACCCCGCGCCGGCTGGCTTTGTGTGTGGACGGGCTGGCGTTACGTACCGAGGACGTGAAGGAAGATCGCAAGGGTCCGCGTATCGATGCGCCGGAACAGGCTGTGCAGGGATTTCTCAAGTCTGCCGGTGTGACGCTGGATCAATGCGACGTTGAAGAGGACAAGAAGGGCAAGGGCGCTTTCTATGTGGTCCGCATCAACAAGCCCGGACAGAAAACCCCTGATGTCATTGCAGCCATCGTGCCGGATGTGGTGCGCAAGTTCCCTTGGCCCAAATCCATGCGCTGGGGAACAGGCAGCCTGCGCTGGGTCAGGCCGCTGCAGTCCATTTTGTGCATGTTTGACGGTGAAGTGGTGCCATTTGATGTGGATGGTATCCGCTCGGGCAACACCACGCGCGGCCATCGTTTCCTCAATCCTGAAGAAATCACGGTCACCGCTTTTGATGATTATGAACAATCCCTGCGGTCTGCCCATGTCATGCTGGATGCCGACGAGCGCATGGAGGCCATTCGCAACGAGGCTGGCAATCTGGCATTCGCCAAGGGCCTCGAACTGATCGAGGACAGGGCGCTGCTAGGCGAAGTTGCCGGCCTAGTGGAATGGCCGGTCGTGCTGATGGGCGAGTTTCACAAAGGCTTCCTCGACGTGCCGGCGGAAGTGATCGTCACCTCGATAAAAAGCCACCAGAAATGCTTTGCGCTTACGGACAAGTCAGGGAACCTCTCCAACCATTATCTGCTGGTCTCGAATCTCATTGCCAAGGATGGCGGCAAGAAAATCACCGAAGGCAACAACAAGGTGATCGCGGCGCGCCTGTCCGATGCCCGCTTCTTCTGGGAGCAGGACAAGAAGACCGCGCTGGAAGACCGCCTGCCGCAGCTTGAGAAGATCACCTTCCATGCAAAGCTGGGCACCCAGGCTGAACGGGTCAGCCGCCTTGAAGCGCTGGCCGGTGAAATCGCCAAGACCATCGGGGCTGACGAGGCCCAGGCCAGGCTGGCGGCGAAGCTGGCCAAGGCTGACCTGGTGACCGAGATGGTCGGCGAGTTTCCGGAGCTGCAGGGCCTGATGGGTAGCTATTACGCCAAAGCCGAAGGCCTGGATGAAAATGTCCAGATCGCCATCCGCGATCACTACAAGCCGCAAGGCCCGTCCGATGATGTGCCGTCCGGCAAGGTGGCCCAGGCCGTGGCGCTGGCCGACAAGATCGATACGCTGGTCGGGTTCTGGGCAATTGACGAGAAGCCGACCGGATCCAAGGACCCGTATGCGTTGCGCCGCGCTGCGCTGGGGGTCATCCGCACGGTGCTTGAAGGCGAGCTTCGGTTGAAGCTGCTTGCCCTGAGTTCTGCAGGCCTGAAGCCAATTGTCGATGCACTGAACAAAGATGTGGAAAGCGACGAAGGCGATCTGCCGGTATCCGACAGGGACGCAAGCGATACCGCAGCTGACTTGCTCTCATTCTTTGCAGACCGGTTGAAGGTCTATCTGCGTGAAGGCGGCACTCGACATGACCTGATCGATGCGGTGTTTGCGCTCGGCAATCAGGATGATCTGCTGATGATCGTCAGGCGCGTTGAAGCCCTGTCGGCGTTCCTGGAGACCGATGACGGCCAGAACCTGCTGGCTGGTGTAAAGCGGGCGTCCAACATCCTGAAGATCGAGGAAAAGAAGGATGGCCGCAGTTTCACCGGCGTACCGGAAACCAAGCTCCTGCTGCAGGGCGACGAGAAGGATCTGAATCGGGCGGTATCCCAGTCGGAAGCCAACGCCAAACGGGCCGTCGAGGCCGAAGATTTCGCCGCCGCCATGGGCCATATCGCCAGGCTGCGTGGCCCGGTAGACCAGTTCTTCGACAATGTGACAGTCAACGCCGACGATCCAACGTTCCGGGAAAACCGCCTGAAACTGCTTAATCGGATTCGCGAAGCGACGCTGGCGGTCGCTGATTTCTCGAAAATCGAGGGTTAGAAGGGGGCATCACAGCGGTTGAGCCTGGGTTGCTCGGGGTGTTTTATATCGCTCACGCAAGCAGCCTGCCGGCTGCGCTCCGCGAGGGCGGGCCTGACCGGCCCGAGGCCCGTCGGGCCTAGTTGGTTTTTGTGGTCGAACAGCTTATCCTCGCTTCGCTCGGGCCGTTCTCCGACCTTGAATGACTGTTGTTATTTTTCTCATTCCCACGAAAGTGGGAATCCACTCTTGGCTGCATACTCTGTCCTCACTGGCAGTGGATCTCCGTTTTCACGGAGATGTCGGTAGTGATGAACTCCCCTCCGAAGCACGCCAGTGCCTGAGGCAAGGCCGACCGGCCGTCGCACGAAGTGCGCCCCCGCGGAGCGCAGCCGCAGGCTGCTTGCGTGAGCGATATAAACCAAAACCAAAAACACATGTTGATGTGGCAATGCTGCGACTTGAAAAAACTGTCTGGTTGTGGCCTTAAACACCCCGCACGTCATCTCACAGTGCGAAAATCAGGACAGGGGCAAGCAAATGGGCACTTCTTCCGGCAAGATGGTTTATCGGTTTGGCGACGGTCAGGCTGACGGCACGGCGCAGGACAAGGAACTGCTGGGGGGCAAGGGAGCCAATCTCGCTGAAATGTGCCAGCTTGGCGTACCGGTTCCGCCCGGTTTTACGATCACCACCCAGGTCTGCACGGGATACTACACCAACAACAATGCCTATCCTGACGGGCTGGAAGCTGATGTTGCCGCCGCCGTCAAATGGGTGGGCGACAAGGTTGGCGCCGGCTTTGGCGACAAAGCCAATCCGCTGCTGGTATCGGTGCGCTCAGGGGCGCGGGTCTCCATGCCCGGCATGATGGATACGGTGTTGAACCTTGGTCTCAATGACGAAACTGTCCGCGGACTGGCCGAACGCGCCGGTGACAAACGCTTTGCCTATGACAGCTATCGCCGCTTCATCCAGATGTATTCCGATGTGGTGCTGGGCCTTGATCATGATGCCTTCGAAGACATGCTGGGTGAGTTCAAGGACGAAAAGGGCCATGAACTGGATACCGATGTCAGCGCTGATGAATGGGCGACCCTCATCGAACGGTTCAAGGAGCTGGTTGAGGAGGAGTCTGGCGAGCCGTTTCCACAGGACGTCAATGCCCAATTGTGGGGTGCTGTTGGTGCCGTGATAAAGTCATGGCAGTCGGCGCGTGCGATCACCTATCGCAAGCTCAACGAAATTCCCGACGGCTGGGGAACGGCTGTCAACGTGCAGGCCATGGTGTTCGGCAATATGGGTGATACATCGGCCACCGGCGTGGCGTTCACCCGCAATCCGTCCACGGGCACCAGGGAACTCTATGGCGAGTTCCTGGTCAACGCGCAGGGCGAAGATGTGGTCGCCGGTATCCGTACGCCGCAGAACATCACCGAGGCAGCCCGCATTGAAGCCGGCATGAGCGACCCGTCGCTGGAACGCCTGATGCCTGACACCTTCCAGGAACTGACCGGCATCTTTGACCGGCTGGAAACCCATTATCGCGACATGCAGGACCTGGAGTTCACCATTCAGGACGGCAAGCTGTGGATGCTGCAGACCCGGTCGGGCAAGCGCACCGCACAGGCAGCCCTCAAGATTGCCGTCGATATGGCTGAGGAAGGTCTGATCAGCAAATCTGAAGCTGTTGCGCGTATTGATCCCGGATCACTGGATCAGTTGTTGCATCCGACGCTGGATCCGAAGGCCGAGCGCGACATCATTGCATCCGGCCTGCCCGCATCTCCCGGTGCGGCCTGCGGTGAAGTGGTGTTCGACAGTGACGAGGCTGAACAGGCCAAGGCACAAGGCCGCAAGGTCATTCTGGTGCGTATTGAAACCAGCCCTGAAGACATTCATGGCATGCACGCCGCAGAAGGCATCCTGACCACGCGTGGCGGTATGACCTCGCATGCCGCCGTGGTGGCACGCGGCATGGGCAAGCCGTGCGTGTCAGGCGCCGGCGCCATCCATGTCAATTATGACGAGCAGAAATTCACCGTCATGGGGCAGACCGTTCAGGCCGGCGAAATTGTCACCATCGATGGTGCCTCCGGCCAGGTGATGCGTGGCGAGATTCCCACCATTAAACCGGAGCTTTCCGGCGATTTTGGCCACATCATGAAATGGGCCGACGACGTTCGCCGGTTGGGTATTCGCGCCAATGCCGACACGCCGACAGATGCCCGCATGGCCCGCGAGTTCGGCGCCGAGGGCATCGGCCTGTGCCGTACCGAGCACATGTTCTTTGAAAATGAGCGCATTGCCGCAGTACGTGAAATGATCGTCGCCGATACCGATACCCAGCGTCGAACAGCACTTGCCAAACTGCTGCCCATGCAGCGCGCCGACTTTGTCGAGCTGTTTGAGATCATGGCGGGCCTGCCGGTGACCATTCGCCTGCTGGATCCGCCTTTGCATGAATTCCTGCCGCACGGCGAAGAGGAAATTCTCGAAGTCGCCAGCAATATGGACATTGATCCGGAGGTTCTGCGCGCCCGGGTTGCCGAACTGGATGAATTCAACCCGATGCTCGGCCATCGCGGATGCCGGCTGGCGGTTACCTATCCCGAGATTGCAGAAATGCAGGCGCGGGCGATCTTTGAGGCCGTGGTCGAGGCCACCGGCAAGACCGGTACGGCACCGATCCCGGAAGTCATGATCCCGCTGATTGCCGGTCGTGCCGAATATGACCTGGTGTCGGCAAGCATTTCTGCCGTGCATGCGGAAGTCGAGGCCCAGTCAGGCCAGAAGATCGAGTTCCTGTGCGGCACCATGATTGAATTGCCGCGGGCCTGCCTGAAGGCCGATGACATTGCCGGAGCAGCGGAGTTTTTCTCGTTCGGCACAAACGATCTCACGCAGACAGCCTTTGGCATCAGCCGCGATGATTCGGCTCGTTTCATGAATGATTACGTGAACAAGGGCATCTGGGAGCGTGATCCGTTTGTATCCATTGACGTGGACGGGGTCGGCGAACTGGTGAAAATCGGGGTCGAACGCGGTCGTTCCGCGCGCCCGGACATCAAGCTCGGCATCTGCGGAGAACACGGTGGCGACCCGGCAAGTGTGCATTTCTGCCATACGGCGGGCCTGGATTACGTGTCCTGTTCGCCGTTTCGGGTGCCTATCGCGCGTCTGGCTGCGGCCCAGGCTGCAATTGAGAACGCTGAAAGCTGAGAATTTCGGCGTTAACGATACAGACTCCAAGCCTGTGTATGCTGCGGTTTTTCGGTACCGGTTAACTTGCTTGCATGGTTAACCTATGATAAACGCTGAAAGACTATCCTTTGGGGATGAGTGTCGACTAATTCTTACGGACCTTGCAGGGAAAGGCCCGCCTGTTTGAGTAACTACGACAGACATATGCGGATGCGTGCCCAGCACGACACCCGGTGGGATGATGCTGATCAATCTATTGGATTGTCGGATATCATGTCATATGCCTGTGCAGGCTTTGCATTTGTTGCTGCTGTCGCGGTTGCCAGCCACTACATGTCCAAGGCCACAGCTTCAAACAGCGTCGTTGCAGTCAACAACCAGTACAGTGTTGCCTCGGGCACCTCTTCCACGTCGGCTCACTGGCGCGATGTCGTCTCTCCCGCCACAACCATCGCCAGCAAGGGCTCATTGCTTGACGATTCCGTGGCTGAGGATTTCCGCGTTGTGCCGACCGATAACCGCGTCGTGGTTGCGAGTCTTGGCAAGTCTGACTTTGTCAGCGACGAGATTGAATTGACGGTTCCGAAATCGCAGGAGCAGATCATAACTCCGGCATCCTACCAGCCGCAGGGTCGCATACAGCTGGTTTCAATCCCTCCATCGCCGTCAATTTCGCAGCTAGAGTCGGGCTTCCGTCTGGGGCGTGGCGAAAAACGGAAGGTTCTCAAGAAGCGTGAAGCGCGTCTTGCCGAGAAAGACTGTTTGGCGCGTGCCATATACTTCGAAGCTCGTTCCGAGCCGGAAGCAGGCCAGATTGCCGTGGCCAATGTCATTCTAAACCGGGTCAAGTCCAAGCTCTATCCCAACACGATCTGCGGCGTGGTTTATGACGGCGCACACCGGTTGAATTCGTGCCAGTTCTCTTTCGCCTGCGACGGCAAGAAGGACGCACCGCGTGGGCCGAAGGAATGGTCGAAAGCCAAGAAACTGGCGTCTCGTGCAATGGCAGGTGATGCTTATGTCCGCGTCGTGTCAACGGCAACCCACTATCATGCTGATTATGTGAACCCGAGTTGGTCAGGCAGCATGAAGCGGTTGATCAAGATCGGCCGGCATATTTTCTACAACGGCGTCTGATCCGCACTATCTCATCTACTGAAAATGTCCAGATACCTCGCATGATTTTGCGGGGTTTTTTTTAATTGGGGCTGGACGGGACGATGCTTCATCCCGCACATTCCTTACACGCATTGGCTTGGCTGTTTGCGTGTCGAATATTGAACAGGCGCTGCAGGAGGCGAAACATGGCTACATGGACGTGGATGAACGGTGACTGGCATGACACACCGCCCATGGTGGCCAGCCCGATGACCCATGCCATGTGGCTGGGATCGTGCGTATTCGACGGCGCCCGCGCCTTTGAAGGCACGGCTCCCGACCTTGACCAGCATTGCGACCGGGTCGTGGCATCGGCCAGGACCTTTGGCCTGAAGCCGATGCATGATGCGCGCGAGATCGAGGCGCTGGCGCGAGAAGGCATTGCAAAGTTTGCCGGTGACGCTGAACTTTATATCCGTCCCATGTACTGGGCAGATGACGGCTTTGTCGATGTGGATCCTGACACGACCCGGTTCGCCTTGGCCGTTTATGATGCACCGATGCCGCCGGCCTCAGGGTTTTCTGTTACCTGCTCGCCGTTTCGCCGGCCATCGCTTGAATATGCCCCGACCGATGCCAAGGCCGCCTGCCATTATCCCAATTCAGCCCGCGCCATGCGTGAAGCCCGGGCACGTGGTTTCGACAATGCGGTGATGCTGGATCCGCTGTCGAATGTGTCCGAACTGGCCACAGCAAATATCTGGTATGCCAAGGATGGCGAGGTTTTCACGCCGGTTCCCAACGGCACATTTCTGAACGGCATTACCCGGCAGCGCATCGTCAATCTGCTGCGCGAAGATGGCATCAAGGTGCATGAGGGTTCGCTGAAATGGCATGATTTCGAGACCGCAGACGAGGTGTTCTCAACTGGTAACTGGGCCAAGGTGTCACCTGCTATCAGGGTTGAAGACCGTGACCTGCAACCCGGCCCGATGTACGCCCGGGCGCGCGAACTGTATTGGGCCTATGCTCATTCCGCCGGAAAAACCGGCTGAAACCTGCCGGTTTTATATTCGCAATTGCGCAAATTTCTTCATGAAGGCGGCACCGGCCTGTTCAGGCGTTTGCGGTGCCAGTTTCTGCATGGCCGAAATCGTGGTTGCGTCGAGCCCGCGCGGGCGTCCGAAAAATTTGGCCGCTTCGCCATCATCAAACCCGGCCAGCACGGTTGCCTCGAAAAACGCAGACGCCTTGTCTGCCCGCTTGATCTGGGCCTCAACCTTGTCAGGCAAATGTGCCGGCAGGCCGAAGCGGACATGGACGGCCTCCATCAACCGGGCTTCAAACGCCTTGTAGTCCAGCCCGAGCGCAGCCTTGAACGGCGAGATCATGTCGCCGATCACATATTCGGACGCATCATGAAGCAGCGCTGCCAGCCGCCAGCGCGGATCGGTGTTGGGATAAAATTCTCCCAGCAACTGCTCGACGACAACACAGTGCTGGGCAACTGAAAATGCATGTGCACCATGGGTCTGGCCGTTCCACCGGGCGACCCTGGCAAGCCCGTGGGCAATGTCTTCAATCTCGACATCCAGCGGGGACGGTTCCAGGAGGTCCAGCCTGCGTCCCGACAACATGCGCTGCCAGGCACGTGGTGCCTCCGGCTGCTTGGGCCTGCCTGCCATCGTTTAGCGCGCCAGTTTCTTGCAGGGTTCATGCCGGTGGCACTGGACCAGATGGTCGTTGACCATGCCGACCGCCTGCATGAACGCATAGACAATGGTCGGACCGACGAACCGGAACCCGCGTTTCTTCAGGTCCTTGGAGATTTTTTCAGCCAGTGGCGTGGCCGCCGGCACGTCTTCCAGGCGGGTGAAGCGGTTGACCAGCGGTGTTCCGTCCATGAAGTCCCAAAGATAGGCGTCAAAGCCCTGCGCCGCCTCGATCTCCAGATAGGCTTGCGCATTGGTGACACTGGACTCAATCTTAAGCCGGTTGCGCACGATGCCGGCATCGAGCATCAGGTCTGCCTTTTTCGCCTCGTCATAGCGCGCCATGATGGCCGGATCGAATCCATCGAAGGCGGCGCGGAAATTATCGCGTTTGCGCAGGATGGCAATCCAGGAAAGGCCCGCCTGGAAACCGTCAAGCAGCAGTTTTTCAAACAGCGCCTGACTGTCATATTCCGGCACGCCCCATTCCTCATCGTGATAGGCCACATAATCGGGTGCGGTACCTGACCAGCCGCATCGGTCAATACCGTCTTCATGGGTTATCAGTGAATGTTCCCAGCCCATCAGTCATCATCTCCTGCACTATCGGCCGCATCTGCCCAGCGCGCCCAGGCTGGTTTGTGCATGGTGATCTGCTGCCCGTCAACTGACAGAACTGTGCCGGCACACGCAGCCTTTGCGGCACGATCAAGCCGGATCAGCGCCAGGCCGCCTGCGCCGTGGGCGCCCAGCAGCGTGCCAACCTGCCTGTCATCGGCCATGACCTTTGCGCCGGGCGCCGGCAGGGCAGAAGATGCATCAACCGGCACCAGGCGGGAGCGGGCGGTGCCGCGATGCTGCATGCGGGACACGACCTCCTGGCCCACATAGCATCCTTTCGAAAAGTCCACCGACGAGAACTGGTCATAACATGCTTCATGGGGGAACAGTTCACCGGAACCGATCTCGGCAGCGTCTCCGATGCCCAGTTTGTAGCGATGGTCCAGATAGGCTTCAGGCGGCTGGTTTGCGATTGATGCGATTACGGCGGACGGTGCGATCACTCTCAACCCCATTGCCTCATTGCGCGGGTCTGAAAATTCATAACCTTCATTCAGGGATGACAGATCTGCGTCACCCCAGGCAGCTGCGACAGCCAGATCATCGGTCTGAGCAATGCTCAGGGCCCGGCGCAACCGGTACATGGTAAGCCTCTGGGTGAGGCTGGCAGCGCTTTCTGCGGCGCAGTCCAACAGCACACCGCCTTCAACAGCCAGAATGAAAAAGTCGAACAATATCTTGCCCTGTGGCGTCAACAGGGCGCTGTGCACCGCCTGTCCGGGGCTCAGATCAGCTACATTGGCTGTCACCAGGTCCTGCAGAAACGGCAAGGTGTCCTCACCTTTGACCTCGATGACGGAGCGCTCGGGCAGGCTGGCAATGAAAACAGTCATTTGATGCGATTCTCTGTCTTGCTTGAGTGAACAGATTTACATAGTAACTTCGTTTGGTATATGCCAAGGGCCATGATCAAGAAGTGTCCGGGCCAATCGGTGCGGATGCCGTTCTACCATAACAGGAGAGACTTCCATGTCGGGCACTTTTCGCGCAATTCAGATCACCAAGACCGATGACAAGCAGACCGCCGCATTGGTCGACCTGAGTGATGCAGACCTGATGGACGGTGATGTCACTGTGGATATCAGTCATTCCACGCTGAACTACAAGGACGGTCTTGCCCTGACGGCCAAGGCGCCGATTATCCGCAAGTTCCCGCTGACCCCGGGCATCGACTTTGCCGGCACGGTTTCGGCCTCTGACAACCCCGATTACAAACCGGGCGACGCGGTTATCCTGAACGGTTGGGGTGTCGGTGAAGGCCATTCCGGCGGGTTTGCCGAACGGGCCCGGGTCAAGGGGGACTGGCTGGTGAAAATGCCTGACGGCATGACGGCTGCCCACGCCATGGCTATCGGAACTGCAGGTTATACGTCAATGCTGTGCGTCATGGCGCTTGAAGATGCCGGTATCACGCCTGACAGCGGTGAGATTCTGGTCACCGGTGCTGCCGGTGGTGTCGGTTCGGTGGCGATCGCCATCCTGTCCAAACTCGGATATTCGGTAACTGCATCGACCGGGCGGACGTCCGAGGAGGCGTTCCTGAAAGGCCTTGGTGCGTCCAGCATCGTGGATCGCGAGGAATTCAATACGCCACCAAAACCTCTGGCCAAGTCGCGCTGGGCAGGTTGCGTGGATGCGGTCGGATCAACCACGCTGGCCAATGTGCTGTCCCAGATGAATTACGGCGGTGCCGTTGCCGCCTGCGGCCTGGCGCAAGGCATGGATCTGCCGGCTTCGGTCGCGCCGTTCATTCTGCGCGGTGTAAGGTTGCAGGGTGTGGACTCTGTGATGTGCTCGAAGCCGAGGCGTGAGCAGGCCTGGGCCCGGCTGGCGAAAGACCTGGACATGACCAAGCTGGACAGCCTCACCTCGCACATCAAGCTGGACGACGTTATCGCTGCCGGGGCCGACATCATGTCCGGTAAGGTGCGCGGCCGTATTGTCGTGGATATCACCTGAGGCGGTACAAGTTCCTAGTTCGGGTCAGTGCTTACTGCCCGGGGCTTACTGCCCCGAACTTACTGCCCCG
>CALHUA010000222.1 GCA_938039915.1 uncultured Anderseniella sp.
GCATGGGCGATGCGCGCTGCATCAGGATCCCACAGCATGCCGATGATGGCTTTTTGCGCGCCGCCATCGACAAGGGCCGCCAGCACACCGGTCGTGTCTCCGGTTGCCCCGGCGCCTGGGTTGTCCTGGGCGTCGGCGATCAGTACCGGTTTTGAAGCGCTGTCTGCAAGCTGGCTGGCTCTGGCCACGGCTTCGATTGCTGGCACCAGCGGGTTGTGCAATTCGTCTTCTGCCGCCTGCAGTGCTGATATCATCGTATCGGCCGCCCGATCCACCGCCTGCTGATCCGTGCCGTAGGCAAATATTGAACACCCGCAGTCAGTCACATCTGCCGGGGGAAAACCGAACACGAAGTCTACCGAACTCACGGTGTCGGATGTCATGCCCGGTAACATGGCGTACAGCCGGCCGCCCGGTTCGCGCCGGGTCGACTGCGCCTGAATGGGGATGATGTAATCCAGTTGCCGCCAGGCCTTGGCGAACGGGGTGCCACGGCTCAGTTCCTCGCGCAGCAGTTTCCGCGCCCGCGCGCCGGTGTCGGCCATATCCACATGCGGATAGGTGCGATAGATGGCAACCGACGAGGCCCGCTCGAAAAAGTCGCGGGACATGTTGCCGTGCAGGTCGAGGCTGACGGCAATCGGCAGACCCGGTCCGGTGACCTGCCTGATCCGGCGCAACAGTTCCGCCTCGCCGTCCTCATGCGACTGGGTAACCATGGCGCCATGCAGGTCCAGGTAGACGCCATCGATGTCACCGGCCTGTGTCACGCCATCCACAATCATGCCGGCGATGCGGTCGAATGCATCGTCGGTGACGTAACCGCCCGGTTCGGCGAAGGTCCACAGGATCGGGACAATGTCGAAATCGTCCGCCTCGTCCAGAAACCCGCCCATGGGCAGGTTGAGGCCTGACAGTGTGTCGATGACTTCTGAGCCGAACTTCATGGCGGGCCATGCACCGCCTTCGCTGAAGGTCTCAAACGGCGTTGGTATCGGGGCGAAGGTATTGGTTTCGTGCTGGAAACCGGCAACTGCAATGCGCGGACGCTTTATTGTACTCATCCTTCGCGCCCAAACAATTGTTTCGCCATGACGCCAACGCGGGATTCTATTTCCTCACAGGCATCGAGGATCAGGTCTTCGCGGAAGCGCGGGCCGACGATCTGCACTCCCACCGGTAAACCGTCATTGTAGTTGGCGGCTATGTTACCGGCAGGCAGACCGGTATAATTGAACGCTATCGAGTAAATGCCCGCCTCAAGTGTTTCCCGGACACCCTCGAGGCCTTGTGCGTCGCGGTCCCATTCATAGGTCGGTTTGGGCAGGAACGGGGTCAGCACCAGCGGATAGTCCTGGAACATCAGGTTGAACTGTCGGTGGTAGTAGTTGCGCTTGGCCATGGCCAGCAGCAGGTCCTTGCCTTCATGCGGGGTGAACATTTCATAATAGTCGGCAAAGATCTTTTTCAGGGTATCGGATCCCTGCTTGATGATCTCATCACCCAGCAATGCCTTGACCTCACCGAACAGCGAGCGGGCACCGTCACGCGCGCATTCGCGCAATTCCGGCATGTCGGCTTCAACCACCTCATACCCGGCATCCGCCAGGCAGTCACGAGCAGTATCCAGCGCTTTTTCCACTGCAGGATGCAGATCGAATTCGTACATGTTCTTGGTGAAAGCAACCTTTGGCTTGCCGTCCAGTGCCGGGCCGTCGAACGGCATCGGCACCATCCAGGGGTCATGCGGATCATACTCCACCAGTGCGCGCATGCCGGCCCGTACGTCTTTGACCTCTCGCGCCAGTACGCCCTGCACCGACATGATCTGGGCCAGCAGGCCGCGTTCTGCGGTCTGCGACGGGTTCCAGGCCGGCACCCGGCCAAGACCGGGCTTTACCGTCGCTGCACCGGTCGCAGCTGCGGGATAGCGAAGCGAGCCGCCGATATCATTGCCGTGAGCGATCGGGCCCATGCCCGCCATGACGGCGGAAGACGCACCACCTGATGAACCGCCCGAAGACGCCCAGTCGTTCCAGGGGGAGAACGTGCGTCCGTGCAGTTCGTTGGATGTGGTGGCCCGGAAGGAAAATTCGGGCGTATTGGTGCGACCGATGATGATTGCACCGGCTTTCTTGAAGTTGCGCACCACCGGTGAATCATCCGGTGCTATGATGTTCTTGTAGGCTTCGACCCCGTTGGGTGTTGCCCGGCCGGTCTGGTCGATGTTCTCCTTGATGGTAACCGGAACACCGTGCAGCGGCCCTGTGGACCCGGATTTCGCCAGTTGTTCATCGTGCTTTCTTGCCTGTGCAATCGCCTCGTCACCCAGATCGTCGACCACCGCATTCAGCTTCGGATTGACGGAACGCATGCGCTCGACCGTTTGCGTTACCACATCGCTGGATGACACCTCGCCCGCAGCGATTTTCGCTGCGAGATCACAGGCACTCAATTGCCAAAGCGGGGATTCGGACATGCACTCACTCCTTGCTGCATAAAAACCGGCGGGAAATTCAACAACAAGTGCAGGCAGTTGCACAAGAGCATGGCAGCCATGCAGCTGTTAGGCTCCGGTTTGAAAGAATATGGCAATCAGACGTTGACTCCCTTCCCCCAAGACAGACTAGACTTCGATCCAAGTCTGCAGCCGACGTGCTGAAGACCGTCAGTCTAATGAGGAGGTAAGAATAATGTTACGCTGGACAAGACGCCATGTTTTGGCGGCCGCAGCTGTGTTTGCAACTGTCGTTGCCGGACCTGCCCTGCCTGCGCAGGCGGAAAGTGTATTGAGAGTGATCCCGCACGCGGATCTGAAGAACCTGGATCCGATCTGGACCACGGCCTACATTTCGCGAAACCACGGTTACCTCATTTACGACACCCTGTTTGCGATGAACGAGGAGTTCGTGCCGCAACCGCAGATGGTGGATACCTATGAAGTGTCGGATGACAAGCTCACCTGGACCTTCAAGCTGCGCGACGGCCTGAAGTTTCATGATGGCGCCGACGTCACCTCCGAAGATGTCATTGCCTCGCTGAAACGCTGGGGCGCGCGTGACGGCATGGGCCAGCAGCTCATGGGCGCCATGGGCGAGATGGTGGCGGTGGATGCCTCTACCTTCCAGTTCAAGCTGAAGGATCCATACGGCCTGGTGCTGGAATCAATCGGCAAGATTTCATCCAACGTGCCGTTCATCATGCCCAAGCGTGTGGCGGAGACCGATCCGTTCAAGCAGATCGAAGATTATACCGGCTCCGGTCCGTTCGTCTTCGTCAAGGAAGACTGGGTGCCCGGTTCAAAAGTGGTCTACAAGAAGTTTGCCGACTACAAGCCGCGCTCTGAAGCGCCTAATGCAGCATCCGGTGGCAAGATTGCCAAGGTCGATCGCGTCGAGTGGACCTATTTCCCCGATCAGACCACGGCCATGAACGCCTTGATCAATGGTGAGGTGGACTATTTTGAATCTCCCGCCAACGACCTGATGCCACTGCTTGAAGCCAATGAGAATATTACCGTCGAGATCAACGATCCGCTTGGCAATATCGGCTTCTCGCGCTTCAACCACCTGTTGCCGCCGTTCGACAATGCAGATGTTCGCCGCGCCGCCATCATGGCCATGAAGCAGGACGACTACATGCAGGGCGCCGTGGGTGACCAGAAGTTCTGGAAGACCTGTTATTCGGTATATCCGTGCGGTACACCGCTGCAGAACGACATGGGCTCCGACGTCATGAAGACAGGAGACCTCGAAAAGGCAAAGGAAGCACTGGCGGCCGCCAACTATGACGGCACACCGGTTGTCATCATGCAGCCGACGGACATTCCGCTGTTATCGGCATTCTCGCTGATCACGGCAGAAAAGCTGCGTAATATCGGCATGAAGGTTGACGTTCAGGCCATGGACTGGTCGACGCTCACTTCACGCCGTGCCAAGCGTGATCCGGTTGCCGATGGCGGCTGGAATATCTTCCACACCTGGTGGATCGGCGCCGACGTGATCGATCCGATGGCTATCGCGTTTTCCGGTGATCCTGAAAAGGGCTGGTTCGGCTGGCCGAAGGACGCTGACCTGGAAGCAGCTCGCTCTGCCTATGCCAAGGCCACGACTGCTGAGGAAAAGAAGGCGTCTGCCGAAAAAGTGCAGGAGCGTCTCTGGGCGATCGGGGCTTCCGGTCATCTCGGACAGTTCTTTGTGCCGGTTGCCTACCGCAACAACGTCAAGGGCCTGATCAAGTCACCGGTTCAGTTCTTCTGGAACATGTCAGTCGACAAGTAAGCCTGATCACATGACTTGAAGCACGGCAGGGTGTACGCTCCCTGCCGTGCTTCTTATCTTACCTTTTCTAATCAGGAACGGAGCGGCTTGTGGTTTTCTATATTCTCAAGCGAATTCTGGCGACCATACCCGTCATGGGTGTTGTGGCGCTGTTTGTGTTCCTCATGCTGCGGCTGTCGCCCGGCGATCCGGCTGCGGTGATCGCCGGTGATTATGCCACCACCGAAGACATCCTCCGGATCAGGGAGAACCTCGGTCTCAACGATCCCATCGTCGTGCAATTTACCAAGTGGATCGGCCAGCTTGTCCAGGGCGACCTGGGAATTTCCATTTTCACCAACCTGCCCGTGACTACCCTGATAGCCCAGCGGCTTGAGCCGACCATCATGCTCACGCTGACCACCATCATCTTCACCATCGTTGTGGCTATACCGCTCGGTACGCTGGCGGCGTGGAAACAGGGCAGCCTGATAGACCGCGCCGTGATGCTGTTTTCAGTGGCCGGATTTTCGGTACCGGTATTCGTGCTCGGCTACATCCTGATCTACATCGTGTCGATCCAGCTCAGATGGCTGCCGGTGCAGGGCTACAAGTCAATGTTCACCGACGGTGTGATTCCGTTCTTCCGCCACATCATCCTGCCCACCGTCACCTTGTCGGTTATCTTCATTGCGCTGATTGCGCGCATGACACGGGCCTCGGTCATGGAGGTGCTGCAGGAAGACTATGTGCGTACCGCGCGCGCCAAGGGGCAAAGCGAATTCAAAGTTTTAATGAAGCATGCGGTGCGCAATGCCGCCGTGCCCATCGTCACTGTCATCGGCCTGGGCATTGCGCTGCTGATCGGCGGCGTGGTGGTCACTGAGAGCGTTTACAACATTCCCGGCCTTGGCAGGCTGGTGCTCGATGCGGTCCTGAAGCGGGATTACCCGATCATTCAGGGGCTTATTCTGCTGTTCAGCTTTGTCTACATCGTGATCAATCTGCTGATTGACCTGAGTTACACCTTGTTTGACCCGAGGATCAAATACTGATGAGCACGCAGTCAGACAAGGTTGATTTCACGACCTCTGCCGAGGCCACGCTTACCTCACGCAAGGATGCATCACTGGCATCCTTGATGTGGAAGCATCCATCGGTGTTCTGGGGCGGGCTGCTGCTGGTGATCATGGTGCTGGTCGCCGTGTTCGGGCCGTTTTTGACGGCTGATCCGGTGGCCATCCATCCGATTGACCGCCTGAAAGTACCATCCGCAGACTTCTGGTTCGGTACCGATTATCTCGGCCGCAATGTGTATTCCCGCGTCATCTACGGCGCACGGGTCTCGCTGGTGGTCGGGCTTGCTGTTGCCGTCGTAGCCGTCGTTCTTGGCCTGGTGACGGGCCTGTTGTCCGGATATATCCGCTGGCTCGATGCCATCATCATGCGGGTGATGGACGGGCTGATGGCGATACCCGGGATTCTGCTGGCGATTGCGCTGATCTCCCTGTCCGGTGCAACCTTGTTCACCGTCATCATCGCCATTGTCATCCCGGAAATTCCCAGAGTGGTGCGGCTGGTGCGATCGGTGGTGCTGACCGTGCGCGAAGAACCTTATGTTGAAGCCGCCATTGCGGCGGGTACCCGCACTCACCTAATACTGATACGCCACATCCTGCCCAACACCATTGCGCCGCTGATTGTGCAGGCAACCTACATTTGCGGATCCGCAATGCTGACCGAATCCATACTGGGTTTCCTGGGCGCCGGCATTCCGCCTGAAATTCCAAGCTGGGGGAACATCATGTCGGAAGGCCGCACCTACTTCCAGTTGTCGCCGTGGATCATCTTTTTCCCGGGGATCGCGCTGGCGCTCACGGTACTTGCGGTCAACACGGTCGGCGATGGTCTGCGCGACACGCTTGATCCGCGCATAGCGAGGAAAATGTGATGGCAGGCAACACGTCTTCGCAACCTGTCCTGGATATTCGCGGCCTGTCGGTCACCCTGCCGAAAGGGGCGGATCGTGAGTTTGCCATCGAGGATATTTCGCTCACCGTCGGCCAGGGTGAAATCGTCTGTGTGGTCGGCGAATCCGGATCCGGAAAATCCGTCAGCGCGCAAACGGTCATGGGGCTGATCCCGCGCAAGGACCTGACCCCGGTGGCCGGTGAAGTCATGCTGCAGGGTGAAGACCTGCTGAAGAAGTCCGAGCTCGAACTGCGCGAGTTGCGCGGTGTGAAGATGGCGATGATCTTCCAGGAACCCATGACGGCGCTCAATCCGGTCATGCAGGTCGGCGACCAGATCGGTGAAATGCTGGAAATCCATACTTCCATGTCTACCTCTGAGCGCCGCGACCGCATCATCGAGGTGATGAACGATGTCGGTCTGCCCGACGTCAACCAGATGATTGACAGCTACCCGCATCAACTGTCCGGCGGCCAGCGCCAGCGCATCATGATTGCCATGGCGCTGGCGCTGGAACCGGCGCTGCTGATTGCCGATGAGCCCACCACGGCGCTTGATGTGACCACACAGGCCCAGATCCTCGACCTGATCAAGGACATCCAGAAACGCCACGGTACCGGCGTCATGTTCATCACTCACGACTTTGGCGTGGTCGCCGAAATTGCCGATAGGGTCGTGGTCATGCAGAACGGCAAGGTTGTTGAGCAGGGAACCGCCAGCCAGGTGCTCAACAAGCCGCGCGAGCCCTACACGAAAATGCTGATCGCCTCGGTTCCCAGCCTGACGCCGCCGAAGCGCAAGCCCATTACGGACGGCGAACCGATTCTGGCAACGTCCGGTCTTGAAAAGATCTATGGTGCATTGGGCTGGTTTGGCGGCGGCCGTGTGGTTCATGCCGCCAAGCAGGTGGAACTGGAAGTGCGGCGCGGCGAGACCCTGGGCGTGGTCGGTGAATCCGGCTCCGGCAAGTCAACCGTGGCGCGCTGTATTGTCAGGCTTATCGACCCGACCAGCGGCGAAGTGCTGATCGACGGTAACAACATCGCAAAAATGACCCAGTCGGAATTGCGCTCCTATCGCCGCAATGTGCAGGTTGTGTTCCAGGACCCTTACCGTTCGCTGAACCCGCGCCGTACCGTCGGCCAGTCGATTGTCGAGGGCCCGATGAATTTCGGCACCTCGCATGAAGAAGCCCTTGAGCGGGCCCGTGATCTGATGGAGATCGTCGGACTGTCACCGCACGCGCTGGACCGGTTTCCGCATCAGTTTTCAGGCGGCCAGCGCCAGCGCATCTGCATTGCCCGTGCGCTTGCCATGGAGCCGAAGGTGCTGATTGCCGATGAAGCGGTGTCCGCGCTTGACGTGTCGGTGCAGGCCCAGGTTCTGAAACTGCTGGATGATGTGCGCAAGCGCTTTGACCTTGCCATGCTGTTCATCACCCACGACCTGCGCGTGGCGGCGCAGATCTGCGACCGGATCATGGTCATGCAGCAGGGCGAAGTTGTCGAGCAGGGGCTGACGGCCAGCGTCTACGCCAAGCCTGCGCATCCTTATACAAAGCTGCTGCTCGATGCAGCGCCGGGACGCGATGCTTTTTCGGCGAGCTGATATGTCTTATTTGTAAGGCGACTCCACCCGGCGCATCAGGTGCCTGTTCTGCAATTCCTCGATATCGGAAAACCCGATGAACGTCTTGAAGTCTGCCATGGACGTTACCGGCTGTGGCAGGTTCTGCGTGGACTTGTCGGCAACCAGTTTTTTGAAGTTCTGCCGCATGGCTTCGGTGGCACTCATCAGGCTGATCAGCGGATAGACCGCCAGTCCTGCGACACTCTCGATATCCGATTTATCCAGG
>CALHUA010000223.1 GCA_938039915.1 uncultured Anderseniella sp.
GAGGTCGGGTCAGACGTTGAGGTGTCGACGACGATGGTTCCCTTTGCAGCGCCTGCGGCGATGCCGGACTTGCCGCGAACCAGTTCTTCAACCTGTGCGGACGACGAAACACAGAGAAAAATGACATCACTTGCCTTGGCCAGGGCAGCAGGGTTCTTCGCTTCCTTCGCACCACGTTTGACCAGATCGGCAACCGGTTTGCGGTTCTTGTGCCCCATGATGGTCAACTCATATCCCGAGTTCAGGATGTTCTTGGCCATGCCGTGGCCCATCAGGCCGACGCCGATAAATCCGACACGTGGTTTGCTGCTCATGATTGGGTTTCCCTTTGTTTGGTTGAATTTTAAGAAGAGTGAAGTGTCACGAATGCAAAGGCCTGCTCGACAATGGCATCCGGTTGCCCGGCAATGTTCAGGTTGACGGCCGTTTCGTCCGCCTCGGGCGCCTGCAGAGTGGCAAGCTGACTGTCGAGCAAACCGGCCGGCATGAAGTGCCCGCGCCGCTCGATCATGCGGGACTGCAGCAAGGATCTGCTGCCGATCAGATGCACCAGCTTCAGATTGGGATCTGCCACGCGCAACCTGTCGCGATAACTGCGCTTGAGGGCGGAACAGGACACGACCACGCACGGTGCACCGGACATCAGCCCTGCAGCTTTTGCCGCTATGGCATCAAGCCAAGGTTCGCGGTCTTGATCGTCAAGCGGAAAACCGGCCGCCATCTTTTCCGTGTTGCCGGCAGGGTGCAGGTCATCGCCTTCGATGAAAGCGGCATCAAGTCTGTCCGCCAGCTTCCGGCCGATTGTCGTCTTCCCGCAACCGCATACCCCCATCACGACAACGATCATGTTTCACCCTCATGCCAGGGTCCGTGGAAAGTTTCGCCGGTTTCCCTGTGCTTGAGACCATGTGCGCCAAACCTGTCGCGCTGCAACTGCACCAGAGCCGTCGGCAACTGATCCGCCGCACAGGAATCCAGGTAAGCAAGACTGGCAGACATGACCGGCACCGGCACAGCTGCCGTTGAGGCTGCCGCCACAGACTGGCGCAACCCGTTCGAATGTTCAGATGCCGCATCAAACAGGGCTGCAGGATCAGCAAACTTGTCGAGCATGGCCATGCGCAGAATAGATCCCTGCCGCCACACCCTTGCAGCCTCTGCCAGCTGAATTTTCCAGTCATACTCCTGGCTTGCGACCGTGAGCAGATGCGCACCCTGCGCCAGGGCCAGCGCCACAGCGCACATCAGTGCATCGTGGACAGCTTCAGTCGAAATCCCGGTATCTGCTTCCGGCCTGTCTCCCGGAAGCACCCGCAATACCTCGTGGGATGATACCTGGCGCATGGTGACAGCTGCCATGATCGACGGCACCGGCACACCAAGATTGACGGCTTCACTGATACACCAGCCGCCGGTTCCCTTTTGTCCCGCCGCATCATCCACCAGGTCAATAAGCAGTGTCCCGGTCAGTGCGTCACCGGCCTGCAGAACATCGCCGGAAATCTCCATAAGGTACCCGGCCAAGGGCCCGCCGGACCAGATCCCCAGTTGCTTGCCAGCGGCAAAGGTTGTCTGACCGGACAGTTCAAGCAGTTGCCAGCTTTCTGCAATCGCCTGCATGATGGCGTATTCGATGCCGTTGTGGACCATCTTGACGAAGTGCCCGGCACCGCCTTCGCCAAACCAGCCCAGGCACGGTTTTCCATCATGGCGCGCTGCCACATTGGCCAGCAGCGGTTCCAGCATGATGCGCATTTCAGCAGCACATCCCAACATCATGGACGGGCCGCTGCGCGCACCTTCGGCTCCGCCGGATACACCAAGACCGGCAAAATTTATTCCATGTTCCCGGCACGTAATAACATTGGTTTCGGTATCCAGGTAATTTGAGTTGCCGCCATCAATGATGACGTCGCCTTTTTCCAGCAGCCCGGTCAGCTTCTCCGTCAATTCGAATACCGGGCGGCCTGACTTGACCATCAGCAAGACGATGCTGGGAACCGGCAAGCTGTTCACCAGCGCTTCCAGCGTGTCGCACACCTCAATACCCTCAGCAGTCCAGGTGCGCGCCTGCGGCCACGGATCCCAGGTTACACACTGGTGCCCGGCGTCACGAAAATTGAGCGCGAGGTTCCGTCCCATCACACCCATGCCAATGATCGCCAGTTTCATGACACCACCTGTCTTACCGGTGCAACCCGTTTTGCCGCGCGGAAGAAGGCCGTGATGTGCCGTTCAAGTGCGGCCGCACATGCCTCACTGTCTCTCGCCAGGGCCGCATCAAGTATGGCCTTGTGTTCCTCGATAATGCGCAGGCCCCTGAAACCCACTGCCCGGTATTCCAGCGCCACCACTTTTCTGAACTGGTCAAAGGCTGCCTTGTGAAGTCTCTTATGCAGTGTTGACCCACAGCCGGACACCAGCGCCTCGTGAAACTCCCAATCACACTGGCGCCAGAGTTCATAATTTGTGACCGAACCGGATTTCATTCTGAACTCGATGTGTGCCAGACGATGATGGGCCGCCACCAGCGCACTTTCCCAGTCCACCCCGCCATTGGCAATGGATTGCCGCGCACCATCGGTTTCCAGCAGAATCCTGAATCGCGCCACTTCCTCCAGCCCCTCGCCGGACACCCTGTCACTCAATCCGCCACCCTGGTCAAGGGTCGTCGATGCATGAGGATCAAGTATCACTGCGCCGCAGTTCATTCGCACATCCACCAGTCCCAGGACCTCCAGCGCCACAATCGCCTCGCGCACCGTGGCGCGCGAAATGTTGAACCGCAAAGCCAGCTTGTGTTCCGACGGCAGCCTGTCGCCGGGTTTCATGTCCTGCTCCGCCACGAACGCCGCAATTTTCCGAGCCACCACCGCATAGAGGCGCTTAACTTCCGCGTCTTCAGCAAGTGATTGATATTGCTTGGATTGGTTCATATTGTCAGACAATTTCCACTTGGGCTAACCGTGTGCACGCACCAACCATGCCTGCAACATCACAAGGTTAGTTAGGTTGCCGCAGGAAAGCAATTATCGAAAAACCGTCAGATTGTCTGACAATCCTATATTGCCAGCCCCTGCCATGCGCCCTATCGTTGAGACCAAGAGGGAGCCGGCATAACCGGTCAACTTCGGCGTTCAGGCATCAAAGATCTGAAATCACGCACAAACAAGATGGTCAGCCAGAGGGGCGGCCATGCACACGGAGGAAATGCTTATGTTGATGAAAAATATACTTGCCGGCGTCGCCACTGCAGCCTTGCTGGCCACCGGTCTCAGTGCTGCTGCCAGTGCGGCGGAAACCAAACTGCGTATCCAGACGCACTACGCGCCTGAAACACCATCAGGCAAGCTTGCCGCTCAGTATGTAGACGACATCCAGAAGATGTCGAACGGCGAAATCCAGATCGAGATGTTCTATTCGTCTTCCGTGGTGAAGTCGGTTGAAACCTTCGATGCCGCAGCAACAGGCATTCTTGATTGCGACATGACCGGTGGTTCATACCAAACCGGCAAGAACCCGGCATTCCAGTTTGTCGGCGACATCATGGGCGGCTACGAAACCCCCTACCAGCAGCTGTCGTGGCTGTACTATGGCGGTGGCCTCGACGCAGCGCAGAAGCTGTACAACAAGTTCGACATGGAGCTGATCGGCTGGTGGGTCTACGGCCAGGAATCATTTGCATCCGGCAAGCCGATCACCAAGGTAGCCGATTTCAAGGACTGGAAGTTCCGGTCGCCTCCGGGCATGGAAACCAAGATTTTTGAAAAGCTCGGTGCCAAGCCCATCGTGATGGACTTCACTGAAATCTTCACCGCCCTTGAATCAGGCATTATTGACGGTGCGGATGCCTCCGGCCTCGCCAACAATGTCGGCCTTGGTCTGTATGACATCGTGAAGTACGCGAACTATCCCGGCTTCCATTCCATGCCGTCGGATCACCTAGCCTGCAACAAGGCCAAGTTCGACGCCATGCCGGAACACCACCAGCGCATCATGAAGGTTGGCATGGAAGCGCTGGCGCTGCGTACTGCCCTGACATTTGAAAAGAAGAATGCCGAGGCAGCGGCAAGCCTGAAGGAAAAGGGCGTTACACTGTCGCAGTGGGCACCGGAGGAACTCCAGAAGTTCCGTGATGCAGCCCAGGCAACATGGCCTGAGTTTGCAACCACGCCGGAAGCCAAGGCCCTGGTCGAAGCGCACCTGAAATACCTGCGCCAGCTCGGCCTGGCCAAGTAACCTGACACACCGCGAGGCGGCTCCTTTACGGGGCCGCCTCATTTTCATCTTTCCAACCACCATCGCAAGCCTTGCAGTGCTGGTGGTTGGAAAGGGGAAAATCCAAGGGGTTGATGGGAGCCTGAACACATGATCGAACATGAAAGGTCAGGTCCGCTCGACCTGCTCACCTGGAGTTTCAGCCGCATAGCAATGTGGGCGCCGTTCTTCATCGTTCTCATCATTTTATACGAAGTGGTCATGCGCTACTTCTTCGCCGCCGCCACGCTGTGGGTGAACGAAATGTCGTTGTGGGTGGCCGGCGGAATTTACCTGTCTGCAGGCCTGTACGCCATGCAGCAACGCAGTCATATCCGCATCTTCATCATATACGACATGGCACCGCTGTGGCTGCGCCGGGCGTTCGACGTGCTGTCGACCGTCTGTGTATCGGTCTTTGCTTTTGCTGTGGTGTGGGGCGGGTTCGGCGAATCGAGAGCCAAGTTCCTGCGCTGGGAAACCTTCGGCACCGCCTATGACCCGCCGATTCCGGCAACCATCAAGCCTCTGGTGCTGACAATGTTGCTGTTCCTTGCATTGCAGGCGGCCTCGAATCTCATTCGCGACTGGCCATCAGTCGCCTGGGTGCGCAAATCGTTTGATGTGTTCGTAACCGTCCTGATTACAGGACTTGCGCTGACGGCAGCCTACAACCTGTTTATCGACCCGCCCGAAGGACATGTCGTGCCGCTGAAATGGCAGTTCGGCATAGCGGTGTTCCTGCTGATGTCAGTCGTCATCGTGTGGCTGGGACTGGTTCGCGACTTCAACAAGACCCCGGTACCGCACGTGGAACTCGACGAAGTTGCCGAAGAAGCAGCTCAACTCAAGAAGGTGAACATGCCCGACGAAATACTGTCCGGCAATCCACCTAAGCCGAAAGACTAGGGGGCACACTCATGGATATCGGGACGATCTCACTGATCCTGCTGCTCGGCATGCTGTTCCTTTTGGCCATCGGCATGCCTTTAGGTTTTGCTTCGGGCTTCCTGGCCGTCGTGGTCATGGTATTGAAGTTCGAACCGACCTTGCTGACAGACCCGTTCAGTTTCGGTTCCGGCATTCTGACCGGCAATTTCGGCAGCGGGCCGATGAACATCCTGGCCCAGCGATTATACGGCATCACGACCAATTACGTCCTCGTCTCGGTACCGCTGTTTATCTTCATGGCGACATTGCTGGAACGGTCCGGCATTGCCAAGGATATGTACTCGTGCCTCAGCCAGTGGATGTCGCGCACCCGTGGCGGTATCGCCGTGGTAACCGCCATCATGGCAATTGTCATGGCTGCCATGTCCGGCATTATCGGCGGTGAGGTTGTGTTGCTCGGCCTGATCGCCCTGCCGCAGATGCTGCGCCTGGGCTATAACCAGAACCTGGCCATCGGCACCATCTGCGCGTCCGGCTCGCTCGGCACCATGATCCCGCCATCCATCGTTCTGATCTTCTATGGCCTGATCACCGAAACCTCCATCCACGCGCTGTTCAAGGCGGCGTTCCTGCCAGGTTTCATGTTGGCCGGTTGTTACATCATCTACATTCTGGTGCGCACCCGCATGAACCCGGAGCTGGCGCCGTTGCCCGACCCGTCACCCGACGACATGACAGGCAGGGAAAAGGCGCTTTATGGCAGTTCGCTTTTGTTTCTGCTGGCCGGTGTCGGCTCTGCACTGATCGTTGCAAGATGGCTGTACCTGACTATCGGCAGCCAGTTCAACGAGAAGATGATCGACGGCAACACCCGTCTGATCGACAACGCCACGCTCTATCAGTTTCTCGCCATCACCCTTATTTCCGCCGGTTTCATCTACTTCGTCGTCGGTGTCAATGTTGCTAAGACCGCCTGGGAAAAGGGCAAGGGCATGGTCGCGCCCATGATGGTCGTCTTTGTCGTGCTCGGATCGATCTATGGCGGCATAACCGGCATCACCGAAGCAGCCGCCATGGGTGCACTTGCCGTTCTGTTCCTGATCTGGATCCGCGGAGAATTCTCGATCAACCTGCTGCGTGAAGCTTCCATGCGCACGTTCAAATCCACCGGCACCATTATATGGGTGACATTCGGTGCCACCGCGCTTGCCGGTGCCTATACCATTGCCGGCGGCCCGACCTATGTCGCCAATCTGATTGTCGGTTATGACCTGCCGACCATGGGCGTGCTGCTGGTCATGATGGTGATCTTCCTGTTCCTCGGCGCCTTCATGGACTGGACCGGCATTGTGCTGCTGGTAATGCCGGTGTTCCTGCCCATCGTTCTGAAGCTGCCGATTGAAGAGCTCGGCCTCACCGGCGGGCTGGACTCGAGCACCATGGTGCGCGTCTGGTTCGGCATATTGTTCTGTGTCAACATGCAGGTCTCCTTCCTGTCGCCACCGTTCGGACCGGCTGCGTTCTATCTCAAGTCCGTGGCGCCGCCACATATCACGCTGCCGGATATCTTCCGTGGCTTCCTGCCGTTCATAGCCATGCAGATTTTCATCCTGATGATCATTCTGCTGGTGCCGGAAATCACCACGGTATTCCTGTAAGCCGCTCAGCCGTTCGGAGGTAATCGTTGCAACCAACGTCAGTCAGCGCCATGGAAACCGGCCACTACCTGATCAAGCTTGACCAGGTGCTGACCGATAGCATGCATGGTGAAATGCATGGCTTCGAAATCGTCACCGTCAGGCTATCATCCGCCGATGGTGCCGAAGGCATCGGCTACACGTTCACCTGCGGCCGCAATGGCGGAGCCATCGCCGACATATTGCGGCGCGAGATCACCGGCCTTGTGACCGGTGAGGACCCGGACCGTATCGAGCATTTGTGGAACAGGCTGTGGTGGGACCTTCACTATGGCGGACGCGGCGGGCCTACTGTGCTGGCCATTTCAGCGCTCGACATGGCGTTGTGGGACCTGAAGGCAAAGCGTGCCGGACTGCCCTTGTGGCGGCTGCTCGGCGGCCATGATCCGAAAGTGCCGTGTTATGCCGGCGGCATTGATCTTGAACTCTCCGCGGATGAGCTGATCAGGCAGACCGAGGGCAATCTGGCCAAGGGCTTCCGCGCCATCAAGATGAAGGTGGGACGCGAAAAACTGAGCGAGGACGTGGCCAAGATTGCCGCCATGCGTGAGTTTCTTGGGCCAGAATTCCCGTTGATGGTCGACGCCAACATGAAGTGGAGCGTCGATCAGGCGATCCGGGCAGCGCGTGCCTTCGAACCCTATCATCCGGTGTGGCTGGAAGAACCGATTTCACCTGACGATGTGGCAGGCCACGCCCGCGTGGTGCGCGAAGGCGGCCTGCCCATTGCAGCCGGCGAAAACCTGCGCACCGTCTGGGAATTCCGCCACCTGATTGCATCAGGCGGTGTGACCTATCCGGAACCGGATGTCACCAATTGCGGCGGCATCACCAGCTTCATGAAGATTGCCCACCTGGCGGAGGCCTTCAACCTGCCGGTCACGTCTCATGGTGCCCATGATGTTACAGTACACCTGATGGCAGCGGCGCCAAACCGGTCTTACCTTGAAGCACACGGTTTCGGACTGGATAAGTACCTCGCCCACCCGCTGGTGATCGAGGACGGGTTCGCCATCGCGCCGGAAAGGCCGGGGCACGGCATGGAATTTGACTGGAAGAGTTTGAGCAAGATCAGCGTCTCGTAGAGTGGGAGGAAATGATGTCATGGAAACTCTGAACGAAAGCCAGGTACAGTTTTACCGCGACAATGGCTATCTGATGCTGGAGTCACGCATTCCGGAAGCCGAAATCGACAAATGCATCGCCGAAATCGAAAATTTCCGCGAAGAAGCACGCCATCTGAGCGCCTCAAACGACCGGCTCGACCTGGAAGATACCCATACGCCGGATAATCCGAGACTGCGCAGGATCAAGCTGCCGCACACCATTTCCG
>CALHUA010000224.1 GCA_938039915.1 uncultured Anderseniella sp.
CTGGGTGCTATGGAAACGCCGAGATTGCGCAACACCATGCTGGAAATGGCCTCCAGCCCTTCCAGTTCCATGGTGTCGTTGACCTCGATCTTTTGAGCCTGCAGCCACTGTTCAATCATCATGCCGACGACGGCATTTCTGGAAAACCGGATGAACGGATTGTGCTGCAGGAGGTGAACAGGATCGTCGCTTTCGGTTTCGGTTGAGGCCAGGAGTTGCATGGGCTCGGTGGCAACGTCCTGCCATCTCAGTCTGCGGGGTAGAAGGTTGGGTTTGGAAACGATGGCCGCATCCAGATTTCCCCGTTCCACCTGAAGCATCAGGTCATTGGTCAGTCCGGGATAGACGCTGACGTGCAGGTCGGCAAATTCTTCCTTGAGCATTGAAATTGCCGTGGGTGTGAGGCCGGTCAATGTGGTCGGCACCGCACCGAGCATCAATTTGCCACGCAATCCGTCATCGCCGAGGACGGACGGCACCATTGCATCATAGGCAGCCACGACTTCGCGAGCCTTGCTGACAAGTGCCCGACCGGTGGGCGTCAGCACTGGCGTGCGCCTTGTCCGGTCAAAAACAGCCACGCCCCATTCTTCTTCCAGCGTCTTCATCTGTTGGCTGACGGCCGCATGGGTGACGAAGACAGCATCGGCTGCCGCGCTGAACGTGCCGTTTTCTTCCACTGCGATGAGGGTTCTCAGAACGCGAATAGACATGACGCTTGTGTGACGTAATTTTTTCTTTCAGTCCATGTTATATTTTGTCACTTTGTGCAAGGCTGACTTAATAATATGTTTTTCCGATAAAAGATGGGTTGCCAGAGTGGCTGCCTGCGACAACGATAGCCGTGACGTATCGATCACTGCACCATGAGGGAGTAAAAAATGAATTTTGCCAAAGCTGCTTTTGTCGGGGCCATCGCTCTGGGGTTCACTGCCACTGCGGCCCTGGCCGAGTATCCGGAACGCCCGATCAACATGGTCATTCCCTACGGTGCAGGTGGTGCAACTGACATTTCCGCACGCACGATCGCCGAACCGCTTGGCGCTGCCGTCGGCAAGCCGCTGGTGATGTCCAACATCACCGGGGCAGGCGGTGCAACAGGCTCGGTTGCCGCGCAAAACGCAAAACCTGACGGATACACAATGCTGTTTGCGCGGGTCGGTTCGCATTCGGTCAACCCGGCGATGAAAGCGACCTTGCCATACACACTGGATGATTTCCGCTTTGTCACCGTCTACGAGATCAACCCGGTCGCCTGCGCGGTCACACCTGCTTCGGGCATCAAGTCGATGGACGACCTGATTGCCAAGGTGAACGAAGGCGGTGTCGCGTACAGTTCCTCAGGGGTTGGATCACTACTGCATCTTGCAGCGGCCAT
Source organism: uncultured Anderseniella sp. (assembly GCA_938039915.1). GTDB lineage: Bacteria > Pseudomonadota > Alphaproteobacteria > Rhizobiales > Aestuariivirgaceae > Anderseniella. Next base: position 1,379 of record CALHUA010000224.1, read on the forward strand.
GGTGCTGAAGGAATTCGGTGTCGAAAAGCCGCTTGAGGCGGCGACCCATATTCCCCAAAAGGGAGGCGGTGCGGCAGCAACTGCGGTGCTGAACGGCACGGCGACATTCCTGTGTACCAATTCGTCGGCTTTGGCCAGCTTCGTTTCCAACGGCCAGCTGGTTCCGCTAATGGTCACGACGCCCAAACCAGTTGCCGGATTTGATGCACCGACCGCGGCTGATCTGGGCAAACCGGCTCTGGAGAAGCTTGTTGGCTGGACCGGCATTGCGGGACCAAAGGGGTTGCCGGATGACGTGGCTGAAAAGTGGGGGAAATGGATGGCGTCGGCAACCGCTGACGAAGGTTTCCGCAGCAAGATGGAAGCACGCGGTTCGGTCATCGAACTGATGAACCCGAAGGACGCCAATGACTTCATCCGTGGCCAGTACACTATTTTCCGCGCCCTGGTTGACGAACTCGGCATGAGAATCGAGGGCTGATCTTCCTCCCGATTGAGCCCGCAGAGACGCCGGATCTTCAAGGCCCGGCGTCTTTTCAAACCCGGAGGCGGCCATGGAAGACAGAAGTATCCAGATACAGCTTGGTATCGGCGCCATAGCGGCATCCGTGTTTCTGATTTCCGTGGCCATTCCGTTCTGGGTCTCCAGTCCCAGCAATGTTCCAAACATCATCCTGTCGCCGCTGTTCTGGCCCAACGTCCTGTCGGCTCTTACCGGGCTGATAGGCGCAGGGCTGATCCTCACCTCCGTGGTCCGGCCGCGGCCGGAACAAGCTGCCAAATCAGATGTTGATGACCGGCCCGCTGCCTTCAGGCGGTTGGCGATCATGGCCGTTATCATGACCGCGACGGTGCTGGTCATGCCCCGGCTTGGCCTGGTGTGGACCGCCATGGTGACGTTTGTCGCCACGGCATTCCTGGTCAAGACGAAACACCCCAGATCGGCGTTGGTTTGCGCTGTGCTGATCCCATTGGTGCTGTACGTGTTCTTCGCCCACATTGCCGGTGTGGCGATACCGCAGGGTGACTTTGTGAGGCTGCCATGAGTTTCATCGACAGCCTGTTCGCCGGCCTGCAACTGGTGGGCAATGTCGAAGCGTTCCTGGCGCTGGGTATAGGTGTTGTCATTGGCGTGATCGGTGGCGCCATTCCCGGCATGTCGGCCACCATGGCTGTCGCCCTGACATTGCCATTCACCTTTTCCATGTCGCCGATCACCGGCATATTGCTTCTGCTCGGGGTATACAAGGGTGGTATATTCGGCGGGTCGATCCCGGCCATTCTGATCAAGACACCGGGCACGCCTGCATCATCGGCGACGGTGCTTGACGGTTATCCGATGGCGGAGAATGGCCAGGCAGGCAAGGCCCTGGGCATGGCGCTTTGGGCCTCTTGCACGGCTGACCTGATCAGCAATCTGGCGCTGATTTTCTTTGCCGGATTCCTGGCCTCGTTTGCGCTCAGTTTCGGGCCGCCTGAATTCTTCACGCTGATCCTGTTCTCGCTGACCATTATCGCAGGCGTGTCCGGCGACAGCCTGTTGCGCGGCGGCCTGTCGGCGATGCTGGGCCTGTTGCTGGCAACCATCGGGCTGGACCTGGTCTACGGCACCAACCGTTTCACCTTCGGCAACCCGAACATGATGGGTGGCCTGAACTTCATCGCCGTGCTGATCGGCCTGTTTGCCATTCCTGAAATACTGAGCATGGTCTGGAATCCCAGCTCTCATGATGGGGTTGCCCGCAGTCTCGGCAAGAACAAGGTGACGTTCAAGGAGTACCAGCGATCTTTCAAGTCGATCGTTCGAGGCAGCTTTATCGGCGTGTTCCTGGGCTCCATTCCGGGCATTGGAGCCGCACCGTCTGCGTTTCTTTCGTATTCCGAAGCCCGCCGCAAATCGCCCAATAGGGAGAATTTCGGCAAGGGCGAAATAGAAGGTGTGGCGGCATCTGAAGCCGGCAACAACGGTGTCGCAGGCGCGACACTCATTCCGTTGCTGGCTCTGGGTGTACCCGGTGATGTGATCACCGCGATCATCATGGGCGCCTTCATGATCCACGGCCTGCAGCCGGGACCGATGATGTTCATCCTGAACGTGGACGTCATTTACGGGTTGTTCATTGGCCTGATTGTGAGTTCCGTGTTCCTGTTCTTCGTCGGGTCGGTGGCTATCAGGGGCTTCAAGTACGTGGCGGATATTCCGCGCGGCGTACTGTTTCCTGCCGTGCTGGTGCTGTGTGTCTATGGCGTGTTTGCCGTCAACAACAATATTTTCGATGTTGGCGTGATGTTTGCCATGGGAGCGGTCGGCTTCGTCATGATGCGGTACAAGGTGCCGGCGGCGCCGTTTCTGATTGCCTTCATTCTCGGTCCCTTGCTGGAAGACAATTTCCGCCAGTCGATGCTGATGTCGGGCAGTTCCGGGTGGGTGCTGTTTCGCGGTCCCATTACCTGGTTCTTCTGGACGCTCACTGCCATCACTGTCTTCGCAATTGTGCGTGCCGGCATCAGGGCGACCCGGCAAACATCTGTCCCCACACCCTAGTTTGGTTCAAAGGAATTTTTCATGAGAGGTGCTGACCTTCTGGCACAAACGCTTGCCGCTGCCGGTGTGAGCAGGGTTTTCTCTCTGTCCGGCAACCAGATCATGCCGGTCTACGATGCGTGTCTCGATGTGAAGATCGAGATCGTGCACGTTCGCCACGAAGCAGCCTGTGTATTCATGGCTGACGCCTGGGCGCAAATGACCGGCGAAATCGGCATTTGCCTGGTGACCGCGGCGCCTGGCGCATCCAATGCGCTGGGGCCGTTATACACCGCCCGCCAGTCAGAAAGCCCTGTGCTGTTCCTGACCGGCGACTCACCCGTGGCACACGATGGTCACGGCGCGTTTCAGGAGTTGGACCAGGTCGCGATGACACGACCGGTAACCAAGCTTTCAATGCGCGCCACAGCTCCCGAACGGCTTGGGCATGATGCCGCAACGGCAATCCGGACCGCCATGTCCGGCAGGCCGGGACCGGTGCACGTGGCATTGCCGTTCGATGTGCTTCAGGCAGATGTGGACGGAGCTGATGCGCCCGGTGCGCAGGCTTTCCAGCCGCAGGCTCTGGAGCCGGCGCAGAGTGATGTGAAGTCTGTGGCTGACGCACTTGCAGCAGCCGATGCACCATTGGTGTTGTGTGGGCCGGCGATGAGTTTTACCCGCTGCGGCGCGCAACTCTCCGCCCTGGCGGCGGCGGTAGATGCACCGGTCGTGGCCATGGAGAGTCCGCGCGGTCTGAAGGACCCTTCCTTGGGCGACTTCGCAAAGGCTGTGGCAAGAGCCGACCTGGTTGTCTGCCTTGGCAAGCCGGTAAATTTCACACTCGGATTTGGCAGCACCAATGTGTGCCTGCCGACATGTAAATGGATCGTGATTGACGCTGAAGCCGGGGAGCGTGAACGGGCGCAATTGAACCTTCAGGACCGATTGAGCCTGGTGATTGACGCCGATCCAAAGGCTGCTGTGGCGGCTTTGTGCGAACAGGGGGCCGGTAGTGTTGCCCGCAATGCATGGTGCAGCGAAGTGGCCGGACATATAGCCGCGCGAAGCTATTCAAGCAGCGATGTGAGCGCAGGTGGAAAAATAACCTCGGCACTGCTGTGTGCGGCCGTTCAGCGCCAGGTGGAAGTTGCAACTGAAAGCATTGTTATCAGTGATGGCGGCGAATTCGGACAGTGGTCGCAGGCTGTCACGCGTCCTGACCGCCGGATTATCAACGGACCTGGCGGTGCCATTGGCGGCGCTCTCTGTTATGGCGTGGCTGCAAAGCTGGCGAAGCCCGTAGCAACAGTGTTTGCGCTGATGGGAGACGGCACGGTCGGTTTTCACCTGGCCGAGTTCGAAACGGCGGTGCGCGAAAACACGCCGTTTGTCGTGGTTATCGGCAATGACGGACGCTGGAATGCGGAGCACCTTATTCAGATGCGCGATTACGGGCCGGATCGATTGAATGCCTGCACGCTAAGCGACGCGCGCTATGATGAGGCAGTCAAGGCATTGGGCGGCCATGGTGAGTACGTCACGGACCTTGCTGATCTTGATGGCGCACTGGCACGCGCCGTGGCATGCGGGAAGGTAGCGTGCGTGAATGTTGTTATCGAAGGCGTACCGGCTCCTGCCGGTTCGGCGCATTGAGTGCAGATCAATACCACTCGCAAACTCTATTTGCGATCTTGAGTTGTCCGGGCTGCCAGTACGGCACTAACCAGGTCCTCGGGCACGTCTTCCAGTGTGTTCGCTGTCTCGGCATCCAATACATCGCGCGTAACTGTCATCGCTGACCGGTAGGCAGCTAGATAATTCCGGCACTCCCTGCATACCGCCAGGTGAAACTCGAAAATCCGCCTTTGCCTGTTGCCAAGACTGCCATCGAGATAGGCGATTATGAACTCCTCGAATTCGGCGCAGGTAATCATCAAGGGCAACTTGAACATGATGCTTCTGATGCGTTGGCGAACTGAACTGGGCATGATGTTCATAAGGCGGTTCCTTCGAACAAGGGACTTAATAGTTTTTTCAATGCGGCGCGGGCGCGGTGCAACCTCACCTTGACATTGGTTTCGGTCAGGCCGGTCATTTCAGCCACTTCGGCCGTTGACAGTTCCTCGATGTCCCGGAGCATCAGGACGATACGATAGCTGTCCGGCAGCCGGTTAATGCTCGCCAGCACCTGTTGTCTGCGGTCGCTTGACAGCAACAGGGCTTCAGGCGTCTGGGCCAGCTGCGACAGCATGGATGGTTCATCCACGCGGCAACCGGAACTGTCAAATTCCGGGAGCAATTCATCGATCGGCTGTTCATTGCGCCGGCGTTGTTTGCGCAGGGCCATCAGCGCCTGGTTGACGACAATCCTGTGCATCCAGGTCTTCAGCGCCGCGTCGCCGCGAAATGCTTCCAGATTCTTGAAAACGTTCGCAAAGGCGTCCTGCACCACATCTTCTGCGATAGAGCCGTCGATCACGATCCGCTTTGCCACAGCCAGCATCCAGCCAAGATTGGCGCGGACGAACTGGTCGGTAGCCACCTTGTCCTTGCCTATCAAAGTATGCGGCTTCTGCCCTGTGCCGGAGACAATATCTGTGCTTTCGGGCAGGTCCAAATTGCAATCTCCGCGCGGGGCCGCAAGCGCATTATGTTTGATCCGAACGTCACAATCCAATTCACTGTAACCGTTTCCGGCCGGCAGCATCCAATAAACATCTGGAAGGCCGGAAATTACACGTCTAGGTTGAAGAAATCCATGACTACCGCATTATTGATAATCGCTGTTGTCACAGCTTGCTACACAATGTTTGCC
>CALHUA010000225.1 GCA_938039915.1 uncultured Anderseniella sp.
GGTGCCAATCCACATTGCCGATATTCCGGTTGGTGAACGGGTCACCATACTGATGCTGTCAGACAAGACCTGCCGCTGGCCGATTGGTGATCCCGGCAGTGAAGAGTTTTGTTTCTGCGGCAAGGCGCCCAAGGAAGGCGCACCCTATTGTGCAGGTCATGCAGCTCTTGCCTATCAACCACAGCGCGACAGAAGCCGCCGCACCGGCTGATCAGGAAACCGCAGGAATACAAACTATCAGATCCGGTGGAGCTCCAGCTTCACCGGACTTTTGCATCTGGCCCCGGAAGACAGTCAGGTCTTGATGGCCCCGAAGCGTTCGTCAAACGAATAGCCCATGCCGCGCACGGTGCGGATCGGATTTACCTCGCGCGCCCGGCTGATCGACTTGCGCAGCCTGCCCACATGCACGTCCACCGTGCGCTCGTCCACATAAACGTCCCTGCCCCAGACTGAATCGAGCAGTTGCGAGCGGGTGTAGACACGCCCCGGCGTCTGCATCATGTGTTCGAGCAGTTTGAATTCGGTCGGCGAGAGGTCAATGTCGCGCCCGGAACGCTGGACCCGGCGCGTGCGGCGGTCGAGCGAAATGTCGCCTGCCTGCAGCATGTCGGCAACGGCGTCAGGGCTGGACCGTCGCAGCAGCGACTTCACCCGTGCCAGAAGCTCTGGAACCGAGAACGGCTTGACCACATAATCGTCGGCGCCGGTTGCAAGGCCACGCACCCGTTCGGTCTCCTCGCCGCGCGCCGTCAGCATGATGATGGGCACTTCACGGGTTTCAGAGCGCGCCCGCAATGACCGGCAGATCTCTATGCCCGACAGGTTAGGCAACATCCAGTCCAGTACGATCAGGTCCGGCGTATCCTGGAGCACGTCGCGGACCACGTCCTCGGAGCCGTCAAGCGTGCGGACGGTGTAGCCTTCGGCTTCAAAATTGTAGGCGAGCAATTCCTGGATCGGCTCTTCATCTTCAACAATCAATACACTTGCAGGCATTCGCAGGCTCCGTATGGCCGTCTCAAACAGTTACTTCTTCGCACGCGCCTCTATCGGCGTCAGAGACGTGCTGTCTTCCTTCGGCCGGGGACCATCCAGCGTGTCACCGGTCACGAGGTAATGAATGTTCTCGGCGATATTGGTGGTGTGATCGCCAATGCGTTCAATGTTCTTGGCGCCGAACAGCAGATGGGTACACATGCCGATGGTGCGGGCGTCTTCCATCATGTAGGTCAGCAATTCGCGGAAAACCGAATTATACAAGCTGTCGATGCGACTGTCACTGTGCCAGACATCGTTGGCTTTCTGGGTATCCAGGCTGGCATAGGCATCCAGCACATCGGCCAGTTGCTCCAGGGCAAGGTCAGCCATCCGGTTCATTCCCGCATTGACCGACCGTGGCAATGGCTCGTTCACGGCCAGGGTCCTCTTGGCGATATTCTTGGCCAGGTCACCGATGCGCTCCAGATCGGACGAAATCCGGATAGCGACCATGATGGCGCGCAAGTCTGCCGCCATGGGCTGGCGCATGGCAATCAGCTTGATGGCATTCTCCTCGACTTCCTTCTCAAGAACATCGATCTTGTCATCGGCTGCAATGATATGCTCCGCCTTGACCCGGTCAGATGTCGAAAGGGCCTCGATGGCCTTGCCGAACTGATCTTCTGCCAGGCCGCCCATCTGGGCGATCAGATTGCGCAGCTTGCCGAGATCCTCATCGAATGCAGAAACGATATGTGTGGTCATTCGGGTTCAACCTTTCTGGTACGGGCAGTGGTGCTGACGGATATTCAGCCAAACCGGCCCATGATGTAATCCTGTGTGCGGCGTTCTTGCGGGTTGGTGAAGATGGCCTCGGTATCGCCTACCTCAACCAGCGTTCCCAGATGGAAGAAGGCGGTGAGCTGCGAAACGCGCGCTGCCTGCTGCATGGAATGGGTCACGATCACGATGCAGTAATTTTCGCGCAATTCGCTGATAAGCTCCTCGATGCGGGCCGTGGCAATCGGGTCCAGCGCCGAGCACGGTTCGTCCATCAGGATAACATCCGGGTTCACCGCGATGGCGCGGGCAATGCACAGCCGCTGCTGCTGGCCGCCGGAAAGACCGGTACCTGGCGCATCGAGGCGGTCCTTTACCTCTTCGAACAGACCGGCGCGCTTGAGCGAATTGACAACGATTTCCTCAAGATCCGTCCTGGATTGGGCCAGGCCATGTATGCGCGGGCCATAGGCGACATTCTCCATGATCGACTTGGGAAACGGATTGGGTTTCTGGAACACCATGCCGACGCGTGCCCGCAGCTGGACAACGTCGAGGTCCGGGTCATAGATATCGCTGCCGTCAATGGTGATCCTGCCACCGACACGGCAGATCGGTATCGTGTCGTTCATGCGATTGATACAGCGCAGGAAAGTTGACTTGCCACAGCCCGACGGTCCGATAAACGCCGATACGGCGCGGTCGGGAATACTGATGTCCAACGGGAATATGGCCTGCTTGTCACCATAGTGGACAGTGACATCCTCGGTCACAATCTTCGGCGTGCCCTGCTGCATGATCAACGGCTCAGCCGGCGTCATGATGGTCTTATGGCGTGTGTCAGTTTCCATTACCGCAGCGTCCATGTCATTGCTCCAATCAAACCAAACTTGAAATTACAGATACTACCAGTGGCGCTCAAACTGCTTGCGCAGGAATACAGCCAACGCATTCATCAGGAACAGGAAGCCGAGCAGCACCATGATGGCGCCGGCCGTCTTGGCCTGGAATGCCGCCTCCGGCAGATCCGACCACAGGAAGATCTGCACCGGCAGAACCGTTGCCGCATCACTGAACCCGCCCGGTACATCAACGATGAAGGCGACCATGCCGATCATCAAAAGCGGTGCGGTTTCGCCGAGTGCCTGGGCCATTCCGATGATGGTGCCGGTCAGTATGCCCGGCATGGCCAGCGGCAGCACGTGATGAAACACCGCCTGCTGGTGAGATGCGCCGACGCCCAGGGCGCCTTCACGAATTGACGGCGGGACCGCCCGCAAGGCGGCACGCGACGCGATGATGATGGTTGGCAGTGTCATCAACGCCAGCACCATGCCGCCAACCATGGCGGACGATCGCGGCAGGCCAAAGAAATTCAGGAACACGGCAAGCCCGAGAAGGCCGAACACAATGGACGGCACGGCAGCAAGATTGTTGATGTTCACCTCAATCAGACGGGTGATCCGGTTGCGCGGCGCAAACTCTTCCAGGTAGATCGCAGCGGCGACCCCGATCGGCAGCGACAGCAACAAGGTAACCAGCAGGGTGAGTGCTGACCCGACCATGCCGCCGAGGACACCGGCGACTTCGGCCTCGCGGCTGTCGCCACGCTGGAAGAACGGCCAGTTGAACCCGCTTTCGACCATGCCGGCATCGCGTAGACTGGTAAGCCAGATGATTTCCTTGTCATTGATGCGGCGGTCTGCTTCCGGCTGGGAATACTCGACCAGCGACCAGTTTCCGGCGGTGACTGCACCGGTTTCCGCAACAGGCATATAGGCCTCACCGGTTATATAGTCCCTACCGATCTCGGCAATCTTGACCACACCTTTTTCCGGCAACCTGACAAAATACGACGGCAGCACCGGCGTCAGGGTTTCTGCGCCTGAGGGATTGTTTATGCTGGCCGACAGTTCATCCGTCTGGGCTTTCAACCGTGCAAGTGCTGCAGCGACGCTGCCTGTATCCGCCTGGAGCTTTGCCAGACGGCGTTTTGCAGAATGAGTATCGGGTGCCTCTGACCCGGCTTCAGCGACCGCTGCCTCGGCAACCGGTATTTCAGCAGCCAGCCTGTCGCGCACGCGCTCCAGTTTCGATGCCTCCAGAGACAGCCTGTCACGCCGGGCTTCGAGACGCTGTTTCACCCTTGCCAGCACGTCGGCGAAGTCATCGCCGCTCGACGTCAGCCTGAAACCGTCGCCATTTGCCTCCACTGTAAGACTACCGGTCACCGGAATATCAAGCTCATCGGTGCTCATGCCCTGCAGGAACAGGTCTGCCTCATCGGACAGCTTCAGCTCGAAGCTCTGTGTGGTGCCGATCAGGGACGGATTGGAGATAACTTCCCGGCGCACTTTATCGGCAGCATCAAATGACAGCAGTTTCGGCAAGGCGCGGCGGTCGCGGCGCGACTTGACGCCGGGAAACTGTGCCCGAATGGCGCTGTTGACGATTGAATTGTAATTCCCCTTGCTGATCGCTTCAGGATCAATCCTGCTTTCATCCAGCGTGACATCCAATTTCACGGTGTTGGCCTCGAACGCCGGCAGGCCCTTCAGCAATATGTCACTCAGCAACAGCACCAGAAACCCGCAGGCAAAGCCAATTGCGGCCAGGCCGTACCAGCGAAACCTTGCTTCCGCCCGGTAGCGCTTTTTGAGGCGGGCTGCATCAATCACCGTTGACTGCGACTTGCCTGCCCGAACGGGCACGGGATTTGCCATATCAGTCATATTGTTCCTTAAAGCGTGCAACCACGCGCAGTGCAATCATGTTCAGGATCAACGTGAAGAAGAACAGCACGAAGCCGAGGGCAAACGCCGACAATGTCTTGGAGCTTTCGAATTCCTGGTCGCCGACCAGCAGGGTCGCGATCTGCACCGTGACCGTGGTTACAGCCTGCAACGGATTGAACGTTTCAATAAGATCCCAACTGACCGCATGAGCCGCCAGGCCTGCCGCCATGACCACGATCATGGTCTCACCGACGGCGCGCGATACAGACAGCATGAACGCCGAAACGATGCCCGGCAGCGCTGCCGGCAACACGACCCTTTTGACAGTCTCGGACCTGGTTGCGCCCATGGCGTAGGATCCGTCGCGCAATGACTGGGGTACTGCATTGATGACGTCATCTGACAGGGAAGACATGAAGGGAATGATCATGACGCCCATGACAATGCCCGCCGCCAGCGCGCTTTCAGACGCAACTTCCAGCCCGACACTCTCACCCCATCTGCGAATGACAGGTGCGACTGACAGGGCGGCAAAGAAACCGAACACCACAGTTGGAATGCCGGCCAGCACTTCCAGGATCGGCTTGGCAATCGACCGAGCCCGCGGACTGGCATACTCGGCCATGTAGATGGCGGCGAACAGCCCGATGGGCCCGGCCACACACATGGCGATCAGCATCACCAGGGTCGTGCCGATGAACAGCGGCACCGCGCCAAACGCACCTGACGAGCCCACCTGGTCGGCACGAAGTGCCGTTTGCGGGCTCCACTGGGTACCGAACAGGAATTCGGTAACCGGCACTTTGGCAAAGAACCGCAGCGTCTCGAAGATCACGGAAAACACGATACCGACAGTTGTCAGGATGGCGACAGCCGAGCAGATGATCAGCACGGTCAGGAAAATACGTTCCACGGAATTGCGGGCGCGGAAACTGGTGGACAGCTGGCGGGACGCCATTATGGCCGCGCCGACGCCAACCAGCAGGCCAATTGCAATCTGCAGCCAGCCTGAGGCTGATTGCAGTTTGGCGAAAACGTCACCGGCTGCCCGCACGCCCTGCGGATAGGCACTGAGCCGGTCCGGATCGGTTATGACGCCTGATGCGAGCAAACGAATGTCCCGCATGAC
>CALHUA010000226.1 GCA_938039915.1 uncultured Anderseniella sp.
GATTGATTGAAAAGGTAAAAACGCCCAAAGAAATCAAACTCTACAAATCGCGCCTCGGTCAACTAGGGGTAAAGTCAGCGCAAAATGGATCGCTGGTAGCATACGAGAAAAACGGTACTTTTGATTATGAAACCTACAAGCAGATACAGGAACTGGGAAACAAGCGAAAGTTGCATTCCGCTGGTCTGAATCTTACTCTTAAAAAGAATATCATCCGGCAAATTTCTGAGTATGCGTTGAAAGATACAAAGATCGAGTTTGCTCTTTGTCACGGAACCAGAAACGGTGCGGAGCAACAATTTTTTAAAGACAACTTGCCGGATGCCGAGGTATTGGGCACCGAAATTTCCGAAACGGCTTTGCAGTTTCCAAACACGATTGAATGGGATTTTCATGAGGTCAAACCGGAATGGATCGGAAGTTGTGATCTGATCTATTCCAATAGCTGGGACCACACCTACGATCCGGTCAAATTGTTCAAGGCCTGGGGCAGTTGCGTTTCAAAGGGAGGTTTGATGGCGATCGAGCACACAGTTGGTCATGAGGCTGACAAGGTAGATGCACTGGACCCATTTGGAACAACCTTTCAGGGACTCGTCGATCTGGTCACTGGCAATACGTCATTGAAGTTTGAGAATGTGATCGAAATCGGGGGCAAAAACAACAGGCGTATAGCATTGTTTCGCAGACCTGCCTGACGGGTTCGCGAACTGATTTGGAATGGGCCGCGTTCCTGCTTGGCCGGCGCAACAAGTCGGCAGGATAATGTCGGAGAACGTAATGTCGGGCCTGCTTTTCGCTTTTGCCGGCAAGCCACGCCCCGCCTCCCGGCTGACCACTGAAGCAACACAGGCTCATGGACCCCATGTTGCTTCAACACTTTGCAAGCGAACGGTTTTGGGTTGGTTCAACCTGAAACCATCCTGATTCAATAGCGTACATCAACGCCCAAAAGACGCGAAAACCTCAGCCTTTCGCCGCTATCTTCAAAACCCCAGCGGCATCAGCTTGTAGCCCTGGTCGGTACGGTAGCCAAAGCCGTCATGGCGGGTACGATAGCAGATTTCCTTGGCCTGCCTGCGCTGCTTGATGCGCGAACAAAGACTGCCGTTTTCCTCGTCAATTCGCCACTCTCCGTAAACCGCGCGGCCTTTGGTTGACAGCATCCGCATCTCACCCGATTTGCGGTAGATGATCTTCCCGTTGAGCTTGCCGCGGAAAGCAAGCTCCTGGCCAACAAGTTCCTTCATGATCTCACCTCCCGACATCCAGTCGGCGGCCAGAACATTTTGCGGCAGCAAAACACTGACAGCACTCAAGGCGATTAACAGCGATTTTTTCATTTCCAGGCTCCCCAGCCAATCGGAGTATTTCAGGTTCTGACTGCACCAAAACCAGTGCTCCGAACTTCGGTTTCAGCATGCCCTCATCAGCGAGACCGCACGAAATTCGTGCGAGACATGCCAGTGTGAAATGCCTGTCCGGATCGGGGATATGCCCTACTTGCGTCTAAGTCTTTTTGTCTTTGTTACAAGCCCGAACAAGGCACGGCGTAAAAAAGTCAACTGGGACTAAACAAGAGATCGTGCGGGCCTGTATGTGAGGCCTGTCACATCACTTGTTCAAACCGGGAAACCCCGGTCTGTCGCAAGGCTAGAAGCTTGAAACCGCTTGTTGCCCTACCGGTCCAACACGTGAGGACCGGTAATCATCATCGGCGTCTCAACCTTAACAAACGCTTAAGAAACCGATGAACAATCCCAGCATCAACGCCCATATTGCTTATCTCACCCAACAAGACGAACGCCGATAAACTTATCCTAGGACAGATTCGCGGAAGATTACAAATAAGGCAGGACACACCTGTGAAGTGATGTGTGAACCGCACCGAATGCACTTGACGTAATTTACGTTAACGTCAATATTTTCGATCTCAAAAGCGGTACCCGAGGCCAAAATGAAAATACCCGAAAATGCATGCGATCTGGTGATGAAAGGTGGTGTAACCAGTGGCGTAGTATATCCACTTGTGGTCACTCGGCTGGCTGAAAACTACAGGTTCGAGAACATTGGCGGCACATCCGCCGGCGCAATTTCTGCAGTGATCGCGGCAGCGGCAGAATACGGCAGGGAAACCGGCGGATTTGAGAAAATCGGAAAACTGCCGGAGGAACTGTCCACAGAACTGACCAGCAAATTTCAACCGTTACCGCAGTTCAAACCTCTGTTTAACGTGGCGCTCGAGTTGATCAAGAATTCCGGCCCGGGCAAAATCGCTCTGACAATCTGCGTCAATTTCTGGTCATCCGTGCTCATCGGCGCAATTCCCGGCGTACTGATCGTGTTGCTGTCATTCACGCCGTTCTCCTTGAGCGGCGTCATCCTGGGCATCTTGCTGGCCCTGATCGGTGCCATTGCCTGGACCGCCGTGCACGTATTCAAGCTGGTCAAGAACGATATGGCTCAGAATGATTTCGGCATGTGCACCGGTTTGACCCAACCAGATCATACCGAACCGGCGCTGACGGACTGGCTCACCGATACCATTGACCGCGTTGCCGGCAGATCAACTTCCGGCATACCGCTTACCGTTCACGACCTGGAAGCCGCCAAACCTGCAATCACCGTGAGGACCGTAACAACAGATTTGACGACGCGCCGCCCTTATTCCCTGCCGATCGGCCCAAACACCTATTACTTCTCCAAGAGCGAATTCCAGAAGCTGTTCCCGGCACGGGTGGTCGATCACATGACCCGGGACGAAAACTCCAGGGTCAAGGACAAGGGAACAAAAAAACCGATCGGCGATCTATGGTATTTCAAGGACAAGGAGATACCACTGGTCGTACTGGCCAGAATGAGTCTCAGCTTTCCGTTCCTGTTTTCCGCTATTCCATTATACAGACATGACCATACGCTCGAGAACGAACACAAAGAGAAACCGGTAAGATGCCTGTTTTCCGATGGCGGCCTGTCGAGCAACTTTCCCGTGCACTTTTTCGACGAGTTCCTGCCTCACACACCGACGTTCGGCATCTCCCTGACCGACTTCGACCCGCGCCGCCTGCGCGACGGGCAAACTGCTGGTGACGCTGAAGCACGGATCCACCTGCCGTTCAAACCAGGCAAAGGTCATGACATTCCGACCCATGAGTTCAATTCTGTCGGTGGTTTTATCTGGGCCATGTTCAGCAGTGCGAAAGACTGGCAGGATACGCTGCAGACCAAGTTACCCGGTTATCGCGAGCGGATCGTCTCAATTGCACTGGCACCGAATGAGGGTGGCCTCAATCTCAATATGCAAGCGCCAACAATCAGGAAACTTGCCACTTATGGCGAAATTGCCGGCACAACTCTGGTGCAAAAGTTCTGTCTGGACGAACACCGTTGGCGACGCCTGCTGGTGGAAACTACAGCGCTGGAAGACGCGCTGAAAACCTATTCTGACAACTACAAAACACCGGCGCAGAGCGGATCGACCAATTTCGATGTCCTGATTACCAGCTACAAAGGCCAAACCTGCAAAAACCTGGACAAGGACGACATTGGTTACCAATTGCCGCCAGCAGTCCGCAATGATCTTAAAGAGCGTGTCGAGAAAATCTCAAGGCTTGGTGACGACTTGAATGTTCCTGAGGAAGGCAAACGCCGTCCCGGGTTTCCTACAAGCAGAAGTCAGTTGCGCAACATTGCCAGCATGGGTCATGACCGGGACTAGAGCGAGAAAGCCTATTCCGCAGCCTGTGCAAAGCGCTCAGCCAGCGACCGCGGCTGCGGTCCGCCGGTGGCCCAGTCGAGCAATTCCGCGGTGTGAACAACCGGAACACCGGTGCCGTTTCCGATCTGCATCATGCAACCGATATTGCCGGCGGAAATCACGTCCGGCGTCAGGGCTTCCAGCGTCGCCACCTTGCGGTTTTTCAACTCAGCGGAAATCTCAGGCTGCATTATGTTGTAGGTCCCGGCCGAGCCGCAGCACAGATGCGGGTCAGCCGGTTCCAGCACGGTGAAACCGGCTGCCTTCAGCAGGGTTTTCGGGTGGGTCTTGATCTGCTGGCCATGCTGAAGCGAACACGCGGCGTGATAGGCGACCCTTATCTCGGGCACTCTTGCCTGATTGAGACCAAGCTCCACCATGACTTCGGAAATATCCTTCGCCAGTTTCGATACAATGGCAGCATCTTCCGCCAGCGCGTCATTGCGGAACATGTGGCCATAGTCCTTTACCGTGGTACCACAGCCCGATGTGTTGATGATCACCGCGTCAAGGCCTTCGCCGCGATATTCCTTCATCCACGCGTTGATGTTGGCCGCCGCTGAGGCATGGCTTTCACTGGTCTTGCCCATATGATGGGTCAGAGCACCGCAGCAGCCAATCCCCCTGGCGATGACAACATCGCAACCATGGCGCGTCAGCAGTCTGATGGTACTTTCATTGATGTCGGTGTTCAGGGCCCGCTGGGCGCAACCGGTCAGCAGCGCCACCCGTTTACGGCGTTCACCTTCAGCCTTGAACACCTGCGGTTTGTCCATCGGGCTCGGTCCCGGCAGATCGGACGGGGCAAGCGACACCATCGCCTTCAACCTGCCGGGCAAATAAGACGCAAACGGTTTGGCGAACCGTGCGCCGAACATAGCCAGCCGGAAGCGGCCGGGATAGGGCAATACCTGCACCAGCAGCCAGCGCAACACGCGTTCCGGCAGTGGCCGGGTGTAGGTTTTTTCGATGTACTCGCGCGCGTGATCCACCAGGTGCATGTAATGCACGCCAGACGGACACGTCGACATGCACGACAGGCATGACAGGCAGCGATCTATGTGCTTGACCGTCTTGGCGTCAGCCGGGCGGCCTTTTTCCAGCATGTCCTTCATCAGGTAGATGCGGCCACGTGGGCTGTCCAGCTCGTCGCCCAGCACCTGGTAGGTCGGACATGTCGCTGTGCAGAACCCGCAATGCACACAGGTACGCAGAACCTCGTTTGACCGTTTGATCGCCGGGTCCTTCATCTGCTCGATGGTGAAATTGGTCTGCATTGTCGTTTATCCCATCCGGCCCGGGTTGAGGATGCCGTGCGGATCAAAGCGGGACCGAAGCCCGGCACTGATTTTGGCAAGCGATGCCGGTTCCGGCTGGAACACACCGAGTTGTTTCGCTGTCGCGTCATCTGAGCGTATCAGTGTGGCATGCCCTTCAATTCCGTTCATGACGTCTCTCACATTGGTACTCTCCGGCACGCAGGCCCACACCAGACCCCCTCCCCAGTCAAACTGAATTTGCGCCTCGCGGCCCAACAGGTTTGCGAGCTTCGGTCCATCCGACGGCTTCACTGAAATCCGCCATATGTCACCCTTGCCAGCGGCAACGGCCTCGGCGTCGCGGATCTGATGCCACATCTTGTCGGACCTTGCCCGGTCAGCTTCGATGCTCACATCACCAAAACCGGCAAGCAGGTCCTTCAGTTTGCCGGAGCGATATTTGACGGAGCCTTCAAAACCTTCAACGCGCACGTAAGTGCGAGCTGCCGTGTCCGCAGTCGCCGGCAGATGGGCCGCGCCGTTTACGTCATAAGGCGCAGTCAGGGCCGCGCTCATCGCTGCACCGGCCTTGTCATTGTCGAGGCCCTCAATGATGACTGTTGCGCCCGCTTCCGGCATGGGCAGGACCTTGAATGCCACCTCGGTGAGCACACCCAGCGTACCGTGGCTGCCGGCCATCAGTTTGACCAGGTCATAGCCGGTGACGTTCTTCATCACCCTGCCGCCGTTCTTGATGATGGTGCCTTCTCCATCGACGAAGCGCACGCCAATGAGTGAATCTCGGCAGGCTCCTGCCTGGATACGGCGCGGGCCGGAGATGTTTGCCGCCACGACGCCGCCAATTGTGGATTTGCCATTGGTACCATACAAGGCGCGATGATCCATCGGCTCGAACGGCAGTCTCTGGCCTTCCTTGGCAAGGGTTTTCTCAATCGTTTCCAACGGTGTTCCGGCGGCAGTGACGATTGTCAGCGCACCCGGTTCGTACAGGGAAACGCCCTTCAGGCCAGTGATATCAAGTAACTCGCCGGTTACGCCATGGCCCAGCCTTGCCCTTGACCCGCCACCGCGGATTTGCAGTCTCGTGCCTTTTGCCGCCGACGCCTTTACGACGTCAGCCAGTTCCTGTTCCGATTTCGGTTTCATGCTGCCTCGCGCCGCGTCCTGGTTGTGATCAGCGGGAACACCTTGGCCGGATTGAGCAGCCATTTGCGATCAAACACGTCCTTGACCCGCACCTGTGCTTCCAGATCACCTTCATTATACTGGGTCAGCATCAGGTCGCGTTTTTCAACACCGACACCGTGCTCGCCGGTCAGGCAACCGCCCACCTCGACACACAGTTTCAGAATTTCCGCGCCCATGGCTTCGCAGGTTTCCAGATCACCGGGCTTGTTGGCATCGAACAGAATGAGCGGGTGCAGATTGCCGTCGCCGGCGTGAAATACATTGGCAACGTCGAGACCATATTCCTTCGAGAGCTCTTCCATGCGGCGCAATACCAGCGGAAGCTGGCTGACCGGGATAGTGCCGTCCAGGCAGATATAGTCATTGATCTGGCCCATGGCGCCGAATGCAGCCTTGCGGCCTTTCCAGATTGCAGCCGATTCCTCGGCACTGGCGCTTTCGCGCAGTTCAGCCGGGTCATGACGGCGCGCAATAGTCTTGATCTTGTCGAGCTGCTCGACGATTTCGGCTTCCGAGCCTTCGACTTCCACGATCAGCAGGGCTTCCACATCCGGGTAGCCTGCATGGGCAAAATCTTCCGTTGCCCTAATGCAGGGCCGGTCCATGAATTCGATGGCCACCGGCAGAACGCCCGCCTTGATGATATCCGCCACGCAGGCACCGGCGACCTCGGAACGGTCAAAGCCTAAAAGCACCGGCCGTGCCCCTTCCGGTTTTCGCAAAATGCGCAATGTCGCTTCGGTGACAATGCCAAGCTGGCCTTCCGACCCGCAGATGACACCGAGCAGATCATAGACGCCTGCGTCCAGATGGGCGCCGCCAATATCGACGATCTCCCCTTCCATGGTGACCATCTTCACACCCATCAGATTGTTTGTGGTCACGCCGTATTTCAGGCAGTGGGCACCGCCGGAATTCATGGCAATGTTGCCGGCTATGGCGCAGGCGAGCTGGCTGGACGGATCGGGCGCATAGAAAAACTCGTTCTCTTCAACTGCCCCGGTCACCGACAGGTTGGTGCGTCCGGTCTCCACCCTGATAAAGCGGTTGTCATAATCGGTTTCCAGCACCGCGTTCATCCGCGATACCCCGATGATGATGCTGTCTGCGGTCGGCAGCGATCCGCCGGCCAGGGATGTCCCTGCCCCGCGCGGCACAACCGGCACGCCTTCTTCATGGCAGATCTTCAGGCACGCAGCGACTTCCTCGGTAGACCCGGGCAGCACGACCGCCAGCGGCTGGCAGCGATAGGCTGTCAGCGCATCGCATTCATAGGCACGGGTTTCGTTGGGATCGGATATCACCGCCTCTTCAGGGAGAACCAGCTGCAGTCGCGCCACAATAGATGCCTTGCGCTCCAGCACACTTTGATCCGGGACCGGCATTTCCATATCGGGTCATCCTTCCTGCTCACTTCACCAGCGCAATTGCACTCAAACCTTTGAACGCAGCGCGATTTAGAACGGGTCACTCAAATTGGTAAAAAAATATTACCAATTATTTCCTGCCTTGGATACCCCTACTTTGGCTGAATATGAAACTGATGTCGAATGCCCCGGATTTCAGCGCCCGAACATGATACCGGGCAGCCACGTCGCAATCTCCGGTAACAGCCAGATAAGCGAGACGCCGATAGCCTGCAGCGCGATAAACGGGATCACGCCGCGATAGATATCGCCGGTGGTTACCTCGGGCGGGGCCGCACCGCGCAGGTAAAACAGGGAAAAACCGAATGGCGGCGTCAGGAAGCTGGTTTGCAGGTTGATGGCAATCAGTACAGCCAGCCAGATCGGATCATGGCCCATGACAATCAGCGCCGGCACCACTATCGGCAACAGGATGACCGATATCTCGACAAAATCGAGAATGAAGCCGAGAAGGAAGATCAACACCATGACGAAGATGAGGGCGCCGGTGGCCCCGCCCGGCATGGCCTCGACCAGGTGTTCAATGCGCTTGTCGCCGCCGAGACCGCGAAACACCAGGGAGAACACACTGGCCCCGATAATGGTGCCGAAAATCATCGAGCTGACGGACATGGTACGCGTGTTGATCACACCGAGATAACCTTCGCGCGTGGCGTGACGGATGGCGCGCCAGATACCCCAGGCCACCACAGCAACCAGACATGCTCCGACCGCCGCCAGCATCCACACGCCCACATCGGCATCGGAACGCTGCAGGCGTATGGACGTGGAAGACGCGAGTACGACAATACCGGCAAGCGCTGCAATGGCCAGCAGGCTGGCCCCTCGGCTGCCTTCATCGCGGCGATAGGTTGCCAGCAACAATGCACCGACTGCACCGACGCTTGCCGCTTCAGTTGGGGTTGCAACGCCGCCGACAATCGACCCCAGCACAGCAACAATCAGGAATATCGGTGGCAGCAGCACACGCAGCAACTGCTTTGTGCTGACCGGTTCAGCCGCCTCGCGCGGCATGGCCGGCGCGCGCTCTGGCCTCAACCAGGCCAGTGCCAGGATGTAAATGATATACAGCGCCACCAGCACAAGGCCAGGCAGCAGGGCTGCGGAAAAGGTCTGGCCGACGCTGATGGTCTCAACCGTAAACTTGCCCTGCGCAAACTGTGCCTGCTGATAGGCAGACGACATCACCTCGGACAGGATGATCAGCAGCGTCGATGGCGGGATGATCTGGCCCAGTGTGCCTGCAGTACAGACGGTGCCTGCGGCCAGACGTTTCGAATAGCCGTTGCGCAGCATGGCCGGCAGGGCGATCAGGGCCATGGTGATGACGGTTGCCCCGACAATGCCTGTCGAGGCCGCCAACAGCGTGCCGACTACCACGACCGATACTGCCAGCCCGCCGCGCCTTGTGCCGAACAGCCTGCCCATTTCCTCCAGCAGTTCTTCCGCCAGCCGGCTGCGTTCCAGCACAATGCCCATGAACACAAACAGCGGGATGGCAATCAACACCTGATTGGTCATGATGCCGAACAACCGTTGCGACAGCGCACCCAGCAGAGCGGTGTCGAATGCTCCCAGCAGGGCCCCAAGACCGGCAAAGATCGTCGCCACACCTGCGAGCGTGAACGTCACCGGATAACCGCGCAAAAGCGCTGCCGCCAGCACGAGGAACATTGCAATGTCGAGATTGTCGGCAATGAAACTCATTCCCGACGCTCCAGCCGGGCCAGGTCACGCAGCAGACACGCGACACCCTGTATCAGCAGCAGCAAGCAAAACGCGGGGATCAGGCCTTTCAGCAGAAACGAGGCCGGAATGCCGCCCACCGAGATAGCGCCTTCCAGAATGGACACCGAGTTGCGCACATAAGGCCAGCTCACCCACAAAATGAGGACAAGCGACGGGATCAGCAGCAACAGGGCACCGGCGGCATTGACACGGGCGCGGCCCTTGTCATCTCGGCGGCTGTAGAAAATATCGACACGAACATGCTCGTCCACAAGCAACGTGTAGCCTGCACCCAGCATGAACAGGGCCGCATGCATGTACGAAACCCCTTCGCCCAGAAACACGAAAGAGACACCGAACAGATAGCGCATCACGACAATTGCGAACTGCAACAGCACCATCGCCAGCGCCAGCCAGCGCACCGTCTGCCCGCACCAGCGATTGACCGCATCCAGCCGCTCAGCCCAGTCCCTCATCATGAAACGACGCCCTCAAAGGCTACGGCCGGTCCCGAGACAGAACCGGCCGCAGGTATTGTCATCACCCGCCGTACTTGTAGTCCAGGGCACGGGCATTCATCTGGCCATTGTCGGCATAAACCATGTAGTCGGATATGGACGTGCGATAGGCTAAGAAGCTCTCGGTGATCTTCTTGACCAGTTCGTCCTGATCGTTGCGCAAATCATCGATCACTTCACCGGCCGCATTGCCCATGGCCTTTATGACGTCTTCCGGCAGCATCTTTACCTGGACGCCATGTTCAGCAACCATCTGCTTCAGGGCTTTGGCATGCTTGGTGGTGTATTCGGTCCACACCGGATTGTAGAGCGATTCACAGGCGAAGCTGACCGCCTGCTTGAGATCATCCGGCAGGCCGTCAAAGGCTTTTTTGTTGAACCCGCACTCTTCCGCAGACGAAGGCTCGCCAACACCCGGCCAGTAATAGTTCTTGGAAATCTGGTAGAAGCCGAGGGCAGAATCGGTCCACGGGCCGATGAATTCACCGGCATCGATGGTGCCGGACTGCAGCGCCTGGAACATGTCACGCCCGCCCATGGCCTGTACCGCCATGCCGAGCTTGGAACACATCTCCGATGCCAGGCCGGTGGTGCGGTAGCGCAGGCCTTTGAGATCATCAACAGACTTGATTTCAGTGCGGAACCAGCCTGCCCACTGGGGACCGGAGTTACCGCACAGGAATGGCTTCAGATTGAAGCGGGCGTACATTTCATCGTACAGCGCCTGGCCGCCACCATGGTTGAGCCAACCCACCTGTTCATCTGCCCTGAGGCCGAACGGTTGCGATCCGAACAGCAGAATACCCTTGGATTTCGAGCCCCAATAGGCCGGTACGGCATGATAAAGCTCGGCAGTTCCTTCAGACACGGCGTCGAACACGCCACGTCCGGGCACCAGTTCACCGGCGGCGTACAGCTCTACTTCAATACGTCCACCGGACGCAGCGGTAATGCGGTCAGCCAGCATCTGGGCCGCAACGCCGGGTCCAGGCAGGTTTTTCGGCCATGCGGTCACCATCTTCCACTTGCGCTTGTCCTGGGCAATGGCCGGTGTAGCAAGGGCGGTAGTTGCAACAGCGCCCACAGCACCTGTCTTGATGAAGTCACGTCTTTTCATTTTGGTTCTCCTCTTTTTTGTACTCACTTATCCAAAATTCCGGGCAGGTTCAGCCCATGCTCGCGGGCACATTCGATTGCCGTTTCATAGCCTGCATCGGCATGGCGCATAACGCCAGTGGCCGGATCGTTCCACAAGACACGGCCGATGCGCCGTGCCGCATCATCAGACCCGTCGCAGCAAATCACCATGCCGGAGTGCTGCGAATAGCCCATGCCGACGCCACCGCCGTGATGCAGC
Organism: uncultured Anderseniella sp.; assembly: GCA_938039915.1. Taxonomy (GTDB): domain Bacteria; phylum Pseudomonadota; class Alphaproteobacteria; order Rhizobiales; family Aestuariivirgaceae; genus Anderseniella. The sequence goes on from CALHUA010000226.1 coordinate 11,256, forward strand.
GATACCCAGGTGGCGCCCGATGCACAATTGAGCAACGCGTTGAGCAGCGGCCAGTCGGACACCGCATCCGACCCGTCCTTCATGGCTTCGGTTTCTCGGTTGGGCGAGGCAACCGAGCCTGAGTCCAGGTGATCGCGTCCGATTACTACCGGTGCTTTCAGTTCGCCCGACTTGACCATTTCATTGAATGCCAGGCCCAAACGGTGACGTTGTCCCAGCCCAACCCAGCAGATGCGCGCCGGCAGGCCCTGGAACGCAATGCGCTCACGCGCCATGTCGAGCCAGTTGTGCAGGTGCTGGTCATCCGGGATCAGTTCCTTGACCTTGGCATCGGTCTTGTAGATGTCTTCCGGATCTCCAGACAGCGCGCACCATCTGAACGGTCCAATACCTTTACAGAACAACGGCCTTATGTAGGCAGGGACGAAGCCTGGGAAGGCAAAGGCGTTTTCCAGGCCCTCGTCCTTGGCCACCTGACGGATATTGTTGCCATAGTCGAGCGTCGGCACA
>CALHUA010000227.1 GCA_938039915.1 uncultured Anderseniella sp.
GTATTGGAGAGAAACCCAATGTTGGTATGGGCGAAAAATCCAATATTGGCACGGGCGACAAGCCCAACATTGGCAAGGGCGAGAAGCCCAACATTGGCACGGGCGACAAGCCGAATCTGGGTGCCGGTGACAAACCCAACATCGGAGTGGGCGAGGACCCTGAAATGGGGCCGTCAGAAAAACCGGGTAAAGGTGCAGGTAGAATCAAGCTTGCCACAGGACCATCGGTTGCCGGCAAGACAGGCAAGCAAGTGTCCATGAAGGAGGCAGAGGCAAAAGCACAGCAGCAAAAAGGGCTGAAGGACACGAGCGAACAGATCCAGCGCAAGCTTGCTCAATCTGAACAGGCCGGAAGCCTCAGTGGCGTCAGTGTGACTGTTAGCGCGCATGCGGAGGGTTCCCTGATCTCCCTCGTGGAGGGTAAGGAACATCCGATGTTCGGCATAGCAACCTCGACGCCGTCACAAGAACTTCGCGAGACGGTCAGGAAGGTGGCAGCAGCATTGATGGACGTTGAGGGTGATATTGTTATCAGGGGACACACTGATGGCCGTGCCTACTTCACTGCAGACTCAGACAATTGGCGCTTGTCGAGTGACAGGGCGCACGCTGCATTCAGGTTGCTTGTGTCCAACGGCGTCGCCAGCAATCGGTTCGTTCGAATTGAAGGATATGCCGACACAGTATTGAAAGTTCGCGATAAACCCAATGCGGCGCAAAACCGGCGTATTGAAATTCTCCTGAAGAGCGGCGCGCCATGAAGATACCGATGGGTCATGTGCTTGGCCGGCTGCTGCTGATCTCAGGCGTTGTGCTGCTGCCTCGTCTCGCAATCGCCGAGCAGCAGAAGATTCAGCCATATGAAGTCATTCGTTCGCTCATGCTTCTGCAAGATGATCTTGTCGCAGGAAAGGGGAGGGCGATGTCTCTGCACACATCATTCATGGGGAAAATCCACAGCCATTTCCAAAATGCCGATGATGCTGTCTGGGCTGACCCACGCAACGCCCAGGCTGCTCTGATCTATGTTCTCAGTGGCGGTGACGCGGCAATTCTGGCCAAACTGCAGAAACTTGGTGAAGCAGCTGCGCTGGATCAGCCTGTTCTGAAAGTCGCCCTGAGTATCTCTTCCGGAAAGCATGAGGAAGCCAGGGACGAAATTGCGAAAATGGAGTTGCTTGGCCTGCCCCGGCAAATTGGAGCGCTGCTGGCTCTGGCCGCGGCACAGATGTGGCAGAAAGACAATACTGATCGGGCAATCGCTTACTATGATCAAGCTCGCCTTATTGGCGGCAGCGGCCTGATCGAAGAGGCTGCCTTACGACGGCAACTGTTTGTTGTGGCCAAGCTGCGTGACTTTGACAAGGTCGAGTCCCTGGTTCGCCAGTACTGCGCCCGAATGGGGCGTTCGGTTTTCTCGAAAAACATGGCTCAGCAGGTTGGCGCCGCGATTGTGGAACTGAACTATGAGACCGCTCCCGACAGATTGCCGAGACTGTTCGGGTTTGTTGATGCCGCGCCACTTGGTTTTCGCCGTAAAGTCTATCTCGAACTTGCCAGGCATGCAGTGGTTCTTGGTCAGTCTCAGGTTGGCACCCTGGCAGCGAAGAAGGCTTCAAGCCTGCCGGATCTGTCTGTGTCAGAAGCTGCGGCAATCAAGCTGCTGAAAGTTGCCTCTGGCCTTGCAACAGACGACCCTGAGCAACTGATGGATCAACTTCAGTCGCTGTCGGAAAAGCAACTGAAAGGTACCGACAAGCAGCTTCTGTTTGCTTTGCATCGGATCATGGAAAAAGTGACGGAGTTGCCAATGGCTCCCGCCAAGGTCAAGAGGCCAACCCGATATCGCCCGACCAACCGGCTGAAACTTCGTGATGAAAAGACCGGGCCCGAGCTCGATGGCGTCTCGGAACGGGCATTGAAGGAACTCGATCTGGCGACGAGAGTAATAAGGCAAGTGCAATGACAATGAACATCTCAGCCCTGCCAGCGTTGCCCAAGGGTGAGGCAGCACATACAAAACGCAATGAAGCCGGTGCGGCAGAGTTTGACGTTAAGACCCTGTTGAAGACGACGATTCCGGTCAGGATGCCGGGGCCGGTTGAAACAGCCATCGAGGACAAGCCCCAACCGGATGCTGACGAAGAGGCTTCGCCGGACAACGCGGACACACCGACAATTGATCCGCAGCACCTGCCGGATCCGACACCAGTGCTGCCTGCAATCAATCTGCAGTCAATCAGCTTACCCAGCTCTTCGACCTTTTCAAGAAACACCACGGTGCCCGCATCTGCATGGACCCGCGCAGCCGATGTCGCAGTCAGTGTTCAAACCGCTGTGCAGGCTCCGCTGCAGCAGGTGCTGCCCACCGGCGGTACAAAACCCGCGGAGCAGGTGACAGTCAAAGCAGAAGCCATGGCTGTGACAGGCAAGTCACCATCGATTGCAGATGCGCTGACGAGAGTGCAGCAGGTGAGCCAGATTGCTGCAACCCCGCTGCCTGGTTCCGTTCCGCAAGCTCGCACCATCCCGGTGCAATCGGTCACTTCAATTTCAGGTCAATTTGCACAGTCGGTAAAAATCCTGCCATCCACTGGACCGGTTACCCCGGTACAGAGCAAAATTGAACTGTCTCCTCCCGGTGACGTTGCCGACGCGATGGATACCCGACCGGACACCGCGGCGAGGATCGCCCATCCTCTGGATAGAGCCAAAGTCCCGGCTGTTGGCGACAGGTCACATGCCCTGCCGTCAATGCCACCGCTTGCAAGCGGAGGTGTACAGACGGCCGGGCCGCAGGTTACAGCAGTCGTCGAGACACCGGAGCGTCAGATAATCGAGGCGATTGATGATGAAGTAACCATCGTCGGTGCGCGACTGAAAGCACAAGCTGCACCTGCGGTGGAGACACAAGCTTCCGGCAAACTTCCGCTGCTAAGCCAGATCAAGGTTGACCTGAACCCCGGCAGTCTTGGAGCCGTGCGCATTGAGATAGCAATGTCCGCGTCAGGCGAAGTGGAGGTGCAGGTGGCTGCCGCAAAGGAGACGACAGCCATGATGATTGAAAGAGGCAGGGAAGAGGTGCTGGGAGGACTGCAATCACGCAACGTGGAGGTGCGTGGATTCAATGTAAACATCGCTGAAACAGGAAGCGGCACGCAAACCGGTTCTCAGCAGGAAGGGTCAGCAGCGAGATTCTCCGGTCACGGCGAAGGCCAACAGTCTCGTCATGTGCCGAACGGAAGGGGAGACGGGCAAGGCAATGGAACTGGATCTGAACAAGATACAAAAGGCGAGGAAACGTTGCAGCAGGCTGCGCGCAATTCTGGTTCTGGGATTTATATTTAGCGTGTCAGGCAGTGGCGCCGGCCACGCGACTGCAAATCTTTGCGAACGCGAGATGTCCACTGCTTCGTCCAGGCACTCGGTTCCATTGGCGGTGTTGTACGCTGTCGCGTTGAATGAGTCCGGCCGCAAAGGCCAGCTAAACCCGTATGCCATGAACATAGAGGGCACAAGCCTCTATCCCGCCAGTCTTGCAGATGCCATGACGGGTTTCAGGAACGCCTATTCAGATGGCAAACAGTTGATCGACGTCGGGTGCATGCAAATCAATCACTATTGGCATTACAAGAAATTCCTGTCCGTGAAGCACATGTTCGACCCGCACGCCAATGTGAATTACGCCGCCCGGTTTCTTCGCCAGCTGTATGAAAAGGAAAAATCCTGGACGATGGCAGTTGCAATCTATCACGCAGGCACTCGAAACAAGGCGGCCCAAAAACGTTACGTATGTGGTGTGATCGGGAAGCTTGTCCGAAGTGGATTTGGAGCCTGGACCAGCCAGGCGAAAGCATTTTGCAGGTAGAAAATATGGCAGCTATGTGACCAAGGGTGAGATTTGTTTTTATCAATTGACGTTCACGTGATTGATTCTTGGCGAAAATGTGTTTCAACTCAAGGTTGTAAAATCGCACGGTTTAGATACTTTTTGGCACAATGATGTTGACTGAATCCGCAATCATTACGAAGTGTTGCAGTTAGTTGAATTGCAATTGATTCGGGGACGACGATGATTGCTGTGATTGAAGAGCGCGAAAGTGTGGCGGAGGCGTTTGTTCAAGGTTTCAAGAAGGAAGGAATACCTTCGATCGGAATGCAGTCGAATGAGCTAATTGACTGGATTAGCTGTTCAAATAGTTCTGACATCGTTTCCATTCAAGGTTTCATCCTTGGAGAATGCGGTGAAGTTCCAAACTGTCATAAATCTATCCGATTACACTCCCGCGCACCGATTATTTCGGTGCAGGAGAGTCGCAATCTGAGGTCGATGCTTGATCTTTTCGCTGCCGGCGTCGACGACGTTGTCGCAAAACCGGTCCACTCGCTTGAGTTGCTCGCACGCATCAAGGTCATTGCGAGTCGTGCTCAACAATTGGCAGTGCAGAACGGCGATACTGATATTCTGGTGTTCCCTGACGGACGTGATCCCATTGTGGGTGGCCAAACGCTTCAACTGCCGCGACGCGAGAAGCACATTCTCGAATATCTTGTAGCCAATCGCGGACGGCGGGTGACACGGGCTCAGATTTTCAACGCGATCTACGGTATCTTTGATGATAACGTTGATGAGCAGGTGGTCGAGAGCCATATCAGCAAACTGAGAAAGAAACTTCGCAACCACCTTGGTGAAGACCCCGTCGATAGCCAACGGTATCTTGGGTATTGTTTGACCCGGTAGATCTGGGTAGCACCTGGCTGATCATTCGCCTGTCTGTGTTGAGAGGTAGTCACTGACTTTGCGCCCGGGAGCTATGCCTGATGAAAATCGTATACCGGCACTTTCGTCACCGCTCCATACCACATGACCATCCAGCGAATGATCACCGGATGTTGCGATGACGACACTGTCTCCCGTCTGAAGACCCGGGCATCCATCAATTCCAATGCCGAACTGCGACATATCGGTGATCGTCGCCTCCATTGCCAGGCCGTCAACTTCAATCATGATCGCAATGGCGCACGTCTTGCGGCCATTGCGTCGTCGCTCCGCCCAACCGGGGATCGAAACAGCCATATCTTCGTCCAGACACGGCCACTCGCCTGTCTGGCAGGCCTCAAGCAGGCCGCGCAGAACCGTCGTGTCCGGTATCTGAATGCCAAGATCATTCGAAATCGTTGCAGTGGTTTCCAGTGCGCCAAGAAATCCGGCACATACCTCATTCCAGCGGTCAGCAAGAAACTCGCGTGATTGTTGTGAATTGATGGTGGTCGATTTCTGGGTCAGCTGAACCACAAAATTGTATTTGGCTTCAAGCGACAGCAGCTTCAATGACAGTTCCTTGTCATTTGACACTGATGCAAGGTGTGCAGGCAGCGATTTCAAGGACACGGGCAAGTCAGGCAGAAAGCAGCTCACCGGGTCTGCAAATGAAAACTTCCCGTCGCCTGCATATTGCGCATTGGCGACGCTCGAACCGACGGTTGCAGCATATGCGTTGCCCATCAGCGTGCTGAAACAATCTAGAATTTCACAGGTCATCAGCTCGTGCTGAGCGGTTTGAGACGGTCTTTCGGTAAAATCAAAAGCTGCCTCTTCGCTATAGTAATCCTGAAGATAGTTATCAATTTTCGCCTCACTTTCGGAGGCTTCTAGAGGGACCGGATAGTTCATGGTGGTACTTCCTGCTAAACACAACTGCTACTTATGAAGTTGATCAAACGACCAGCCGAATTGATGTAGGATTCTGATCCATCCTCGGCCGGCATGAAGCGCATTTTCCGTAATGCATTGTTCGTTGGTTATGACAACAAGGCCCCTGATCGCCAGTGAGTGGTGATGAAATGCAGGGCAATCTGGTGAATGGTGCTGGCAAGGGGTCGTGCAGAGGGCTCTTGTTCATGCATTGCGTGAAACACATGCATGGCAAACAGCGCGGCGCGCGGCCTCAGATTTATCTATTTTTGCACCTGGAGGAGGAATGCCGGGTTGATCGGCTCACAGGGAACGGCATCATGCCTGTTCAGTACTGTCTTTACTGAAACCCTGAGATGATCAGATTCTACCGACCACGGATTACCAACTGATTAATCATCGCGAGTGTCTTGGACCCACGCTGGTACGTCCAGATCCGGCCCGGTGTTCCGAATCCGTAACGCGGCCGTTCTTGATCCGTTAGCAAGCCGGTTTGTGCTGGTCAAATCGCCCCTGAACTGCAGTGACAAGCTTCACGCAAGCTCAAAATTATTTAATGGAATCATAGCGATTCGGGTTTTGAGAGGCGGCAAAATGGGTTTAAATGGAATAATGCGCTCTGGCGTATCTGGTATGTCGGCGCAGTCAACCAGACTGTCTGCGATTGCCGACAACATCTCAAACAACGATACAACCGGCTACAAGCGCGTCAGCGTGGAGTTTTCTTCGCTTTTGTCCAGCAGCGGCGCTCATTGTCCCGGCAACTACGACGCTGGCGGTGTTTCAACCCATGTCCGCAACAGCATCTCCGAGCAAGGTACGCTCGAGTACACCACGTCACGGACAGATCTGGCTATCAACGGCAGTGGCTTCTTTATGGTATCCGACGCCGCCGGCCTTCCATCGATGACACGGGCCGGCTCTTTCGTTCAGGACGGCGAGGGATTCCTCGTCAACGCTGCTGGTCAATACCTGATGGGTTACCCTGTCGTGGACGGCCAGGTTGGGGCGGTTGCCAATGGCACATCTGGTCTCGAGCGGGTCTCGTTGGATGATGTCTCATTCCAGGCTCAGGCATCCACCACCGGTGCGCTTGTGGTCAATCTGCCGTCCGAGGACGTTGACATTGCGGCGGCGAATCTGCCGTCAACCAATACGGCAACCAGCGAGTACTCACAGAAAACATCATTGGTTGCGTATGACAACCTTGGCGGCGAGCAACTGGTAGATGTGTACTGGGCCAAGACGGCAGATGAGACATGGGAAGTCTCTGTATTCGATCGCAGTGAGGCGAGCGCTGGCGGATTTCCTTATTCAGGGCCACCGCTCACGACGGTGACTGTAAACTTCGACCCTGCAGACGGACAGTTGCTGGGCCCGACCAGTCTGGCGTTCGGTATTCCGGATGGCCAGCCGTTCACGCTTGATCTTACCGGCTCCAGCCAGCTTGCTGCGGACTTTTCTGTGCTTTCCTCAGATGTGGACGGCCAGGCACCTGAAGGCGTGCAGTCAATGAGCATCGAAGACGACGGTTCCGTTGTCGTCAGTTACCTCGACGGAACGCTGTCCACAGTATTCCGGGTACCATTGGCCACTTTCAACGGAACAGACTTTCTGACCCCGGCTTCCGGCAACATATTTTTCGCCAACATTGAATCCGGCGATATCATGATCGGTTTTCCTCAAGATCCCGGCTTTGGATCGATTCAATCCGGCGCCCTTGAGCAATCCACAGTAGATCTGGGTGATGAGTTGACCCGGATGATTGAGTCACAACGAAACTATTCTGCAAATTCAAAAGTTTTCCAGACCGGGTCTGAGTTGCTGGAAATTTTGGTGAACCTGAAGCGTTAATTCTGGTTCACGCTTGACGGCTTAACTGCCAGGGGACGGGGATGTCTTTATCGTCTGCGCTAGACGCGTCGCGGTCAGCACTATCTGCTTTCGGACAGCAGACAGGTGTCTTGTCTCGTAACATCAACAATGCTTCCAATCCGGATGCAACGCGCAAGATCGTGAATCTTGTCACATCACCCAACGGCGGCAGTACGGTAGGCCGCACCACGCGTGCTGTTGACGTGAGCTTGTTCAACGCGTCACTGAGCTCAACGTCACAGTTCCAGGAAAGCTCCACGGTACTGGATGCGCTTGATCGCCTGGATACACTGATCAACGATCCTGAATTGGGCAGGTCGCCCGCTGCCCTGATCGGGACGCTTCGCGACAGCCTGGCCACATTTGCATCCCAGCCGGACAACACGGTGCTTGCCTCGTCCGCAATCTCCAGTGCCCTGTCCCTGTCTGGCGCCCTGAATTCCATGAGCTCTCAGGTGCAGTCAATTCGCATGGATGCAGACGCAAGTCTTGCCGAGTCAGCGGCCCTCATGAACACCAATCTGGCGGACCTTCACGAATTGACCAGCCAGATTATTAACGGCACCAAGCTTGGTACCGATGTGACCGACTTGCTGGATCAACGTGACGTGATCCTCAAGCAGTTCTCCCAGGAGATGGGCATTTCGTGGTCGATCAAGAAAGACAACGATATCAACATTTACACCGAAAGTGGTGTGACCCTGTACGATCGGGTGCCTCGTGAAGTTTCATTCCAGCAGTCGACCTTGCTGACTGCATCGACTCCCGGCCAGCAGCTGTATGTGGATGGTGTCCAGATCACCGGGCCAGGGAGCCCCATGCCAATTACGACGGGCAAGATTGCAGGCCTGATTGAAGTTCGCGATGAAGTAACGCAAGGCTTTCAGTCACAGCTGGATGAAATCGCGCGCGGTCTGATCGAAGCGTTCGCTGAAAGTGATCAGTCCGCGGTACCCACACTGGCAGCACAGGCTGGATTGTTTACGTGGCCGGGTGGACCGGGCGTGCCCGCACCGGCCACGCTGTCGGCCGGACTTGCGTCTTCCATTTCGGTCAACACGACGTTGCAGACGGGTGCGGTTGATGCTGCAAGGCTGCTGCGTGACGGCAGTATCAGTGATCCCGGCAACCCGGCGTTTGAATACAATACCAACGGCTATGCCGGTTTTTCCGACCGTCTCGATCAGATGGTCGAAGGAATTGAGGGTGCCCGTACATTTGATGTTGCAGCAGGGTTGGACGGCAGTTCCGATCTTCTGTCATTTGCTGCCGACAGCGCGTCGTGGCTTGGCGGTTTGAGGGCCGATGCGTCACGCGATGCGGAGTTTCACAACATAACAGCGATTAGGGCCAATGAAGCCCTGTCCAATGCCACAGGCGTCAACCTGGATGAAGAAATTGCACAGATGCTTCAGATTGAAAGAAGCTATCAAGCATCCACGAAACTCATCAGCGTAGTCGACGAATTACTCGGCTTTCTGATCACTTCGATAAGGTAACGTCATGGAACTTTCTCATGTCTCCACCAGCGCGCTTTACAACAACGTGAAACTCACCCTGCAGCGTTCGCAGGTTGAGCTTGCCCAGCGACAAACTGAAGTCACAACGGGCCGTCACGCGGATGTCAATCTGGCGCTGGGGCCGAGGTCCGGAGGCCCGATTACCCTGCGGGCAGAGCAGGCTCGCCTGGACGGTATCCTGAATTCCAACGCTCTGGTTGCTACCCGTCTTGACCTTATTCAGTCTTCTGTTGCGGCCGTCACCGCCAGCGCCCAGTCAATAGTTTCCAGTTTGACCACTGCGCTCGGTTCCCAAGGCACGGCAGGTATCGCAATCGAGGAGACGGCAACACAGTTTCAGAACTTCACGACGATCATGAATTCCTCCGCCAATGGCCAGTACCTGTTTGCCGGGGTGAACACTGACGTGAAACCCATGGCAGACTTTATCGGCGACCCGGCTGGCACCGCGCGAACTGCGATCAACACTGCCTTCGTAACTGAATTCGGGTTTCCGCCCGACAACCCGGCCGTAACGACAATTACGGCTGCAGCCATGGAAGCGTTCATCGACGGTGCATTTGCCGCGGTTTTCGAGGATGATGTTCAATGGAGCGCGGCATGGTCGTCTGCCGAAGACAAAAACATAAGCAGTCGTATCGGTCCCAATCTCAAGGTTGAGACAGGCATCAACGCCAACGAAACTGGTGTCCGCTCAATAGCGGCCGCAATGACCATGGTGTCGGGCCTGGGCGGAGAGGCCCTCAATGGCGAAACGCTGGCTGTTGTTTTTGACAAGGCCTTGTCCAAGGTGGCCGAAGGCATGGCCAGCCTGAACGATGCCAGCGGACGGCTTGGACTGGTTCAGCAGCAAATATCAGAACAGAACGATGTCATGACGATCCGCAAGAGAATTAGCGAAAGTTATGTCGCAGCGCTTGAAGGCGTTGATGCCTTCGAGGCCGCCTCCCGGGTGAATCAACTCACCACCCAGATCGAAACCTCTTATTCACTCACCGCCCGGCTGCAATCGCTGAGCCTGCTCAACTACGTCTGAAAATTCACATCAAGAATAGGTTGTTTTTTGATCCATGTACTCAAACTCATACTCCGAGACCTCTGTAGATTGTGAAACCCAGGCAAGAGGGGCTGAGGCGGAAGCCCTCGGCCGGTCGATGGAGCTCCTGGAAATTGCACAATCCAAGGGGGGCAGGTCGACCGAGGCTGCGGAAGCCCTGCACATCACCCGCCAGCTCTGGTGCATGCTGGTAGAGGATCTCGGCAATAAGGAAAATCATTTGCCGCCGGAATTGCGCGCCAGTCTCATCTCAATAGGCATCTGGGTCATCAAGGAATGTGAGGCCATTCGCCAGGGCGACAGTGAAAACTTCAAGGGCATCATGGATGTCACCCAGATGATCAAGGAGGGCTTGTCTTGAGTTCGAGTTTCAAGTTGGCCGTGCAGGCCAACCAGAAAGTATTCATCAACGGGGCAGTCATCCGGGTCGATCGCAAGGTCGGTATCGAGTTTCTGAACAATGTTACGTTCCTGCTCGGATCCCACGTGCTGCAACCTGAAGACGTCACCACGCCATTGCGGCAGCTGTATTTCGTCGTGCAGAGCATGCTCATTGATCCGGCCAACCGGCCCAACATCATGCAGCTTTACCGCGGCATGTCGTCGGCGATGCTGGGCGCGTACCAGGATCCTCAAATTCAGCATGGTCTGAAGATCGCAGACAGCGAGGTCATGAGCGAAAGAGATTATGACGCGCTGCGCTCGCTGAAGGGGCTTTTTCATCTGGAAGCTGAAACCTACGCCGGCACCTTCTCATCGCTCGGATTGCTTGCTGCCGACCAGGCAAACGAGACTGTAGCCAATTCAATGGCTTCAAGGAAAGGATAGACACAATGGAAATCAACGGAACCAACCCGGTAACCGGAACCTCTTCATCACAGACAGCCAGTACCCCGACACCGACTACGGTGGACTATGATGCATTCCTTCAATTGCTGGTAACCCAGATGCGAAATCAGGACCCGACAAATCCGACTGATTCCGCAGAGTATCTGTCCCAGCTGGCGTCATTCTCATCGGTTGAACAGCAATTGCAGAGTAATGCCAAACTGGACTCCTTGTTGAGCACGATGGCATTTGGACAGGGCGCGGGTCTGATTGGCCGGTCTGTCGCCAGCAGTGACGGGCAGACAACCGGCACGGTCGTGAGCATCAGCCAGGTCGCAGGGCAGACAACCGTCAATCTGGACAGCGGCACATCGCTCAATGTCACCGATATCTCAACTGTGGGGTGAGCAGGTTTGAACGAGGTAGATGCGCTCGAGCTCATTCAGGCAGCCATCTGGACCGTGATTGTGGCATCGGGTCCGGTCATCGGATCGACGATGATCGTCGGGGTCGGCATTGGCCTGTTGCAGGCGCTGACCCAGGTTCAGGAAATCACGCTTACCTTTGTTCCAAAGATCGTGGTGGTTCTGGTGGTCATCATTTTTTCCGCGCCCTTCATTGGCAGCCAGATGCAAACCCTTACCCAGCTCACCTATGGCCGAATTGAAACCGGCTTCAATTAGCAATCGCGGACGACGGTTGCGGCCGGAGGGAGTTGGCTCCACGGGCTTGTTGTTCCTTTTCAGATTGCAAACATGACAAATCAGTACAAGACACATGAGCTCACTCTCCTGACTTCGCCGAAAAGCGATGTCGGCCTGGCCATTGGTGTCACGATTATTCTGTCGACACTGTTCCTGCCGGTCCCGGCGGTATTGATAGATCTTGGTCTGGCGTTCTCAATTGCCCTGTCGGTTGTGATTCTGATGGTTGCCTTGTGGATCAAGAAGCCGCTGGACTTTTCCGCCTTCCCGACAATTTTGCTGATTGCGACGATGTTGCGATTGTCTTTGAACATCGCAACCACGCGGCTCATCCTGTCCGATGGCGCCAGTGGAACGACCGCTGCCGGCTTCATCATCAGTGGTTTTGCAGAACTGATAATGAGCAATGACTTCGTTATTGGTGTGATCGTGTTCATCATACTGATCACGGTGAATTTCATGGTCATCACCAAGGGCGCGACGCGAATTGCCGAAGTGGGGGCCCGCTTTACTCTGGACGCAATCCCCGGCAAGCAGATGGCGATTGACGCTGACCTGTCTGCAGGTCTGATTGATGACAAGGAAGCCCAGCGACGGCGCATGGAGCTGGAGGAAGAAAGCTCATTCTTCGGCGCCATGGACGGTGCCTCCAAGTTCGTGCGAGGAGATGCGGTTGCAGGGTTGATCATTACGGCTGTCAATATATTCGGCGGTATCGTGATCGGTGTGACGAGGCATGACCTGCAGCTCGCCGAAGCCGCAGATATTTTCACCAAACTGTCTGTTGGTGACGGCCTGGTTTCCCAGATACCGGCTCTGATCGTGTCGCTGGCCGCTGGTCTTCTGGTATCCAAGGGCGGCACCCGCGGGTCTGCCGAAGAAGCCCTCATGGGCCAGATTGTACGGTATCCGAAAGCACTCGGCGTTTCCGCCATGTTGATGGGCGCGCTGGCGCTCATGCCGGGTTTGCCGTTTCTGCCGTTCATGGTTCTGGGGGGGATTCTTGGCAGTATCGCCTACATCCTGCCACTACGCCTGAAGCGACAGGTCGACGAACGGCAAATGGAAGAAAATCGGGTAAATGAGGAAAAACAGCTGGAGAAGGAAGGCTCCATACAAAACCAGCTCAAGACTGCCGAGATAGAACTCTGTCTGGGAAAACACCTGTCTGCGAAGCTTGCCGCTCCCGGTGGCGAGCTGGCAACAAGGGTCGCAAAGATGCGGCGCAGGTTTGCAAAGGAATACGGATTTGTCGTGCCTGAGATAAAGGTAAGCGATGATATTGAACTGGGGCAGAGCAATTACCTGATCAAGATACACGGAACACCTGCGGATCGCGGGCAGCTTCACCTTGGCCAGATGCTCATTATTCTGGATCAGAATCAGGATCACGATTTCCCCGGAGACGAAGTGCTGGAGCCGGCATTCGGAATGCGGGCCATGTGGCTTCCCAATGTTCTTGCCAAGGAAGCAGCCCGTGAGGGTCTTCAGACAATTGATCCTCTTTCAGTGTTGTTGACGCATCTGAGTGAAATCATTCGCTCTAACCTCGGGCAGTTGTTTTCATTCAAGGATCAGCAGGCGCTGGTTGACAATCTGGAGCCTGCCTACCGCAAATTGTTTGACGATATCAGTCCGTCCCACATAACCAATTCCGGACTGCTGGCCATATTGAAACTGCTTCTCAACGAGCGGGTATCGATCCGCAACATGAACCAGATCCTCGAGGCGGTTGCCGAGGTCGTCGCCTATACCCGAAAATCCGAGCTCATCCTGGAACAGGTCCGCAACAGGCTCGCACCGCAGATCTGCGGAGACCTGGCAACCGACGGTGCTTTGAACGTGCTTCGGTTGGGTGAAAAGTGGGAAATGCTGTTTCACAAGGCCTTGCGCCGCGATGCAAAGGGTGAAGTTGTGCAGTTCGACATCGATCCGCCACACATTGAAGAATTTTGCGCCGACCTTAAATCCAAAGCTGCAAGCCTGCAGGACAAGGGGTGCCGGTTTGCCCTGGTGACCGCACCTGAAGCCAGAACCTATGTCCGGATGATAACCGAGCGGTTGTTCCCCGCACTGCCGGTCTTGTCTCAGGTCGAGATCGCCCGCAATGTCCAGACTGACACGGTAGACAGTCTGTCCTGATGGCCCTGCAGGCGACAGATATAAACATGGCAATTCTGATTTTCTGCCGGCTTGGAACCTGCCTGATGATCATGCCGGGACTATCGAGCATGCGGGTTCCCATGCGTGTCCGGCTGCTGATTGCCCTGATGCTTTCAATAACCCTGGTGCCGCTGGAACCGGGCGGCCTGCGCGCTCTTGCAAGCGCTGCCCGATCTTCAGACTTCCTGCAGTATGTGGTCACGGAGTGCCTGATTGGCGGTTTTATCGGTTTCCTGGGCCGTCTCTATTTTGGTGCATTGCAGTTTGCCGCAACTGCTGCAGCGAACTTTATCGGGTTGGGACAGATATCGGGATTGCAGGTCGTGGATGCGGATCCGGTTCCCCAGTTGGCGACGATAATGTCGTTGGCGGCAACCATGTTGATGTTCCTGCTCGACCTGCACTGGGAGGTCATTCGGGCACTGTTGGCGTCCTATACGGCCATGCCGCCCTCGACCGGTTTTGATCAGGAACTTGCCATCATCTCGATCATTGAGGGAGCAGGCAGAGCCTTTCTGCTCACACTTCGAATAACGTCGCCATTTCTCGTTTACGCCATCGTGGTCAATGTTGCCGTAGGGGTCAGCAACAAGTTGCAACCCAACATGCCGGTGTTCTTTGTTTCGATGCCGTTTGTCATATTTGGAGGATTACTGCTGACCTATTTCACCCTTCCGGAAATGCTGGTGCTGTTCGAAGATTATTTTGCCAACTGGTTACGCAATGGCTAGGAGATCAGACAGAGTCCAGCGGACCAACCGTCTCGTCAAACTTCAGCAGGCGCTGCGCGACCTGGAAGAGGGCAGGCGGGTAATTCTGCAAAATGAGCTGGAAAATCTTCAGCAGCGTGAGAGGCAGGCGCTGGGGCAGTTATCCGGCGGGCAGGACAGCGTTATGTCCGGCGGTATCTTGCTGGGCGACATGTTGCGTTCCTACGTGCATAGACAATCCATCATCGGCAACCTTCTGGAAAACCAGCACGAAATGGTGCGCGAGCGCGCAGCCCGCCTTGAGCTGGTACAGGCACAACACACAGATGCCGTGCGTTCAATGGTATCCGGCAAGCAGGAAACAGACAGGGATGAGGTCTCCGAAACCAGCGTTTTGCGCGCAAGCCTCCCGAAAGCTTGATGGAGTACTGTAACGCTCGACGGAAAGTTTTGATGTGATCGGTGTTGTAAAACTGGAGGCGTAAATATGAATATTGGTAGTGGAATCGACCTGATCGCGGGCGTTATCAAAAACGCTGATCCTGGCAGAATGAAACAGGCCACCGTCCGATTGAATTCTGTCGCAAACCCTTCACCAACCATCCAGCTTGCGAATGACGTGGGCCGGCAGCATTCCTCAGGCGTGCGCATTGAAGCAGCCAGTTTCGTGCAGGTGCTGGACCGGGCGTCGGAGCCGAGAGTCAAACAGAACTTCAACATTGTTCGAACTGCGGCCACACCGGTCGACAGTGCTCATGCACAGCACAGTGCATCGCGGATCAACCCATCCGGCAGGACGGCCGTGGACTCACCTGAACTGGAGGCTGCAAAAAAGGTTGAGGGGTTCTTTCTGCAGCAGATGTTGCAGTTCATCCTGCCTAAGGACACGTCTGCTGAAGGCAGTGCTGCGATGTCCACTGACAGGGCACGGACGCAGATGGCAACAGTTCTGGGGCAACAGCTTGCAGAAACCGGAACATTGGGTATAGCCAGCCAGATCGCGCCGGCACCGGCTGCAGCAGCCGGTGAAGCCCCCGTTGCGAAGCCCGCGTCTTTTGCCAGAAGTTCTGAAGCTGGCAATGGCCATCTCGATCTGAACTTTGCAACTATGCTCGGTTCGATTCAGAGCTTTCTTTCACTCCTCGGTGAAGAACGCGAAAGCCGCGAAAGACTGCCTGCAACGGACCGGTAAAGCGGTGTGCAACCAACTCATCAATGTAATGGAAGAAACACAATGCAACCTTCAACCGGCATTGAATACAACAGAGAAGCAGCTGCCAAAGTAGGCCGTATCAACTCAGGTACAATTTTGCCAGTAGCTATCAGGGAATCGGCGGCAACCCAGGTTTCGGCAATCATGCGCGTGGCAACGGGGCTGCGTAAAATTCTGGAAGAAGAAGTTGAGCTGCTCAACAAGGACCCGTTGGCCGACATTTCCGAAATCACCAACAGCAAGACGCTGTATCTGCTGGAACTGTCCCGGATGACCCGTCGGATGGGTGAACTGCCGGTTGATCAGGCGGTACATAGCCAGATCATGGAACTGCGTCAGGCGCTCAGTCTGAACGGAGACGCCTTGAAAGTTCATCTTGAGGCATCGCGCAGTGTTTCCGAGACCATCAAGAAAGCCATTCGCGATGAGGAATCCGACGGCACGTACACAGTGGGCCTATAGCTCCAATGGTGCGATATCTGATCGTCGGTGTATGGGCAATCCTGATAGCCATTGGTGGGGTTTACGGTGGTTTGATGTGGTCATCAAACAACGCATTGAATGCCAAGGAAGACGAGTTCCTGCCGGGTCTCGATTACGTGAAAACCGACACAATCACAGTGCCGATAGTCAGGGACAACAAGGTCCAGGGCTATGTTCTGGCCCAGTTGGTCTACACCGTGGATGCCCACCAGAAACAAGCACTGCCGGTCCCGCTTGATGTGTTTCTGCTGGATGAGGCATTCCGTACCATCTACGGCAGCACAGTCATAGATTTTGAGAAGCTTGAAAAGTATGACCTCACGGAGTTCACCGCAGGTATTCTGAAAAACGTGAACAGCCGTTTCAAGTCTCAGCTGGTGCATGAAGTTCTTATTGAACAGTTGAATTTCATCACCATGGACATGGTGCGCAACAAGCTGGTGCAAAGACACTGACCTCGCCCTGGGGCAACAGGACAATGTGGGTTCACCTGAACCGGAATATTTCTATGATTTCGGAACCCGGTCCAGTTGCTGTCCGTCCACAAGCAATGCAGACAGATGCGCGAAAGCATCCTCGATCCTCGGGGAGTTTGGATGCTGGATCAGACCGGCGTACAGCCTGGGAACCAACTCGACACACTCATCAAGTTCGCGATCGGTTCCTTGTTTGTATCCACCGATGGAGCGAATATCCCGGCTGTCTTCATACCGCTCGATCATCGACCTCAACTTGATGATGAGCTTCCGTTCTTCTGCACTCCACAAGGTGTCGGCCAGTCGGGAAATTGACGTCAGAAGGTCTATGGCGGGATACCTGCCTTCCTGGGCCACCTTGCGGTCCAGCACAACATGACCGTCCAGAATGCCGCGAAGCGTGTCGGACACGGGCTCTTCGGTATTGTCCCCGTCAACCAGCACCGAGAATATGCCGGTGATGGACCCTTCATCACCGGTGCCGGGTCCGGCCCGTTCCAGGAGCTGGGCGATCTCTGCGAAGGTGCTTGGCGGATATCCTCTGGATACCGGTAGTTCGCCGGCGCTCAGCGCAACATCACGGCAAGCATGAGCATACCTGGTGATCGAGTCTACAATCAGCAGAACACTCTGGCCGGCACTGCTGAAATATTCCGCAATGGTCATGGCTGTGCGCGGCGCCAGGCGCCGGCGCAATGCGCTTTCATCGCTTGTCGCAACAACAACGACGGTTCGTTGTAGATTGTCGCCCAATGCATCTTCTATGAACTCGCGTACTTCCCGGCCACGTTCGCCAACCAGAACAACGACAATCGTGTCAAACCCGTCCGTTTTGGAAAACATCGACATGAGCGTTGATTTGCCAACGCCTGATCCGGCAAACAAACCCATCCTCTGGCCGGCGCATACCGGTGTGAACAGATCAACAGCAAGTATCCCGGTCGTTACCATCTTTCCCACCCGATTGCGCCTCAGGGGCGGTGGAGACGCTGCCTTGACCGGCAAGGCGCGTGCTCCGTCCTGCAGTGTGCCCAACTCGTCAATCGGCTTTGCAAACGCGTCAATGATGCGTCCCTTCCAGCTTTGATCGGGATAGATCAGGTGCTGCCCGCGCACGATAACCCGCGCCCCGATCTTGCAGGGCAAGTCATCGCCGAAAAGCTTGATCGTCACCTGTTGCGGCTGGATCGATACGATTTCACCAAGCGTAATGGCGGTGTCGCCGCCAATTTCAACATGATCGCCAAGCTGGGCAATTGTTGAAAGCCCGGTGGCAAAAACCTGCGAAGCCTCGATGCTGCAAATCTTGCCACTGGCTTTGATGCAACTGCTTTGACGCGCAGCGTTGAGCGTGGCTGCCAATCGGTCCAGACGTTCCGCGCCGGTGTGCGGTGGTCTGCTGATACCGGCCACAGCTGGTCGGTCCTGTGTCTGAACTGATGGATCGCTCAATTCGGAATGCTCACGAAACTCCGCCAATGTCTCTGATGGCATCTCGTCTTGCGTCATTTACTTTCTTGATCATTTCCGTGACTGCCTCAAATGCCCTCGATACGGTGATCAGGTCGGTAATCTCGCCTACGCCGTTGACATTGGAGCGCTCAACGAATCCCTGGTGAACACTCGCTCTGGACCCCTCAAGTATGGGGACAGCGGGTTGCTGGGCCACGACGGACGAGTTGTCGAGGCGATCAAGGCGGACATTGTCCGGAAACTCGTATAGACCCACGCCGCCAATTCGGCGGCCGGCCTGTCGAATTTCTCCATTCTGCGCAATTGAGGGCGGGCCTGCATTAGGGTTGAGGAGCAGGGGTGCCCCACCGGGATCAAGCACATTATAGCCGTTCAGGGTCTGCAATTCACCGGTTGGGGTAATCTGCATCCGGCCATCCTTTGTATAGGCCAGCCCTGCAGGCGTTTGTATCGCCAGCCAGGCATTGCCCTTGATTGCCAGGTCCAGCGGATTGTCGCTTTGTATGAACGCACCGGTCTTTGCGGACAGGTAGCTTTCTCCGTGATTTGCGAAATGGACCGGATTGTTGGTGGTCCGGCTGACCAGGCTGTCAAACTTGATCTGCTCCGCCCGGAAGCCCGCCGTGTTGGTGTTGGCCACATTGTCGGCAATCGTGTCCAGCCGTCTTTGCAGCGCCAATTGGGCTGAAATCGCTACATCAATAGTTACACTCATATCAGCGCCGCCTTGAATTCAGAGATTGGATGGCGGTCAGAATAGACTCGCTCAAACCGAAGGTCGGCTGCGACGTGAACAGCGCAGCCACTGATGATGCAGGCCCTGATTGCGGGTTTTCCAAATCCCAAAGAGTGGCAAAGCGCTCAAGAAACTCCTGAACCTTTTCGGGCGACTGGAAGTCTTCATAGTCAAGTCGTCCGTCCAGCAGACTGGCCTGGCGATCAATGTCCGTTGCAGAAATGGAAGCCGGAAGACCAAGCGCCGTCCTGGTTACATCAAGCAATGCCCGATCTGACAGAATGTCATATGCGCTTTCAATCGAGCCGGCCTTGCGCTCGAAATAGAGAGCCAGGCGCACGCCTTCGCCCTGCTGGCCGGCGTCCACTTCAAGGGCCTGACGAAGATACTTGTCTACGGTGCCTTCTGTTGCCCGATCAAAAGATGTGGTCGCAGTATCATACCTGACAAAATTGAACGTCTCGACAAACTCGGTGTAGCGTCTGTCGGCAAGCCTGTTCGCCAGGGCAGTGTTGTCGTCGATGCCTTCTTCAAGCACTTTTCTGATCAGGCCCTTGGCGTAGGAAATGTCCTCCATGCCATGGGCTGCCATGGCAAAGTTCACCAGCCTCGCGTCCCCCATGAAGTCGTCGATCGTTTTCACATTGCCAATGTTCTCGCGATAATACTCCACCTCGCGATTGACTTGAGGTCTTGCCGCGACAAGGTCGATCGACCTTTGTATATCTGCGGAGATCAATCGATAGTTTAGGGGAGTTGAAAGCATGGATGTAGCGCTCTTTTAGGTTGACCCGGGCCAAGCCTAGAGCTCCAAACTTGCGCGAACCTGACAGATTTTAACTTAGATGAAAGTGATGCTTGAACTCATCGAATGATCGAAAGCGCATCCAGCCATTGCGTGTTGCCGCCTTTACCGAGCCATCAGAATATACTCTGACCGGCCGGCCTCGATAGCTGCCCTCGTCGACAAGCTCTCTCTGCCCATCGGCGGATAATCGGATTTCTTTTCTGTGTTTTTCTGCCTGTTTGTCCGGTTTGCCAAACCAATTGAACATGATCAACTTGCCCTGTTTTTTTGTGTTTCGTGACAGCACGGCGTGAACGCTAATCGCCTGAGCTTGCGTGAAACTGGCAGGACGCGGGGTCAGCACATCAGTTGCCGGTAGTGGCTGACTTATCCAGTTTCACGCCAGCCAATCGTGTACGTATGTGCCAATTCTTCGAACTGGACATGCGGGGCGGTGTAGTAATGGTAGCGGCAAAATCAGAGATAGTTGGCGACGACAACGTCCAGGAAAGAATGGGTGTTGCAACGTTGACCCGCATGGCCTTCAACGGACAGGACCTTGGCCGCACTGCAACAAAGCTGATAGTGGCACTGGCCCGCGACCCGGCAGACGCCGGCGCATTGATGGACCTGTCGGCAATCGAGCAGTTGAAAGGCAACCAGACCGGCGGGCTTGATTTTCAGGCCGCCGCGCTGAGCCATTGCCAGCTTTACACGACACAATCGTCCACCAAACAACCGAAGCTCAAGTTGCTCGCGCTGGCGGCGCCGATCCAGATGGGCGGAAACACCCCGATCGATTTCCTGTTGACGGGCTCAGACATCAGCCTGACCACGCTTTACATTTCTCCCGATTTGCCGATGCCGATCCCGGTACCCGAGCACGATCTGGCGGTTGTTGTTGCACCGGGCGACTCAGACACATCCAGGCGATTTCTCGACGAGATAGAGCGTCAACTGGTGAACTGGCCGATGCCGGTTCTGAATAAACCGAACCGTATTGTGAACCTGGAGAGAGACCAGTTGTTCAATATCCTGTGTGAGGTGCCCGGTCTCGTTGTGCCAAAGATGTCGCGCAGTGACCGGGCTGCCCTTGAGGCGGTGGCCCATGGAGAGACGGATATAAGCGAAATTCTGTCTGAGGGTGCATTCCCGGTTGTCGTTCGTCCGGTCGGATCTCATGCCGGACGCAATCTCGAGAAGCTTACCTGTCAGCAGGATGTCTTGGCTTATCTGCACCAGTGCGACGATCTGGAGTTCTTTGTTTCCGATTTTATCGATTACAGCAGTGTAGACGGCGCATTCCGAAAGAGCAGGATTGTCTTCGTCGATGGCGTCCCGTTCGCCTGTCATCTGGCGGTAGCTGACCAGTGGAAGGTCTGGTACCTGAATGCCGACATGGAACAAAACGATGGGAAACGGGCCGAAGAAGAACGCTTCATGGCCCGGTTTAACGAAGATTTCTGCCAACGCCACGCTGCCGCTCTGGCTGACCTGGCAAAGCGTGTGGATCTGGAATATTTCGGCATCGATTGCGCCGAGGACCGGAACGGAAAGCTGGTGGTGTTTGAAGCTGACAATGCACTCATCGTGCACGACATGGATTCGCACGAAGTGTTTCCGTACAAAAAACCACAGATGCAAAAGGTGTTTGCCGCATTTGCCGGGATGATACGTTCACGCTGCGCGGGACGGTCAGTGCACCCCAGTGGCAGGCCCGGACTGCGTGAGGTTGGCGTTGAGCAGACGGAGACCGATGCTGGTTAGGTTCGGATCATGGACATCGCTCGGACCCAATTGACACTGTTTTCGCCGTAGCGTTCCATGACGCTCGGCGCAACGGAGCCTGACCACTCATTGAGCTTGCCTACCGCGTATCACCAAGCTACCACGGCTAAGGAAACATCGGGTTTCAGATGGTGTTCCAACTATGCCTGAAGTCCTGGCAAGAAAGCACCTGCGAAATGTCGGCAACATCGACCCCGTCTCCAAAGTCTGTCTGGCTGCTGGTCATCCTGCTGCTGACTGGTCTTGGCTGGGGGTTGACAATTTCGCTGGCGACGATCGCTACCGCGTCCGGTATTGATCCGCTGACCGTCGCCTTGTGGTCTGCTTTCGCAGGCGCGGTGTTGCTGAGTGCTGTGCTGCTCGCACGAGGCAAGCGCCCGCCGATGGATGGTGCGCATTTGCGGTTTTACCTGGTGACCGGGTTTTTAGGAACGGCGTTTCCGCATGCACTGTCGTTTTATGCAGCCATTCATCTGCCGGCCGGGGTGCGAGCCATCGTGTTTGCCCTGATCCCGATGATTACGCTGGCGCTGTCGATCATGCTGTCCGTGGAAAAGGCCAATGCGCGCCGCTTCACCGGCATCCTGCTGGGCTTGTCTGCGATGCTGGTCATGTTCCTGCCCGGTGTGCAGGTTCCGTTGCCCGGTCAGGTGTTCTGGACATTGGTATCATTGGCGGCGGCAACCAGCTATGCGGTGGAGAATGTCTATATCAGCCTGAAACGCCCTGTAGAACTTGATGCAGCCACAGCGCTTTGGGGCATGACCGTCGCCGGCACGGCGATGTTGCTGGTCACCTTGTGGCTGGCGGATGCGCCGTACCTGCTGCCGTTTGACGCCAGCACGGCGGAACTCGCCATCGTGTTGATGGCGGTCGCTCATCTCAGCGCCTATTCCGGATTGTTGTACATGCTCAGCCATGGCGGCGTGGTGTTTGCCAGCCAGGTCTCCTATATCGTTACCCCGTCCGCCGTCATGTGGGGCATGCTGCTGCTGTCGGAGAAAATCTCCCTGTCGATCGTGCTGGCGCTGGTCCTGATCATGGCAGGCCTCGCGCTCATCAAACCGAAGCGGAAAGGCGACGCGTAAACGGGCCGGACTTGCCGTCAGGCGCCACGCATGAGGTGGAGATAGGGGTCGGCCGCACCGATGTCAGAGCCAATGTCAGGCAGGTCGGAATTGTCATCCGGCAATCCGCACAACTCATTGACCCGACCAACAACCGCAGCCGGATCTGCTATCATGTCGGCATACTCCACGACAATGGCACGCTGGCGCAATTTTTCTGACAACACATCGATCATCTCGCGATACCAGTCGATATAGGCATAGGCGTTGTTGAGATCATGATTGTAGTGATTTCCCGAACTGTAGTTTTTCATGAAAATTCTCAAAGCCGTGTCATCCCTGCTGCGCCTTACAAACACAAACCGGGCTTCCGGCAGGGTCTGCGCCAGCAGGCCGGCCTTTGAAATCAATCCCGGCGTGGTGATGCTCACCAATTTGTGGTGTGGATTGGTTTCAGCCAGGCGTTGCCGGAACTCGGTAGCAAATGCACCGTGCAGGTTTTTCGGCAGTTGCCCTGGGTCTGCAATATTAACAAGGCCAGCTTTTTGAGCCGCTCGCCGGCAGGCAAACTGAACCACCTCACCTTCATATCCCCGGTTCACGTCGTCATGTGCGCCAACCAGAGTTTCCAGCGTGGTTTTGCCGGCCCGTGACGGGCCCAGAATGAACAGTGGCGCCGGTTTGGCGGTGGATTTTCTGTCGCGGGGACGGGGCAATTTGCTGCCGTCAAGCGCGGTAGTGGCGGCAAGAGATTGCTTATGGCCTTCCGACTGGGCAATCCACAAGCTCTGCGCCTCACGGTTCAGCTTGCCGTTGATGTCACACAGCACCTGCCAGGCTTCGGCATGCTTGTCCTCCCGGTCCAGTATAGTAGCTTCCACGAAGGCTTTCTTGGTGTCGAATTCGGCTTGCGTCTGGCTCTGGGATTTTCTGGTTTTGCGGACAAGGCCATGCAGATCGGTTGAACTGTCCAGCAATTGCCGTGGCAGCTGCAGCATTATGTAGAGTACAGAAATACTATCTGGCCGTACCTTTCGCAAGCGCGCCACAATTTCGGTTGCCTGGTCGTAATACCCGAGGTTCAGATAGCACTGGCAAAGTTGCAGCAACGACTGATCGAAATCGGGATCAATGGCGAGTGCGTCCCGGTAGGATGTCATCGCCTCTGCAAATTGCTTTTTGTGGCGGAACACGTCACCAAGCAGGTGATGAACAGCCGGGTTCGTGTCATCAATCCGGAGCGCCTCGCGCAACATGACGGCGGCCATATCGGGTATTTCAAGTCCGAGCCAAGCAGCCGCCAGATTGGTGAAGTTGGTAGGATCGGTCGGCGCGTTCGCAGCGGCAGTGAGGAAGCAGGTCACTGCCTGGCGGTAGTTCTTCTGTTCAATGGCCACAAGGCCGAATGTCTGCAGGGCGCCGACATAGGTTGGGTCTGTCTCCAGCAACTCCCGGCAGACGGTTTCCGCTTCCTTCAGCCGGCCCTGCTTGCGCTTTTTTTCCGCATCGCCGAGGCGTTTATGAAGTGAATTGATTGTTGGTTTGGCGCTTGAACCGGTCGCCGTTTTTCCAGTGAAATTCATTGGTTTGCACTCAAGGCTCGGGCCGTGTCAGGGAATTGATCGATTTCGGCATGGTAGGACACAAGATGACACCTATACCAGCAGCTTTCGACCAGCCAGCATGTGTGACAAAATTGTCACAGTTTCCAAAATAATGCAGCAGGCTGACAGATCGACGTTGCGTAATTTGTGAATCGTCGTAATTTGAAGCTTCAATTTAGACAAGGGGCAGGTATCCATGTACAGCAAACCACTTACCAGTTTGGTCGCGTCGGTCGCGATGTCGGCGGTCGCGCTTGGCGTCTCCGCTCAGGAATCCCGTGCTGATCATGCCGAAACTCACGATTGGACAGGTCCGTACATCGGGGCAATCGTCGGGGTTGGATCAGTTGATGCCAGCTTTAATTTGAGTTCCTCAAGTTCTTCAGGTTCCTTTGACGCATTTTCGTCTGACGCCGGCTTTATGGGAGGCCTTACGGTCGGCTGGAATGCCCAGGACGGCCACCTGGTTTACGGCATCGAGGGTGATGTCAGCTTTGGTGACGTTGACACGACAGGGAGTATTACCGGAAGCGAAATAACCTTGAACACTGATCTGTTCGCCACTATCCGCGGCCGGGTCGGCGTCGCTTCAAATGATATTTTCCTTTATGGTACAGCAGGCCTGGCGATAATCGACGGCGATGTCAGCTTCGAAGGTGGTGGGCCCTCACCGAGTTATACAGAGCTCGGTGCCGTAGTAGGGGCCGGTGCAGAACTGGCGATCAACCAGGATGTAAGCGTCAAGGCAGAACTGCTGTATGGCATCTTTGATGAGTCTATTGATCTGGGCGGCGGTGACGCGATTGACATAGACAACTTCTACACGGTCCGCTTCGGGGTAAACTGGCACTTCTGATCGGGAGGCCAGCCAGAGGGCGGCGAAAGACGTGGTCGTCTGCCGCAACTCAGGTTATCCGAACAGTCCGCCTTCGTCTGCATCAAGAACAATTGACGCCATGGTGACATGGCGCGGGCGGGTGAGCGCAAAAATACCTGCTTCCACAACATCTCGTGATGTGGCCATGGCCACATCGCCACGCTCTGCGTTCCAGTCTTCTTCATTCAGCGGCGAGATGGTTTCCAGGTAGGGCGGGTACAGTGCATGCACGCGCACCGGCTTTCCCTTCAGTTCCTGCCGCAATCCGTCGGTCATGCCGGTCTGTGCATGCTTGGCCATCAGATAAGGCACCGCTGCGGATTGCAGGGCACTGTTGGCGATGCCGCATATGGAGACGATGTTGACAATGTCACCGGCACCGGTCGCCAGCAGCGACGGCAGCAATTGCCGGGTCAGCAGGAATGTACCCGTGGCGGCAGCATTTATGGTGCTGACGACCGAGTAGGCATCATAATCATCCATCGAACCGGACAGCCACTGCGCACCATTGTTGATCACGATGTCGAGTTTTGGATGGGCCTTGGCGATGGTTTCGCCAAATTCGGTGACGGCGCCCGGATCAGACAGGTCCAGCAGATGGGTTTCCGGTCCGATGCCGCAGCGCAACCGGATTGTCTCTGCCGTGCCTTCCAGCATTTCAGTCAGTCGTCCTGTCATGATAACCTGCGCGCCTGCGTCTGCCAGCACGGTTGCAAACGCGGCACCCAGGCCGCGCGCAGCACCGGTGATCAGGACTTTCTTCCCGTTGAGCGCACTTGCATCCATTCACACGGCTCCTTCCGTGACGATGATCAAGGGCCGCTCGACCTCGCCAAACGCCTTGAGACCGGCAAGGCCGGCTGCACCCGATGGTGTGGTCGCCAGGCCCTGACTGCCCAGCCTGTTGGCTGCGTCCTGTGCCTCGGCGTCGGTGACAGTCATGAAGTGAACGCCGGTACGCTCAAAAATACCAAAGGCGATGAGGGAAGGTTCCTTGCAGTCGAGCCTGCCCATATTGGACACACCGCCCGATACCTGCACCGGGTATCCTGCCGCGTGGCTCTCGGTCAGGCAGGGCGCTTCGTTGGGTTCAACGATAATGATTTCCGGCTGTACAGCCCAGTTTTCCCGGATCATATGCGTAACGGCTCCCGCTATGCCGCCGACGCCTGCCTGCAGAAACACGTGAGTGGGCCAGTCACTGCTTTGCTCGAATGCTTCGCGCAGTTCTTCGGCTATCACCGTATAGCCTTCCATTATCATCAACGGTCGCTCGCTGTATCCGGGCCAGGATCCGTCCGCCAGCAACAAGGCGCCTGTTTCGGCGGCATCTGCCTCGGCGGCGGCCAGGCTTTGCGCATAATCATCGCCGGCGCGCACAACTTGCGCGCCCTGGGTTTCCTTCAGGCGGTTTTCAAATCCTTCCGGCACTTCACGGGCCAGGAAAATGCGTGCCTGTGCGCCGAAGATGCGGGCACCGGCGGCAACCGCCATGCCGTGATTGCCGGCTGTGGCGCAGACAAACGTCATGTCTGCTGCAAACGCCTTGACCGCATCGGACATGTATTGCTCAGGACTGAGCGGATCATTGCCAGCAGCCTGCCAGGCATCACCGATCATGCGGGCAACCGCGTAAACGCCGCCCAGTGCCTTGAAGGCTCCAAGGTTCATGCGTTTGGTCTCGTCCTTGACCAGCATGGTGCGCCCGGTAGGGCCTGTCTTGGTGACAAGCGGCGTGACTGCATGGGCAGGACACGCGGCCAGAAGGGCAAGTGGTGAAGCTGGATCGGGCGTAAACACCGGAACATCTTCGAGCGTAGCGATTTGTTTTGTCATGGCCGGCAACTTATGGCCAGTTGCACGACACCGCTAGTGCTTGATGAGACTAATTTACGACCTTGATCGACACTTTCGTCACCCCGGCCTGGATTAGACCGATTTTCCGGGCAGCACCTTTTGACACGTCGATGATGCGGGACTTGATGAACGGTCCGCGATCATTGATGCGCACCACAACGGTTTTGCCGTTGCGCAGGTTTTTGACACGCACCTTGGTGCCGAACGGCAGTGTGCGGTGCGCCGCTGTCAACCCATCGGGTTTGAAGCGTTCGCCGCTAGCAGTCTTGGTGCCCATCTTGTACCAAGATGCCTTGCCGGTCTCCGCGGCATTGGCGGGCGCCATGGCGAGCAGGAAGACTGCGCAGGCGCTCAGAACGCCTGCTGCAAACAGAAATTTATTCATTTGAAGTCCCCGGTTTGTAAATCGGTGCTCCTTAAACGCCTTGATTGAGGCTAATTCTTGTCGTGTTTAAGGAGTTTTCCTGATAGCCCTGAGGCCGGTTAACTACATGACAGGGCAGGAAAAGATGACATCCAAAGGTACAATTCTGGTAACAGGCGGCAGCAGGGGCATTGGTGCGGCATGTGTGAAGCTGCTGGCGCGTAACGGGTATGACGTTGCAATCAATTACGCGCGGTCTGCCGCGCAGGCTGAACAACTCGCCGGTGACGTCAAGGCGCTGGGAAATCGCAGCATCACCGTCAAGGCCGATGTCGGTTCTGAAGCCGACGTTACCGACATGTTCGCACAGATCGACGAGGCCATGCCGCCGCTTGTCGGACTGGTCAACAATGCCGGCATCCTGTTTGAAAAGGCCCGGCTTGAAGAGTTTGGTGCCGACCGCATAAACGAGACCATGCGGGTCAACATAACCGGCAGCTTCCTGTGCGCCCGTGAAGCCGTGCGCCGCATGAGCACGGCCCGCGGCGGCAAGGGCGGCGTGATTGTCAATCTGTCGTCGGCCGCAGCGCGTATCGGTTCGCCCAACGAGTTCATCGACTATGCCGCGTCCAAGGGGGCCATTGACGCCATGACGTTAGGGCTGTCGAAAGAAGTCGCCAGCCAGGGCATACGGGTAAATGCCGTACGCCCGGGACTGATCCATACCGACATTCATGCCTCATCCGGCCAGCCGGACCGGGTCGAGCGTTTGCAGGGCCAGGTGCCGATGGGCAGGGGCGGCTCGGCTGAAGAAGTAGCGGAAAGCATTGCCTGGCTGCTGTCACCGGCAGCGTCCTACGTCACCGGGGTGTTGCTGGACGTGACGGGTGGGCGGTGAGTGACGCTCAGGTTCGCCAGCGCAGCACGTAGCGCT
The DNA here is from genome assembly GCA_938039915.1 of uncultured Anderseniella sp. Classification (GTDB taxonomy): domain Bacteria; phylum Pseudomonadota; class Alphaproteobacteria; order Rhizobiales; family Aestuariivirgaceae; genus Anderseniella. The sequence goes on from CALHUA010000227.1 coordinate 28,212, forward strand.
CGATTGCGCCGATCGCGGTGCTGAGCAAGACGCCGAGCAGGGACAGGATGACGACGCCTGCAAACAGCCGTTCAAGATTGTAGAGTGCCCCGGCTTCCAGAATGTAGGCGCCGATGCCATGTTCCGCGCCCAGCATTTCTGCGGCCACCAGCAGGATGATGGCGATGGCCAGCGAAATGCGCAGACCTGACAGAATGCCCGGCATGGCGCCCGGCAGGATGATTTTGCGAACGATGGATTTCCAGCTCATGCCGAAGCTCTGTCCCATGCGGATCAGGGTGCGATCGACATTGTCCACCGCGCCATAAGTGGCAACGACGGTCGGCGTAAACGTACCAAACGCAATCAGTGCATATTTTGAGGCTTCATCGATACCGAACCAGATGACGAACAGGGGCAGCAGGGCGATCTTGGGAATCGGAAATATGGCTGCGACAAGCGGCACCATGCCGGCGCGGATATAGGAAAACAGCCCGATCAGCACGCCCAGGCCGATACCGAGCGTTGCGCCGAGCGCAGCGCCAACTGCGAGCCTGGTCAGGGAAGGGGCCAGATGTGTCCACAACAGTCCGGAGTCATAAAGTTCGGCGAAAGTCAGTAAGACGTCAGACGGCTTGGGCAGTGTCAGTGGCGAGATGAAACCGGATTGCGTGCCGATTTCAGCGAGGCCGACCAGCACGACGAACACGGCCAGTCCAATCCAACGATAAGGTGTCGGTGCAAACCCGCCGCCGCGAAAGGCAACCTGGCGGGCGATGTCTGTTTCTTCCGTATCAGGGTCAGGACCCATTAATCTTATCCATTCTGCGGGAGGATATTTTGCCTGTGGCAAGGCGAAAAGGCGCAGGAAACCTTCCGGTTTTCAAGCCTTTTCAACGCAGTCAGGGGCAAAACAGACCCCGCCCTTCGGGTTTGAAAGAAAACACCCGCCTGAAAGCGAAAAATGCTCGACAAGGCACAAAGCCTTGCGTTGCGCTTTTTCACCATCATTCGACTGTTTTCGTTCAAACAGAATTGCATAAGATTAATGGGTCCTGACCCTAGACATTGATCAGCTCCGAATCTGCAGCCTTTGCTTCGTCACGCATCAGGTTCCACAGGTATTTCTGCCGGAACTGGAGATCGCTGTCACCGTAACTTCGCTCGTCCAGAGGTTTTTCCAGATGTATGACTTCCCGTATCTGGCCGGGACGGCGCGACAGCACGACAATTGAATGACCCATGCGAACCGCCTCGTCCAGATTGTGGGTCACATAGACTGCCGAAAACGGCTGCCGGGTCCACAACGCGACCAGATCGTCCATCAGCAGTTCACGGGTCTGGCTGTCCAGTGCCGACAGCGGTTCATCCATCAGCATGACGGCGGGCTTTACCGCCAGCGCCCGGGCAATTGCCACGCGCTGCTTCATGCCGCCTGAAAGCTGTTTGGGCAGCGCGCGTGCAAAATCGGTGAGCTTGGTCCGGGCGAGAACGTCGCTGATCGTCTTCCTTGTTTCAGCGCGTGACAGGTCGTGATCTTCCAGCACCAGGGATACGTTGCCCGCCACACTTCGCCATGGCAGCAGGGCAAAATCCTGAAACACATAGGTCAACGGGTTCAGGCAGTCCTCAGCAGGCACGCCCAGTTGCAGCACACTGCCCTTGCTGGGAGTCTCCAGCCCGCCGATCAGCCGCAGCAGTGTCGACTTGCCGCAACCGGTGGGCCCGACAATGCAAACGATCTTGCCTGATGGAACGTCCAGGGAGATATTGCGGAGAACCTCGAGGTCGCCGTAGGAATGGCTGATCCCTGATAGACGGATATCCATGAACAGTGCTCCGGCGGTAGTGTGGGCCCTAGGCGCGGATCGTTTTCACATAGCTCGTATCAACAAGCGTATCCATCGTTACATCGGCATCGACCAGTGTCTCGGACTGAAACCATTTCAATTGATCCTCGATCGATGTCAGGTTCAGGGCGGCTCCCTCGTTCAACCGCATGGTGCCGTTGATGATCGATGGGGCTGCTTTTTCAAGCGGTCGGTCGGCGTAGACATATTTATGGATCAGGCGGACCATGTCATCGACACCGTCCTTGCCACCGGTTCTGGCAATCATTGCCGCATTGTAGTCGGCAACCCCTTTGGAAAACCCGCCGAGGAAGTCACCCGTCATGCCTTTTTGTTCTGCAGCGTTTCGCGCAGACGTAAATACAGTCGTGATCTGGTAATTAGGCAGGTAGTCGGAGACGTTGCCGATGATGTGCGCTGCACCAGACTTGGCGAGCGGCTTGGCGATATGCGGCACGATCGACCAGGCATCAATCTGGCCTGATTTCAGGGCGCCGATTATCGCGCCGACCTTTTGCAGCGCTTTGAATTTCATCGACGCGCCTTCGGCTGTGGCGATTTTTGAACCCATATAGTGGAAACTGGAGCCCGCCGTGGACATGCCGAAGATCTTGCCGTCCAGCTTCTTCGGCGACGTCAGACCTGCCTTGTATGCAGCATCAGAGGCCAGAATCTTCTGCCCGTCTATGCCCGGCTCTTCGGAAAGTGCGCCACCGATGACCTTGACGGCGCCTTTCTGGGCCAGCGAAATCAGACCGCCCGAAACGGCGGTTACGGCATAGTCGATACTGCCCGAGGCGATCGCAATGGCCATTGGCTGGGCTGCCTGAAAGAACTTCAGTTCAACATCCAGACCCGCATCGGCAAAATATCCTCGTTCAAAGGCGATGAAGCTGCCGGAATGGCTGGTGAAGCGCAGCGCACCAACGGTGATTTTCCTGTTCTGAGACAAGGCTGGCGTTGCCAGACCTGCAGTTGCAGCGGCCCCTCCAATAAGTGTAATCGCCTTGCGTCGGTTCATTGTCACCGGTGCGTCTCCCTGAATTCGTATTGGTATGAGGTCTTGTCTGCCTGCTTCGTTTCTGTTTCGGATTCTCCCCGGGATAAGTCAATGGCACCCACTTAAATACAGACCCAAACAAGGTTCCTGGATGCAGGTATGCTTAATGGCAGTCTTTTCAGTGTGCCGTTTACCGCCCGGTGTTCTAGCCTCCTGTCACGCTCATGTGGCGGGTGACCGCGGGAGATTTGGTGCGCCGGTCGATAACGAAGTCATGCCCCTTCGGTTTGCGGCCTATGGCTTCATCAATTGCCGTGCTCACCAGTTCATTGCCCTCGGACGCGCGCAGCGGATCACGCAGGTCGGCTGCATCATCCTGGCCAAGACACATGTAAAGCGTGCCGGTGCAGGTCAGTCGCACCCGGTTGCAGCTTTCGCAGAAATTATGTGTCATCGGTGTAATGAACCCGAGTCTGCCACCGGTTTCCCTGACCTCGACATAGCGTGCCGGACCGCCGGTCTTGTAAGGGATGTCCTCCAGGGAATAATTATCCAGCAGATTGGCGCGCACCACCGACAGGGGCAGGTACTGGTCCGTGCGGTCTTCTTCGATCTCGCCCAGCGGCATGGTTTCGATAAGCGTAAGGTCCATGCCTTGCCCATGACACCACTTCATCATCGGTTCGATTTCGTCTTCGTTGAAATTCTTCAGCGCGACCATGTTGATCTTGATTGCCAGGCCTGCTGCCTGGGCCGCCCTGATCCCGCCCATCACTTTGTCCAGGTCACCCCAGCGGGTGATGTCCCTGAATTTCTTGGCATCGATCGTGTCCAGCGAAACATTGATGCGCCTGACACCATGATCGACCATCTGTGAGGCGTACTTCTCAAGCTGCGAGCCATTCGTCGTCAGGGTCAGTTCTTCCAGCGCGCCGGTTTTCAGGTGCCGCGACAGGTTCTCAAACAGCGACATTATATTACGGCGTACCAGTGGTTCACCGCCGGTCAGGCGCAGCTTCCTGACCCCTTTCTCGACAAACACCGTGCATAGCCGGTCCAGTTCTTCCAGCGTGAGAATGTCTTTCTTCGGCAGAAAGGTCATGTTTTCCGACATGCAGTACACACACCGGAAGTCGCACCGATCGGTGACCGATACGCGCAGGTAGTTCACGTGGCGCCCAAACGGGTCGATCATTTCAGAAGTCGGGTCGGATGGCAGTTGTATGGAAGTGTTCATGCCGACATATTTGGCGACCCGACACGGTTCCGTCAAGCTGCAACAGCCAGATTTAAAATGCCCTGCCGCACAGTGGAATGATGCCTGAGGAACAAGGGGGTGTTTGGCACGCTTGTTGCGTGGGGTTAACCAATCCGGCCGTTATGACGCGATTTGAACAGGAAAAGGCGTTTCCGCTGTTGATTATGGTGAAAAAATGATCACTGTTGCTAAATTGTCAGGCAAGCGTTTATGTTTGCCGCGACTAAAAACGAGACCATGCGGCAAAAAGTGTGGTCAATTGGGTGGAACGTTGTTCGGGGTGTTGAATGGGTAATGCTGGTGGAACCGGCGAACCGATGGTTCGCTTTCAGAATGTTCAGAAGAGTTACGACGGTGAAACGCTCGTCGTAAAGGATCTGAATCTCGATATCGCCACGGGCGAGTTTGTTACCATGTTGGGCCCATCGGGTTCCGGCAAGACAACAACGCTGATGATGCTGGCCGGTTTTGAACCAGCCACCCACGGCGAGATTTATCTCAATGGCAATCCCATCAACAATGTGCCGCCGCACAAACGCGGCATTGGCATGGTGTTCCAGAACTACGCCCTGTTCCCGCACATGTCGGTTGCAGAAAACCTGGCCTTCCCTCTGGCTGTTAGAGGCCAGTCTAAATCCGAACAGGAAGACCGGGTAAAGAAAGTCCTGGAAATGGTTGAACTGCCGGAATTCGGCGGCAGGCGCCCGGCCCAGCTTTCCGGCGGCCAGCAGCAGCGTGTCGCGGTAGCCCGCGCACTGGTGTTTGAACCGGACCTGGTGTTGATGGATGAACCGCTTGGCGCGCTGGACAAGCAACTGCGTGAACAGATGCAGTATGAAATCAAGCATATTCACGAGTCACTCGGTGTGACCGTGGTGTACGTGACCCACGACCAGTCTGAAGCACTGACCATGTCGGATCGCGTTGCGGTCTTTGAAGATGGTATCATTCAGCAATTGTCGAGCCCGGAAGAGCTTTATGAACGCCCTGAGAATTCCTTTGTGGCCCAGTTCATCGGCGAGAACAACAAGCTGCGCGGCACGGTGCTGGAAGTTGGCAGGGACAAGCTGGCAACGGTGAAACTGGACAGCGGTGACATGGTCAAGGCGCTTGCGGTGGGTGTTGGTGCCAAGGGAGAGCGCACCTTGCTGTCGGTTCGCCCTGAACGTGTTGCCATAGAGCCGAAGAAGACCAGAAACACGGTGACGTTGACCGGCAAGGTCGAGGAACTGATTTACCTGGGCGATCATATCCGCACCCGCATGTCGGTTGCCGGGCACACGGACTTTATCGTCAAGGTGCCCAACAACGCCGAGCATCATGAACTCAGCGAGGGCCAGACCACGACCGTTGGTTGGCAAGCCGAGGATTGCCGTGCGCTGGATGATATGGCAGCCTGATCTGAGTTTTGAAATTCTGTTCTGCCTCAATAGTGAGAGCAGGGCGGTTTACCGGGGGTTTTGTTGAGCCTCCGTTCTACCAAAGGGAGTAAGTCTGAATGAAGAAATTTTTAACAACAAGCCTGTCGATTCTGGCACTTGGAGCTGTCTCGACAGCGGCCAGCGCTGAAGGGTCGATTACGGCTGTTTCGTGGGGCGGCGCCTACACGAAAAGCCAGGTGAAAGCCTATCATGAGCCTTTCACTGCCAAGACCGGCATCAAGATCAACTCGGTTGACTACTCCGGCGGCGTCGCTGAAGTGAAAGCCCAGGTTGAAGCCGGCAACGTGTCCTGGGACATCGTTGACGTTGAGCTGTCCGACGCTGTTCGCGGTTGCGATGAAGGCATCTTCGAGAAAATCGATCACTCGACCCTGCCGGCCGGCGCTGACGGCAAACCGGCTCAGGAAGATTTCCTGCCCGGAACACTGCATGAGTGCGCTGTAGCAAACATCGTGTGGTCGACCATCTATGCCTATGACGACACCAAGATCGGCGACAAGAAGCCAACCACCATGGCTGACTTCTTCGACACCAAGACCTGGGCCGGCAAGCGTGGCCTGCGCAAGGGTCCAAAGCCGAACCTTGAGTTCGCCTTGATCGCTGACGGTATCGCTGCCAAGGACGTCTATGCTGAACTGGCAAAGCCTGAAGCAATCGACCGTGCATTCGCCAAGCTCGCCACCATCAAGGGTGACGTTGTATGGTGGGAAGCCGGCGCGCAGCCACCACAGCTTCTGGCTGACGGTGAAGTGCTGATGACCACGGCTTACAATGGCCGTATCTTCAATGCCGTTGCTGCCGAGAGTAAGCCGTTCGTCATCGTATGGGACGGTCAGGTTTGGGACATCGATCTTTGGGCAATTCCAAAGGGTGCGCCAAACAAGGACAAGGCCATGGAGTTCCTGAAGTTCTCCACCGAGACCCAGCAGCTTGCCAACCAAGCCAAGTACATTGCGTACGGCCCGGCTCGTCTGTCTTCTGCTCCGCTCGTGGGCAAATATGAAGACGGCAAGATCGACATGGGTCCACAGATGCCAACGGCACCTGACAACCTGACCAATGCTGTTCAGAACGACTTTGAATGGTGGGCAGACAACCAGGATGCGCTGAACGAGCGTTTCAACGCCTGGCTTGCACAGTAAGGCTTATTTAGCCTGTGGCCGGATGGGCATCGTTGCCCGTCCGGTCCTATTGAGTTCTTTTAATGACGTGATTTGAACGACACTATTTGAGTCCGCCGACAGCGACGGGGAAGAGGGCATATCATGACCGATGTAACTGCATCTGGCGTGCCGGAGGCCATAACCACCAGCGACGGTGTGCCGCTAAAGGTCTCTCTCGCACGTGCTACCAGACGCCAGCGGATGCAGGCGCTTCTGCTTGTACTGCCCTTGCTGCTGTTCCTTCTGGTTGCATTTGTTTTGCCGATTGGCGAGATGTTGTTCCGATCGGTATATAGTCCGATCGGCCCAAATGTGTTGCCGAACTTCTCGAAAGTGATTCATGAATGGGATGGTGAGGATCTCCCGCCTGAAGCCGTGTTCGAAGTCTTCGTCAAGGACATGACAGAGGCCAAAAAGAGCAATGAAATTGGCAAGACTGTCGGAAATCTGGCAACGCGGGTGAACTACGAGATACCCGGTTCGCGTGGCCTGTTCACCAAATCGGCCCGCAAGGTCAAGAACATTACCGAGGGTCCCTACAAGGAAGCCCTGATTGCCTTGGACAAGCGTTGGGAAAACCAGCACATCTGGCGGACACTGCAGCGGATTTCCAGCAATTACACTGCCTCGTTCTATCTGGCTGCGACAGACAGAAAGTATAATGAAGATAACGAGATAGTCAGAGCTGACCCGTTGTACCAGATTTATCTGCCAATTCTGGGCAAGACACTATGGCTGTCTGCACTGATCACATTCATATGCCTGCTGATCGCCTATCCGGTGTCATATCTTCTCGCGACATTGCCATTGCGAACCTCAAATCTGCTTATGATCATGGTTCTGTTGCCGTTCTGGACATCGCTTCTGGTGCGCACGACCGCCTGGATCGCCATGCTGCAAACCGAGGGCATCGTGAACAATATACTGGTTTTCACCCGGGTCATATCCGAAGAAAGCCGAATTCAGATGATCTACAATCAGACCGGCACAATCGTTGCGATGGTGCACATTCTGTTGCCGTTCATGATCCTTCCGCTGTATTCGGTGATGAAAACCATTCCACCCTATTACATGCGTGCGGCGCGTTCCCTGGGAGCAACCGGAACGTACTCATTCATCAAGGTTTATTTCCCGCAAACCATACCCGGAATTGCCGCCGGCACCCTGCTCGTGTTCATCCTGGCAATTGGCTACTACATTACGCCGGCTTTGGTCGGCGGCAGCGATGGTTTGCTGATCTCAAATCTCATTGCAGATCACATCAAGAAGACTCTCAACTGGAGTTTGGGCTCGGCGCTCGGTGCCATCCTGCTCGCAATAGTGCTGATCTTCTACTGGATCTACAACAAGCTTGTCGGCGTCGACAATTTGAAGTTCGGGTGAGGAAAAGGTCATGACTGCATTGGATAAATTGCCAGCACCCGGTTATATCGCCTACGCGGTGGCGTGCATTGTTGCTTATCTGTTCACCGGAACACTGGTTGCCACAATCGGTATAGCGCTGATCATCGGACTGCCTCTGTTTTTTATGAGTGACTTGCCGCCCTATGCGACGTGGCTGGAGAAATTCGGTCAGTACATTTTTCTGCTGATCTGCACGATGATCTTTATTTTCCTCATCACGCCCGTACTCATAATAATGCCGCTGTCGTTTAACTCCGAACCCTATTTCAGCTTCACGCAGGGGATGATGTCTCTTGATCCCGCTGCGTTCTCGACCAGATGGTATCAGGACATCTTCCTGTTCGGCATGAACGATCCCAACCGCACAGAGGGCTGGTGGTCAGATGTGTGGAACAATGCGACCTGGGTAAAGGCTGCAGCCAACTCGTTCAAGTTTGCCGTTCTGGCCACTATCCTGGCTACCTTCTTCGGCACACTTGCAGCGCTTGGGCTTTCGCGCCCCGAGATGCCGTGGAGATCGGCCATAACGAGCCTGTTGATTTCGCCGATGATCGTGCCATTGGTGATCACGGCAACAGGCATGTTCTTCTTTTATGCAAAAAAGGACACGTTCCCGTTCTTCCCCAGGGGCCTCATCAATGAAGATATCGGCATTGTTCTGGCTCACGCCACGCTGGGGGTGCCGTTTGTGATCATCACTGTCACTGCAACCCTGACCGGTTTCGACAATTCACTGATACGGGCATCGAAAAGCCTGGGCGCAAATGGCTGGACCACGTTCCGCCGTGTGATCATGCCTTTGATCATGCCGGGAATGATCTCAGGTGCCCTGTTTGCTTTCATCACTTCACTGGATGAAGTGGTTGCGGTGATCTTCCTGGCCGATGTGCATCAGGTTACGATCCCGCGCCAGATGTTCTCCGGTATTCGTGAGCAGATTTCGCCAACCATCTTGGCAGTGGCGACGGTATTGGTCCTGATCTCGATTTGTCTGTTGACCACATTGGAGTTGCTGCGTCGTCGCTCTGAGCGTCTTCGTGGTTTGTCACCTGGTTAAACCGCAACTGGCAGAGATACAATATCATCATGAACAGTGACAGCATTCGTCAGCTACTAACGCGCAGGCGGATGCTGTTTCTTTCAGGGGCAGCCGCAGCCGGCAGCGCGGCCGGTGCCATGTATGTCGCCGGTCCCGGCAATGCCCAGGCCGGTGGTGAAGTGGACCTCATTCTGGTGCTGGCAGTTGACTGTTCGTATTCGGTGGATGCGCGTGAATTCCGGTTGCAGATGGATGGCATCGGCCAGGCCTTCCAGACCAGAGAGGTGCACCGTGCCATTGAAAGCGGGCCGCTCGGGCGTATAGCGGTGACGGTTTTCCAGTGGTCGGATGCCGAAAACCAGGCTTTGTCCACCCCGTGGACGGTGATCGACGGTCCCGCATCGGCCAACGCATTTGCCCAGAAGATGTTTTCGGTCCAGCGCGAGTTGGCCGAAGGCGGCACTGCAATCGGGGCAGCCCTGCAGTTTGCCGCTGCTGCCGCAACCGCGGCCCCGTTCACGTCCAACCGGCGGGTTATCGACATCTCCTCCGACGGTCGCAACAACCGTGGTGAGATCGTCGAGGTTGCCCGCGATGAAGTGATTGCACGCGGAATTACCATCAACGGCCTGGCCATCCTGAATGAATGGCCGACGCTTGATCACTATTTTCGGAAATCAATCGTTGGCGGGCCGTATCACTTTGTGTTGCCCGCCAATGATTACGATGCCTACCGTGAAGCGATTTACCGCAAGCTGCTGAAGGAAATCACCGGCCCCGGTTTGTCATGAGGCAGATCAGGCTGCTTCGCCCAGCAGGGCGTCCAGGTCCAGCCGCTCGGTGATCATGGCAAGTGTGCCATCGTCATTGTGTGGCCAGTCAGCCTGCGGCCGGTCCCAGTAAAGTTCGACGCCATTGCCGTCCGGGTCACGCAGGTAGAGCGCCTGTGACACACCATGATCTGATGCTCCTTCAAGCTCATAACCTGCTTTTCTCACGCGCTTCAGCGCATCAGCCAGGTCAGCCCGTTCGGGATATACGATAGCCAGGTGAAACAGGCCGGTGGTGCCGCGCGGTGGTGGCGAGCCACCCTCGCTTTCCCAGGTGTTGAGGCCGATATGATGATGGTAGTCGCCGGCTGCGATAAAGGCAGCCTGTTCGCCATAGCGTTGTTTGACGCCGAAGCCCAGCACGCCTACGTAGAAGTCCAGCGCCCGGTCGATATTGGCGACCTTGAGGTGGACATGCCCGATGCGGGCGCCGGCAGCGACAGGCGCTTGCGGGGCAGGGGGAATGGTCTTTGACATTGTGCTGTCTCCTGGGGTCACGCGTTGGCTGATGTTTTGCGGGCCTGCATATCATCTACCGCAAACGCACCGCTGCCAAGCATCGCCTGTACCACCAGCACCACGGACCAGAACAACGGGTATTCCCATCCGCCGCCCTGATTGGAAAACACCCAGCCATTGCCGGAATGAGCCCACATGGCACCCAGCAGAATGGGAACCATGGCGAGAGAGACCAGTCGCGTCCGGAACCCGGCAATGAGGGCAATGCCGCCAGCGATTTCCACAAACGCGGTGACATAGGCAAGGAAACCCGGCAGGCCGAGTGTTTCAAAAAAACCGGCGGTGCCGGGCAGGGTGAAAACGAATACTTTCAAGAGTCCGTGCGCAAGTGCGGCGACGCCTAATGTAATTCGCAGCAGTGCGGTGCCATTTGCAGTCAGTTGATCATTGCTCATGGGAGCGTTCCTTTCGATGAACCAAGTGTCGATGACCCACAGATAGTGTGTTTTATGTTGGAGATAATCTGACGATTATGAGATAAATTATCTCTTGAAAGGAGATAATATGGATCGCTTCCGGGCCATCGAGGTGTTCGTCACCATTGTTGATCACGGCAGTTTTGCAGCTGCCGCGGAGGCTCTTGGCCTGTCCCGCAACATGGCATCGCGCCATCTGGCAGATCTTGAAGCCTATCTTGGTGCGCGCCTGCTCAATCGCACAACCCGCTCGCTCAGCCTGACCAGTACCGGCGCTGCCTATATCGAACGGGCCCGGGAGATACTGGCGCAGCTTGATGAGGCGGACCGGCTGGCCGGTCTTCAGACCGTAACCCCGCAGGGCCGGCTTGCGCTGTCTGCGCCGATGTCATTCGGTGTGCGCCATCTGGCACCCTATCTGGGGCAGTACACGTCGGCAAATCCGAGTGTCGCGGTGGACATGTCTCTGAATGATCGCACTGTCGATCTGGTGGAAGAAGGCTTCGACGTTGCCATCCGCATCACCGCCAGGATGGCGGATTCCAACCTGATTGCCAGACGCATTGCCGATGCCGAGGTAGTCTTGTGTGCAAGTCCCGACTACATTGCAGCCCATGGTGCTCCCACAACACCGCAATGTCTTACTGATCACCTATGCCTTGGGTACACATTTGGCCATGAAGGCAATGTATGGTCGCTGCGTGACGGTGAAGGCAGCCTTGAAAAGGTGCGTGTATCGCCGGCGGTGTCGGCAAACAGTGGTGATGCGATAGAAGAAATTGCAATCGCAGGTGGCGGGCTTGCCCTGCAGCCGGACTTTATTGCCAATCGCGATATTGCATCCGGCAGGCTGGTTCGGGTGCTTCCCGGTTGGTCGGGCGGTGTGCTGGGGATTTATGCGCTGTGCGCCGGCCGACTGTATGAACCCTTGAAAGTCCGCAGTTTTATGGACTGGATAGGCAAACTTTATCGCCCAAAACCGCCATGGACTGTGGATTTCGAGCCTAATTGAGAAAAAATTGCAACGAGGACTTGGCAAATCAGTGGAAAAACTATGACAATAATGTGACGGGCGGCACCCTGCGATCTGATTTTCGACGGCAACCACAAGTTGATTTTCGACGGCAACCTGAATGTGATGTTCTCATGAGCAATCCCTATCCGCATCTGTTTACCCCTATTACCATCAACCACAAGCGGTTGAAAAACCGCATCGTGTTTGGTGCGCATACCAACAACATGGCCGAGAACGGATTGCCATCGCGGCGAACCAAGGCCTATTACGTCGAGCGCGCCAAGGGGGGCGCCGGCATGATCGTGGTCGAGCCGGTGCCGGTGCATGCCTCAGGTGTCCTGACCCGTGGCAACTTCCGGGCCAATGATGACGCCATCATTGCACCCCTTCGCAAGATCAACGAAGCCTGCAGCAACTATGACACGGTCATGCTGCACCAGCTGTATCATGTCGGTCAGCACGGTGATGGCGCCAACTCCTTCCATGCCAACTGGTCAGCGTCGGGCATGCCGTCCATGCATGATTCAGACGGTGGTCATGAGGTCAACGAAGCAGAGATCGAGGAACTGATAGCCTCGTTTGTGGCCGCCGCCGACCGCGCCCAGCAGGCAGGCTTTGACGGCATTGAAATCTTTGCCGCCTATCATTCCCTGGTTGACCAGTTCTGGACACCCTGGTCCAACCGGCGCGATGACAAGTGGGGCGGCAGCCTGGAGAACCGGGTGCGGTTTTCGGCTGAAATTCTCAAACGCATCCGTGAGGCCTGCGGCTCCGACTTCATCATCGGCATGGCAGTGTCCGTAGACCAGAAGGCCGAACCGGCCTTGTCACTGGAAGCCCTGAGCGAAATCGCCGCCTGGCACGATGAGCGCGGCCTGATGGATTACGTGACCTGCGGCACCGGCAGTTACTTCCGCGACCAGCCGATCATACCGAGCCACATTCACGAAGGTGTGGAAGGCGCTCATCTGTCTGATCATCTCAAGCATCAGCTGCGCCATGCCCGGGTCCAGGCGGAAGCCGGCATTCATTCGCCTGAAAAGGCTGAACAGGTCATCTCGACCGGTCAGGCTGACACTTGTTCCATGGTGCGGGCCCAGATTGCGGACCCGCATCTGGCCAACAAGGCGCAAGCCGGCAACGGCGCCAGCATCCGTCCGTGTATTCACTGCAATCAGCAGTGCATAGCGCGCCGCTACAAGGACTACTGGATTTCCTGCCTGGTCAACCCGTCGGTGGGGCGTGAATGGGAATGGCGCGGCGACAGGATTGCCAAGACCGAGCGCCGCAAGTCGGTGCTGGTTGTAGGCGCCGGGCCAGCCGGCCTGGAAGCGGCACGGGTCGCCGCAGAGGCAGGTCACAAGGTCACGCTGATAGAGCGCGGGCCGATGATCGGTGGCCAATGGCATCTGGCCGGGCGCCAGCCGACCCGGTCGAGAATTAACGACCACATCAGTTGGTACAGCCATGAACTGGAGCGTCTGGGGGTAGATGTAAAGCTCGGCGAAGCCGCAACACCGCTGACCGTGCGCCATCTCCATCCCGATCACATCATAGCGGCAACCGGCATCAAGCCGGTCACGTCCGGCTTCCAGCGGGCCCTGCCGATGAACGATGTACTGCCGGGCCATGATGAGGCAAATGTGATCAGCTATCACACCGTGTTGGAGAACGGTGCGATGATCGGCGAGCGGGTGCTGGTGTTAGATGATCTGCATTCCTGGCGCGGTATCGGGACTGCACTGTATCTGGCCGAAGCCGGCCACAAGGTAACCGCCATGACGGCCAATGGCGTATTGGCGGCAGAACTTTCAGGAACCGGGGCAGATGATGTGGCGCGCGCGCGTTTTGCGCGTCACGGCGGCGTGGCGCTGACAGATACCGCGCTGCAATCATGGGGCAAGCCTGACAATGAAGGCTCGGTAGCGCGTTTCATCGACCTGTTGACCGGTGAAACCTTCGAGCGGAATTTCGAAACGCTGGTACTGGCGACGGTAGCCAGCCCCAACACGGAGTTTTCCGACGACATCCAGGCGCTGGGCGATTGCCCCCCGTTTGCCGTCGTGGGTGACTGCAACGCCCCGCGCAAGGCCCACATGGCCATCTACGAAGGCCGCAAGGCGGCACTGGAGATCGCTTAGATCAGGATGATTTCTGGTTGAATAAACCAAAATCATAAACCTGATCGCTTTCAAAGTGATAGAGCAACTTTATGGGTTCGCTTGAACCCATGTTGCTCTAGTCTTCAACCGGCTGCATTACCAGGGCGACCAGGTCCGATACGCTGTCGGCCTCCCACAGCCCCGTGCACGCTTCAAGCAGCCTTGCAGCCCGGGTGCTGTCCAGCACCGGTTGAGCGAGGTCGGTGAACTTGGCATGAAGGTCAGCGTCGCTGATCGGGTCTTCAGGATCACCAACCGCCTTCATCATTCCGCTCTCCAGGGTTCGCCCGTCGGTCAGTGATATGTGGACGCGGGCCAGGCGGTCCGCCGGAAAGGCGGCATTGGCCTCATCATCCTCGGTGACCTCGATCATGTTGGCCAGCCGCAGGATGTCAGGGTCCGTCAGGGCCTGTCCGGTTACTTCTTCCACGCCAATGCGCCCGCGCACCAGGGCAGCGGCGACGGGAAACTTGATCGAGTATTGCGCCTGCTCGGTATTGGCCGGTTCTGCCAGCGGCAGGCGTCTGGCCTGGTGAAAGGTTTCGATGCGGATACCGGATATGTCGGCAAAATCAAACTGGTCACTCAGTGACAGGGCAGCCGCAATGGCTGGTTGTGCCCATCGGCACACCGGGTAAAGCTTTACGTACTGATCGGCTACATACCAGCGTCCGCCCAGGTCATTCCAATATGAGGCCAGGTTCGGATCTTCCATGGTGATCGCCGGCGCGCCGGTGTGACCCAGCTGGGCAAGCTGGGCAGCGGCAATACCGGTGAAACCGCCCAAGGTCGCGCCGTCCTTGACCATGGTCGGATGATCGATGCAGCGCATCATCTGCGAGCGCGGGCCGTTGTACTCTGCAATACCCAGCGCGTGCCGTGTCCAGTCGGTATCAAGCTTCAGCGCACGTGCGCCAATCGCAGCTGCGGCCAGCGCATTCCATGCTCCCGAGGTATGATAATCCGATACGCTGGCGTGCAGCGCCAATCCGGCCCGCGTCGCGATCTCGTAGCCGATCACCAGTCGGGTCATGAATTCCGGGCCGGAAACGGGTATGTCGCCATCCGCAAACGCAAACAGCGCGGGGATGACGACGACCCCCATATGGCCCTTGGTGGCCTTCTGCCCATCATGGGCGTCAAGTGAATCGATAGATCCCGAATTGGCAAAGCCTGCGCCGGGCAGGGAGACGGCGCGACCGTCGAACATCAGGCCCGCCGCCTTGCCCGGTGCACCGAATGCCGTGCTGGCAAAGTCGCGCAGGATGCGGGAGTTGTCTGTCTGCGTGGCCGCC
>CALHUA010000228.1 GCA_938039915.1 uncultured Anderseniella sp.
GTAGACCTTGTATGGGCCGTCGTTACCGGTCCTGATGGCTTCAGGTTCATGCAGCAGAAACCCGGAAAAGCGTTTGCACTCCACACCTTGGACGCCACATTGCGCGGCAACCTTTTTCTCCAGTTTGACCGACCACGGCGCATAGCCGCGTGAAAAGTAGACACCTTGTGCGCCGGTATCGTGAACCAGCTGCTCGAGGACCTTGCCAGCCTCGCCCCGACGAAGGATCAGCTTGCCACCCAGTGCTTTCAGGGATGAAGTCAGCGAGGCCAGCGAGCGATGCAACCACCAGCGCGAAGCCCCGCCCATGGCAAACTCGCCGGGCGTGACGTCATCGAGAATATATAGAGGTACGATCGGGTGCCCCGAGGCAACGGAGGCATGCAGGCAGGCATTGTCGCTCAGGCGCAGGTCCTGAGTGAACCAGACGATGATGGGCTGAGCGCTCACTGGGGTGTCCGCTGAATTGTTGAGAAACTGCTGATCAGGAAACGCATGAACCGGATTTATGGTTCATCAAGTCAGTTACCCGACGCGCTCATGGCACCGGTTTCGCCCCTGGACTCGAGAAGGCTGGTCAGCCAGTCCGGGTCCATTTCCGGCACCGACGACAGCAACAGCTGGGTGTAGTCAGGGTGCGGTGGCGACAGAATGTCGTTCTTCATGCCCTGCTCGACCACGCGGCCCTGGAACATCACCACGATCTGGTCGGAAATCGCCTTCACCGTTGCGATGTCATGGGTGATGAACAGATAGGTGATGTTGAATTCCTTCTGCAGCCGTAAGAGCAGTTTCAAAATACCTTCCTGTACGATCTGGTCCAGGGCGGACGTCACCTCGTCGCAGATGATCAGTTCGGGATCTGCCGCAAGCGCGCGTGCAATGCATATGCGCTGCTTCTGACCACCTGACAGTTCACTGGGTAACCGCTCCATGAAACTGTCATCGAGTTCAATCATCTTGAGCAGCTCGGAAATTCGCCCGTCCAGCTCCTTGCCCGACAGTCCCAGGTAGAACTCCAGCGGCCGGCCGATAATATCGCGAACCGTGTGCTTGGGGTTCATGGCGGTATCCGCCATCTGGTAGATCATCTGGATGCGGCGCAGCTGATCCTTCGTCCGGTCCTTGAGCGCCAGCGGCAGCGGTTCGTCATTGAACAGCACGTCGCCCTTCATCGGTGGCAAAAGGCCTGTGATGACCCTGGCTGTGGTAGATTTGCCAGATCCCGATTCCCCCACGACAGCCACCGTGGACCCGCGCGGAATGTCTATGGTGACATCTTCCAGTACCTTGATCGAGCTGCCGTAACTGGCATCGACCGCGTTTACCCTGAGGATGATGTCCTCGCTGGTTTCCTGGGGCTTTTCCAGTGACCGGACCGCCCATAGTGACCTGGTATATGCCTCCTCCGGCTTCTTCAGCATTTGCCGGGCCGGCGCGTCTTCAACTGTTTCGCCATACCGCAAAACCTTGATGACATCTGCCATCTGCGCCACGACCGCAAGGTCATGGGTTATGTAGATCGCGGCCGTGTGGAACTGCTCGACAATATCGCGCATGGCAGCCAGAACTTCCACCTGGGTCGTCACATCGAGCGCCGTGGTCGGTTCGTCAAAAATGATCAGGTCCGGTCGCGACGACATCGCCATGGCGGTCATGGCGCGTTGCAACTGACCGCCGGAGACCTGGTGCGGATAGCGATCACCGATATTGTCGGGATCAGGCAACTGCAGGGCTGCAAACAATTCCCTGGCGTCCTTCTTCGCCTCATCATCAGGGCGCAGGCCGTGGCCCACCGTTGCCTCGACACACTGATCTATAAGCCGGTGCGCCGGGTTGAAAGACGCTGCCGCGCTTTGCGCCACATAAGCGATGCGTGACCCGTGCAGTTCGCGCAACTGGGCGTCATTCATGGCCCGCAAGTCCATACCGTCAAACTGAATGGTGCCTTCGGTGATCCGGCAACCGGGTTGCGCATATCCCATGGCGGCCTTGCCGAGTGTTGACTTGCCTGCCCCGGATTCGCCGATCAGCCCCATGACCTCGCCGCGGTGCAGCTTCAGGTCCACACCCTTGATGATCGGGTGCCAGATATCGTCGGAAAAACCGTCAATGCGGATATCCCGCATATCCAGCAGCAGATCGCCGGCTGTGCGATCGCCAGATTTACTTTTCATCGCGGATACCACTTGTTTTGTGCAGGAACCAGTCGACCACGAAGTTGACCGCAACGGTCAGGAGCGCAATCGCACCGGCAGGAAGCAGAGGGGTCATCGCAGCCTTCATATCGTACTCGGCAAACGAGATGAGCTGGGCATTTTCGCGGACCATCGAGCCCCAGTCAGCCGTTGGCGGCTGAATACCGACACCGAGGAATGACAGCGATGCAATGGTCAGGAACACGAAACAGAACCGCAAGCCGAACTCGGCCACCATCGGTGGCAGAATATTCGGCAGAATATCCCGGCGCATGACCCAACCGAGACTTTCACCGCGCAGCCGCGATGCCTCGACATAGTCCATGACAACCACGTTCAGGGACACCGCACGTGCCAGTCTGAACACGCGTGTCGCATCCAGGACGGCGATGATAATGATCAGGTTGATGACATTGGAGCCGAAAATGGACAGCAGCATCAATGAGAAAATCAGGCTCGGGATGGCCATAAGCACGTCCACAAACCGGCTCAGTCCCTGGTCCAGCCAGGACCGGTTGATGGCCGCCATCACGCCGAGACTGCCGCCGATCAGAAACGACAGCGCGGTGGTTGCAACGGCAATACCGATTGTGTTGCGGGCACCATAGATCAGCCGCGACAGCACATCCCGCCCCAGTTGATCCGTGCCGAACCAGAACTCGGAGCTCCACGGCGCATACGGCGTGTCAAAAATCTGGCTCTCGCCATATGGCGCGAGCAAGGGCGCAAACACGGCAAGAATGAAATAGAAAGAGATGACAATCATGCCAAACCAGGCTGTCACCGGCGCCTTTTTCAGATTGCGCCAGGTGCGGTCCCACCAGGTTCGGCGTTCTGCAACAGAGGCCACCTCGCCAGCGGCTGAATAGGTCTGGTCATCGGTGCTCATCTTGGGTGCAACAGCCTCGGATTGGTTACGATGGATACAATGTCGGCAAACAGGTTCAACAGGATGTAGGTGGCTGCGAAGATCAACGCGCACGCCTGTACGACAGGGATGTCACGGGTCGTCACGGCATCCACCATCAATTGGCCGACACCGGGATAAACAAACACCACCTCCACAACCACAACGCCAACAACCAGGTAAGCCAGGTTGAAGGCAATCACATTGACGATCGGCGCCCAGGCATTGGGCAGTGCATGCTTGATGATCACGTTGGATTTGGACACGCCCTTGAGCCGTGCCATCTCGATGTACGGGCTGGCCAGCAGATTGATGATGGCAGCCCGGGTCATGCGCATCATGTGCGCAACAATCACCAGGGTGAGTGTCAGCGCCGGCAGTGCAGTCATGTAGATTCTGTCAGCCAGTTCGGTGGATTCGCGTACGTTTGCCAGAGATGGGAACACTTTCCACAAGGTCGCCAATACAAGGATCAGGATATAGGCAACGAAGAATTCGGGAAACGAAATGGTTGTCAGCGTCGTTGCGTTGACGGCACGGTCATAAAAGGAATTGCGATACAGAGCGGCAGTGATGCCGAGTGTCAGCGCCAGCGGCACGGCAATGATTGCGGTCATGCCGGCCAGGAACAATGTGTTCCACAGGCGCGGGCCGATCAGTTCCATCACTTCGCGCTCGCGGCCCTGGCTGCGACCGGAAAAGGACGAACCAAAATCTCCCTGCAGCACACCACCGATCCACTGGATGTAGCGGGTGATCGCTGGTTCGTTCAAGCCCAGCTCCCGGCGGAAGGCTGCAACAGTTTCAGGCGTGGCCGCCTGCCCGAGAACCGACGTCGCAAAGTCGCCCGGCAGGAACTGCAGCGAACTGAAAATGATGACGGAAACGACAAAAAGAGTCAGCAGGCCAAGGCCCAGTCTCTGCAATACAGTCCGTACGATCGGATGCATGTTCTATGTACTCCCTCACGCAAACCGTAACGCGCATCTTGTCGCCGATGCGTCTGTTTGCGTCTCCCACCTGACAAAGGGTGGCAAAAAAAACCAGACATGACCAGCCCTTTTTGTGCCTTAATTTTAGGAGGACGGCCGCACGCCCTGGTTCCGGGAGCGCGGCCGACCCTTATTTCAGGTTGTTACCGGATCAGGCGAACCACCAGCGGCGATACATGTAACCGCCGTCATGATCGTAGTTTGAGTTCAGGTCTCCGTGGGCCAGTTTCTTGCTGTGTGCCGTGACAAAGTCGTTGAACATCAACACCATGATGCCGCCGTCATCATGCAGAATATTCTGCATTTCAGCATACATCTCACCACGTTTGGTTTCGTTCAGTTCGGCACGGGCCGATACCAGCAATTCGTTGAAGCGCGGGTTTTTCCAGAACGTATCATTCCACTTTGCCTCTGCAGCATAAGCGGTCGTAAACATCCAGTCGGTTGTCGGGCGGCCGCTCCAGAACGACATGCACCATGGCTTTTTCATCCACACATTCGACCAGTAACCATCCGATGCTTCGCGGATGACGTTGATGTCGATATTGCATGCCTTGGCGGATTCCGACATCAAGACGGCTGCATCCAGTGATCCTGCAAACGCGGCTTCGGACGCGGAGATATCGACTTTCAGGCTGTCGAGTCCGGCCTTCTTGAGGTGGAACTTGGACTTGTCAGGATCGTAGGCATGACGAGGTTCAGGGTCGATCGCGTACTTGATCGACTGTGAGATCGGGTTGTCATTGCCGGGTGAACCGAAGCCCAGCAGGATCTTCTTCACCAGTTCTTCCCGGTTGATGGCGTACTTCAGCGCAAGGCGAACATCCTTGTTGTCGAACGGCGCCATGGTGGTGTTCATGGGGGCCACATAGTGACCAAATCCGGTGACCTGATCTATCTCCAGGCCAGGGTTCCGCTTCAGCAGGGAGATTGTCTTCAGGTCGGGTCGGTCGATGTAGTCCACATTACCTGAGTTCAATGCATTCTGGCGCGCGACAACATCGCTGACCGACAACATCGACACCTCGTCGAAATAGGCGGTGCCGTAATAATTCTCGTTGCGCTTGGCTTCAATGGTCACGCCGGGATCAAAGCGTTCCAGCTTGAACGGGCCGGTACCATTGCCGGAGGCCCAGTCCAGCTTGCCGTCCTTGGCCGGCATGATGGGCAGGTGATAGTCGGACACGACGAACGGGAAGTCCGCCGAGCCGGAGCTCAACTCGAACACGACCTCATCCTTGCCGTTGGCCTTCACATCCTGGATGATTTCAAGGATTGATTTGGCGGCGGATTTGGTGTCCGGACCCCGGTGGTGGTTGATCGAGGCGACAACATCTTCTGCGTCGAGCGTTTTTCCGTCATGGAACTCCACGCCCTTGCGCAACTTGAACACCCAGCGGTCCACTTCCGCTGATGCTTCCCAGCTTTCCGCCAGCCCGGGAGCCGGTGAATTCTTGGTGTCGATTTCGACCAGGTAGTCATAAGGGATATAGCCCAGATCACCGACGTGGGAGTTTTCCCAGGTGCCGGGATCAAGTGAATCGGTGGTCGAGCCGTGGCCGACGGCGGATTTGAGATGGCCACCTTTTTTAGGCGTTGCGCGCGCGGTTGCCGAGAACAGGTTGTCGCCTGCCGCCACGGTCAATCCTGCCGCCACCGAAAGCTGGATGAAGTCCCTGCGGCCCATTTTGCCGGCCGAGACGAGTGATTTCATCTTGTCGATATCCATGATTTCCTCCCTGGTTCATTGAAAGCCGTAACTCTATTGGGCAATCAATGTCAGGAGTGTGTCAAGATGATCGGCCTCATTGGCTGGCTTGTCCCAGCGAATGCGATGAATCCGGGGAAACCGCATGGTGATGCCGGATTTGTGCCGGGTTGACGGTTGCACGGCATCAAACGCGACCTCGAAAACCAGGTCGGGTTTGACCGCGCGTACCGGCCCGAACCGGTCGATTGTGTTGTCGCGGACAAACTTGTCCAGCTTCTTCAGTTCCGCGTCGGTGAAGCCGGAATAGGCCTTGCCGACGGGCACCAGTTCGTCCCTGCCGTCCTCGCCGGTGCGCCAGGCGCCGAATGTATAGTCGGAGTAAAACGAGGACCGCTTGCCGGACCCGCGCTGGGCATACATCACCACGCAGTCGGCGGTGAGCGCGTCACGCTTCCACTTGAACCAGTGTCCTCTCGGCCGGCCGGCCAGATAGGCTGATGCGGTGCGCTTCAGCATCAGGCCTTCGATATTGGCATCGCGCGCGCCATCGCGCAGGACCGACAGGTCGTCGAATTTCCTGAATTCAATGACTTTGCTCACCGATGCGCGCGAAAACGCATTTTCTGCCAGCAGCTCTTCCAGGTGCCTGCGCCGCGCCGTCAGGTCGAGCCCGCGCAGGTCGTCTTGATGACGGAACAGCAGGTCATAAAACCGGATATGGGCCGGGAAATCCCTGACCATGGCGGCGCTGACCGTCTTGCGGTTGAGGCGTTGCTGGAGATCATTGAAGGGGGCGATGTCGCCGTCGCGCCATACCAGCAACTCGCCGTCCGCCACGCCGGAAAAGCCCAGGAATGCATCCGCGATATCGGGGAATGATTTCGAGATGTCATCACCTGTGCGTGAATACAGCCGCAAGTCCCGCCCGTTTCCCGCCAGTTGCACCCTGATGCCGTCCCACTTCCATTCAGCGGTCCA
>CALHUA010000229.1 GCA_938039915.1 uncultured Anderseniella sp.
GTCACCCAGGCCCAGTCCGGCCGAGCCGCGCGAGGTCAAACCGGATGAAGACGAGGTCACCGGGTTCATCTTCAAGGTGCAGGCCAACATGGACAAGAACCACCGTGACCGGGTGGCGTTCATGCGGGTGTGCTCCGGTCACTTCAAGCGCGGCATGAAGCTGAAACAGGTGCGTACCGGCAAGGACATCCTGGTGCACAGCCCGATCTTCTTTCTGGCGCAGGATCGCGAGATCGCCGAAGACGCCCGCGCCGGCGATGTCATCGGCATACCCAACCACGGCACGGTGCGGGTTGGAGACACGTTCACCGAGGGCGAGACCCTGCGGTTCACCGGGCTGCCGGCCTTTGCCCCTGAAGCGCTTCGCCGCGTCCGCCTGGGCGACATGACCCGCGTCAAGCAGATGCGCGCCGCGCTGGAGGATCTGGCCGAAGAAGGCCTGATCCAGGTATTCCAGCCCGAAGTCGGATCACAGTGGATTGTCGGTGTTGTAGGCGTGCTGCAGCTCGACGTGATGGCCTCGCGCGCCAAGCAGGAATATGGCGTGGACCTCGAATTTGAAGCGTCACCTTATGAGATGGCCCGTTGGGTCACAGCAGAAGACCCTGCGGCCCTGACGACCTTCCGCGAACGCAACCGGCTGGCCATGGCGACAGACCGTGACGGCAGCTACGTATTTCTCGCCAAGGGATCATGGGAACTGGACTACGCGGCGAAAACCTACGAAGACATCCGCTTTCTGCGCACCAAGGAACTGCAATAGCGACATGGCGGCGGCAAAGGTCTTTGGGACCTTATGCCTTGTGTCGCCCGGGAATAGCTAGAAAACACGCCGGAATCCGGCGGTACCTAATTAATCGCTGTGCGATTGTTGGAGCGGGCGATGAGATTCGAACTCACGACCCCAACCTTGGCAAGGTTGTGCTCTACCCCTGAGCTACGCCCGCATCCATGGGGATTGGACGGCAAACAAGGCCGTCTCAAGCGCCGCTATATTGCGCAAGCGGGAACTAAATGCAATAGCACATCTGAGACAAATTAGATTCTTATCGACGACCTGTTTCCGGAGCCATCATGTCCACTACGCCCGACCAGCTCTTTCAGCGCCTCGCCGAGCTTAACATCAACGCCAGCACAACCGAGCATGAAGCTGTCTTCACCGTTGAGCAGGCGCGCGCCCTGCGCGGTGAAATCCCCGGTGGGCACTGCAAGAACCTGTTCCTCAAGGACAAGAAGGGAGCGCTGTGGCTGGTGGTGTGCCTCGAGGACGCCGTGATCGACCTCAAGGCGCTGCCGGCCCTGATCGGCGCTGCCAGGATCTCGTTCGGCAAGGCGGAACTGCTGGGTGAGGTGCTGGGTGTCGAGCCGGGCTCGGTCACCCCGTTCGCGCTCATCAACGATACCGCGCACCGGGTCAATGTCGTGCTTGACGCGAAAATGATGCAACATGACATGGTCAGCTACCATCCGCTGATCAATACGGCCACGGTCACGCTGGCACCGGATGATCTTTTGACGTTCATTTCCTCATGTGGCCATGAACCGCAGATAATTGAGCTGTACGACTAGAAGACAACCAACCCCGCCCGACAGCGTTAACCTGTCTGGCTGATTTGCAAAATGCCCGCCGCGAGACCATGTTAACGACATCAATTTTATCGCGGCACTCAGGAAGGCCAAAATGACAAACCAAACTTTCTCGATGGGAACGTCGTTCAATGCCGGCGGCAACTCACCGGCACCGGAAAACAGTCCGGCCCCGTCACCGGCCCCGTCAGGGGCAATCATCAAGGACTCCGATACCGCAAACTTCATGAGCGATGTCATCGAGACATCAAAGTCGGTTCCCGTGCTGGTGGATTTCTGGGCGCCGTGGTGCGGCCCGTGCAAGCAGCTCGGTCCCCTGCTTGAAAAGATCGTCACCGAGGCCGGCGGCAAGATACACCTGGTCAAGGTCGACATCGACGCCAATCAGCAACTGGCGCAGCAGATGCGCATTCAGTCAATCCCGGCAGTGTTTGCCTTTGCCGACGGACAGCCGGTTGACGGTTTCATGGGTGCGCTGCCGGAATCGGAACTCAGGACCTTCATCGACAAGATCATCTCCGGTCATGGCGGACAGGCCGAACAGGTCGAGCAGATGCTGACAGCCGCAGAAGCCGCGCTGGACGCAGAAGCGGCAGACGATGCCATCGCCATGTTTGAGCAGATCCTGCAGCTCGAGCCGGAAAACGGCCGGGCCATTGCCGGCATGGCCAAGGCCTATATTGCGGTTGAGAATCTCGACGGTGCCCGTGAACTGCTGTCCGTGATCCCGCCGGCGCTGGTGGACGACCCTCATGTTTCCGGCGCGCTTGCCGCACTGACCGTGGCAGAAACACCGGTTGATGATGGAGAGATTACCCGGTTGAGCGAGGCTGTGGCTGCCAATGAAGCCGACTATCAGTCCCGTCTCGACCTGTCGGTTGCCCTCAACGCAGCCGGTCAGGAAGAAGCCGCACTGGACAACCTGATGTGGCTGATCGAAAAGGACCGGGCCTGGAACGACGACGCCGCGCGAAAACAGCTGTTGCTGTTTTTCGAAGCCTGGGGCCCTACCCACGAATTGACACTTTCGGGCCGTAGGCGGTTATCTTCGATTTTGTTTGCCTGAGTAATCAGTTTCAATAGGTGATGGTCTTGAAATCCAACGACGAGCGCTATCAGTCAGCCGCGGATCTGCCGAAAACGCTGCCGATGTTTCCTCTGCCTGGGGCATTGTTACTGCCCGGTGGCGACCTGCCCCTGAATATCTTCGAGCCGAGATACCTGGAAATGGTCTCCACGGCCCTGTCCGGAAACCGCCTCATCGGCATGATCCAGCCGCGCAATATGGAATCCGAACGCGAACTGGATCCGGCAGGCAGCGTTCCCGACACCGAATTGTACGAGGTCGGATGTGCCGGCAGGATTACGTCGTTCCTGGAAGTTGAAAACAATCAGGTACAAATCATACTGACGGGGATTTGCCGCTTCAAGATTTCCGAGGAAGTGAAATCACCAAGCCCGTTCCGCGTTGTGCGTCCGGATTATGATGAGTTCCTGGTGGACCTCACCGACGAAAATGAAACCATCGGCGAGGATCGTGAAAAACTGCTGGCGAGCCTCAGGCGGTTTCTGGATGCACGATCCATGCAGGCTGACTGGGACGAGATTCGCGAAGTGTCCACGTCCACGCTGATCAATACGCTGTCCATGATCGGCTCTTTCACCGCCGGCGAGAAACAGGCACTGCTGGAAGCGCCGAACCTCAAACAGCGCACCAGGACACTCATGGCCCTGGCCGATATGTCGACCGGGCCTGATGGCGGTGAGCGTGTGGTGCAATGACCGACAAAACCGCGACCCCGGACAAGACCGACGCTGACAGCAGCCGCCAGACCTACAGACGTGCCAGCGGACAATTGCTTGAGATGCTTGTGTGCCCGCTGACGCATGCAAAATTGCAGTATGACATCGAGACACAGGAGCTGGTTTCAGAGCGCGCGCGCCTGGCCTATCCGATTCGTGACGGTATTCCGATCATGCTGGTTGAAGAGGCGCGGATCCTGGATGACTGAGACAGGCAGCAACACAGCCCCGGTCTGGGTGGAGGAAATTCGCCTGACAGATGCCGGGCGTTCACTGGATGTCACCTTTGATGATGGCGAACAGCACAAACTGTCGGCCGAGTATCTGCGCGTCGAGAGCCCCAGCGCCGAGGTACAGGGCCATAGCGCGGACCAGAAGACCTGTGTTGGCGGCAAGGCCGGCGTTGCAATCATCAAGATCGATCCGGTGGGTAATTATGCCGTGCGGCTGACCTTCGACGATATGCATTCAACCGGCATATTCAGCTGGGATTACCTGTTGAAACTTGGACGTGAGCGCGACGTGATCTGGCCTGCCTACCTGGCGCGACTGGAATCCGAGGGCAAGACCCGGGATTGACGGCTCAGTCCGGTTCACCGCGCAAAAGGCGCGGCTGTTTGCCGGCCATTCCAGCCGCCTGATCCATGAAGAATGCCTTCAGCGGCGGCAACCGGTCTACAAGCTTCAGCCCCGCCTGCCTGAGGGTTGCAACCGGCAGGGCGGCGTTGGAGAACAGCCGGTTCAATCCGTCACAGGCTGCTGCCACCATGATCGTGTCTGCCCGGCGCCAGGTCTCGTAGGCCTTCAGGCAGCTCTGGCCGCCCGGGTCCAGGCCGCGCCGGACATGGTCGCCAAGACAATCGCTCAGAGCGGCAATATCCCGTAACCCCAGATTGAAGCCCAGACCCGCTATGGGATGAATGACATGCGCAGCGTCTCCGATCAGCGCCAGTCTCTGCCCGATGAAGGTTTTGGCGATCTGCACCGACAGCGGCCATGCTGCATATCCTGTCGCCAGCTTCACCTCTCCCAGATGAGTGCCAAACCGCAATTTGAACTGATCCAGAAATTCATGCTCCGGCAACTGCATCAGGTGTTCTGCGTCGCTGGTTTGTTCGGTCCACACGATCGAAGACCTGTTGCCGGTCAATGGCAGGATCGCGAACGGGCCGGCTTTTCGAAAGTGTTCTTCGGCGCGGCCGTGATGCGGAAGCTCGTGTTCCACCGTCATGGCAATGCCGGACTGGTCATAATCCCATCGCACCGTGTCGATATTGGCAGCCTGGCGGGCCTTTGAGTTGCGACCGTCCGCAGCAACTATGAGCGGCGCCGTGAATGTGCGTCCGTCGGTCGTGGTAACGCGCGCAGGTGAGGCAGTGAAGTCAAAGCTGTCAACCGCGGTGTTGCCCATGAAGGTTATCTGATCGGTTTGTTGAACCTGGTCAATCAGGGCGCGCAGCAGTGTGGCGTTCTCAACCATCCAGGCCGATGCTGATCCTGTTTCACCCGCCTCCAGGAAACTCAACAAGGCAGGTCTTGTGTCGGCAGCGTTCTTGCCGTCGGTCACAATGATGTTTTCAAAGGCCTGGGCGTGATCTGCAACCGCATCCCAGACACCAAGTGTCTGCAGCATGGTGCGAGAGCTCTTGGTTATGGCTGAACCGCGCGGATCGGCACTCACATTCCTCAAACCCAGATCAGGTCCGGCGTCCACAATCAGGGTTTTCAGGGGTATGGACAAATAATCCCCCGACAGGGCAAGACCACAGGTCAGACCGGCGAGACCTCCGCCGATGATGATTGCGTCATATGGCTGTTGCGAATTCACAGGTTGCCCTTATAGCCGGTATCTCTTGGTACTGCGGCTTTGCAGAAAGAATGTTGAATGTCCGAATACGACGAAGTGCTTGCCAGTTTCAATCTTGAACGCCTTGATGACAACCGGTTCCTTAGCCGCAGCCCGAAATTCGGCTGGCGGCGGATTTACGGCGGGCTGTTGTTGTCCCACGGCCTGAGAGCCGCGCAGATGACCGTGGACGATCCGCAGCGCACCCCGCATTCAGTGCATGGCTACTTTCTGAGACCAGGTATCATCGATGAACCGATAGAGCTGCTGGTAGAACGACTGCTGGACGGCCGTTCCATCGCCAATCGCCGGGTCACCCTTGTCCAGGGCGGCAAGCCGGTGTTCTGCCTGCAGGCGTCGTTTCGAAAGCCCGGGCCCGGCCTGGTGCACCATCCTGAAATGCCCGATGCCAGCGCACCGGAAGGCCTGCCTGATGAAGCCGAGATGACCAGGCTGCACGCATCGGTTCTGCCGACCGGAGCGAAAAGCTACCTGGCCCGCGAAAAGGTTTTTGAACTGCGCCCGGCTGATCATGAACTGTTTGTTCATCCAGACCCTGATCGTCCGGACGCCAGTCTGACCTGGGCACGGCTTCGAACCACTCAGCAACCATCCGGCGAGCTGTCATGGATACTGCTGGCTTACCTGTCTGACATGACGGTGTTGAACGGCAGCCTTCATCCACACGGCCGCAATTTTTTTGACGCGGAGATCACCATGGCAAGCCTTGATCATTCCTTGTGGATGCACAACCAGCCGGACTTTTCCGACTGGCTGCTGATGAGCCACGAGGCCATGGGCAATGAGGCCGGCATGGGGTTGGGCCGGGTCGGTATTTTCAACCGGACGGGAACGCTGACAGCCAGTGTCGTACAGCAGGGTTACATCAAAACCAGCAAAGACTAATAATTATGCATCACACCAGTATTGTATAATTTTTAGGCATTAAATTCCGATTTGAATTTTAGTAAATTAGTTTTTATTTCGTAATATCAATGTGTTATTCAAAACATGCAGTTTGGCACGCTGCTTGAAATGCATCTCTGTTGACGCTGTCGGTTCGAGGCTGGCGGCGATGGGTAACATGGGAGATGCAAATGAAATACATCATCTCGATCATCAAGCCTCACCGGCTGGAGGAAGTGCGTACCGCACTGTCCGCCATTGGTGTTGAGGGCATGACCGTGAGTGAGGTTAAGGGGCATGGGCGCCAGAAAGGTCACACGGAAATCTACCGTGGGGCCGAGTATGAAGTGTCTTACCTGCCCAAGATCAAGATCGAACTTGCACTTGAAGACAAGCTTGCAGCCAAGGCTGTAGACACCATTACCGAGGCAGGCCGTACCGGCCAGATCGGTGACGGCAAGATATTCGTTCTGAACCTGGACAGTGCCGTGCGCATCCGCACCGGCGAGTCCGGCGACGAAGCATTGTGAGGGCAACAGATATGAAGCTTCATCAAAAATTCGCACTGGCGGCAATACTGACCATCGGTGCTGTCGCAGGAAGCGACACTGCATTTGCGCAGGCCGGCACCGAGGCCACTGCAGACGTGAAATACATCTTTTCGTCGCTGCTGTTTCTCATTGGCGGCTTTCTGGTCATGTTCATGGCGGCCGGCTTCGCCATGCTGGAAGCGGGTCTGGTACGTTCGAAAAACGTATCCATGCAATGCCTGAAGAACATCGCGCTGTACTCGGTCGCAGGCCTGATGTTCTGGGTGGTGGGTTATAACCTGATGTATGACGGGGTAACTGCCGGGACCGGCTGGATGGGAACGCCGACGCCGAAAGTCATTCCGGCAACCGATGCGGATGCCGGTGATTATGCGGCAGGTTCCGACTGGTTCTTCCAGATGGTATTCTGCGCAGCCACCGCATCCATCGTGTCCGGCACCATTGCCGAACGCATCAAGTTCTGGCCATTCATTATTTTCACCGCCATCCTGACCGGCATCATCTATCCGATCCAGGGCAGCTGGGAATGGGGTGCAGGCTGGCTTGACGGCATTGGATTTTCAGACTTCGCCGGATCGACACTGGTGCATTCCACCGGTGGTTGGGCAGCACTCATGGGGGCCATCATTCTCGGCGCCCGGACCGGCAAGTACGGCGAAAATGGCCGTATCAACCCGATACCCGGCTCGAGCATCCCGCTGGCCACACTGGGTACTTTCATCTTGTGGTTCGGCTGGTTCGGCTTCAATGGCGGCTCACAGCTTGCCATGGGCACCATTTCCGACGCGTCTTCAGTGTCACGCATCTTCGTGAACACCAACCTGGCAGCCGCGGCCGGTGTTGTTGTGGCGATCATCCTGACCCAGATCGTCTACAAGAAAATGGATGTCACCATGGCGCTCAATGGCGCACTGGCCGGCCTGGTATCGATCACCGCTGAACCGCTGACCCCATCGCCGATCATGGCCATCATGATTGGCGGCATAGGCGGTGTCATCGTGGTGTTTGCGGTACCGATGCTCGACAAGCTGAAGATCGACGACGTGGTCGGCGCCATTCCGGTTCACCTGCTGGCCGGAATCTGGGGCACCATGGTCGTGCCGTTGACCAATGGCGATGCCACCTTCTATGCACAGGCGGTCGGCGTCATCTCGGTCGGCATCTTCGTGTCGGTTTCAAGCGCCGTCGTGTGGCTGATCCTCAAGGCAACCATGGGCATCAGGGTCAGCCCTGAAGAAGAACTCGAAGGGCTCGACAAGGGAGAGGTGGGTGTTGAGGCCTATCCCGAGTTCGCCCGCGGCGGGTCCGCGATCTAAGCCCTGCTGCCCAACTCAGGGCGCCGTCACCGGCGCCCGGTACTTACCCCGGAAGCGATGCAGCTTCCGGGGTTTTTCATTGTCCGCACCCGGTCAAAACTTAACGACACCTTAACCATGCCCGGACCACAATCACCCGGATACGATCTTACCGCGGCTGATGCCTTGTTTCAGCCTGTTGACCTGCGCATGACCGGAAGTCCCAAAATGCCTCGAAGCCGCACTGCAAAACCTGCCCAAGCAACCATCCCCCAGGGGTTGAAACTGTTTGTCCGCCGGCGATTCATGGAATTGCAGGGCCTTGTACTGCTCGGTTGTCTGGTCGCGCTCACCGTGGCACTGGCAACCTGGTCATCCAGCGATCCGTCCTGGTCCAATGCGGTTGAAACCCATGTCCGCAATTCGCTCGGCTATCCCGGCGCGATTGTCTCAGACAAGCTGATCAACTGGTTTGCGCTGTCCAATTCGGTGATCATCGGCATTCCGGCATTCTGGGCCATAACCCTGATGTCGCACAATCGGCTGGGCAACTGGAAAACCCGCGCCCCGTCCTGGCTTGCAGCCATCGTGTCATCGGCGGTTGTACTGGCTTTCCTGCCGCTATCGGACAACTGGCCGATCGGTCCGGGCTTCGGCGGTATTATCGGAGACAGCGGCGCCATGTTGCTGACCTCCCTGCCCCGTGCCCTCGGGTTTGTTTCGATTGCCACCATTGCCGGCTTCATCGTCGCGTTGACCACTTTCATATGGACCGCCCTGCTGGCGCTCGGCAGTTCTCCGTCACAAGCCGCGCGCGCACTCAAGTCATTCAAGAAACCAACCGTGATGATCGGGTCCAAGGCGATCAGCGCCTCTACCCGCCTTGCCCACACCGTAGGCAGCCTGCGCGACCGCTATCAGGCAGACGAGGATGACGAGCCGGTCAGGCCGCGGCGCCGGCTGGCAGAAAACCTGCGACGCGAACCAGAGCCGGAACAGGCGCGCGAAACCGGGCTGCTGAGCCGGTTGAAAAGCCGCAGGCAGGTTGATCAGGGTGAAACAGTTGATGCAGACCCGGACGCAAAACCCATTCCTGCCTTTCTGGCGAAACGGGCGCCCTTGAGCGACAATCGCATCGAGCCCCGGCTGAGCCGCACGGACAATGCCGAGCCTGCAGCCACTGCCGCTGCCCGGGAGCCATCACTGGAGACCCCGCCCGTGCCGTCCGGCATCGCCCCGCCTGCAGCGCCCGGTGGCAGGGTCCAGCCAGCGGCAAAGCCGGTCAAACAGGGATCCAGGATTGCCAAGGACATGCAGCCCGACATGCTGCCGAACAATGGCGAGTTCCAGCTGCCGCCCCTCAGCCTGCTGGCAGAGCCTGACGCCTCCAACCAGACCAATCAGCTGTCAGCTGACGCGCTGGAACAAAACGCCCGCATGCTGGAAGGCGTGCTTGAGGATTTCGGTATTCGTGGCGAAATCATCAATGTCCGTCCGGGCCCGGTCGTAACCTTGTATGAACTCGAGCCGGCACCCGGCATCAAGTCGTCCCGCGTCATCGGACTGGCAGACGATATCGCGCGGTCGATGTGCGCCATTTCCGTACGTGTCGCAGTGGTTCCAGGGCGCAATGCGATCGGTATCGAAATGCCGAATTCGAATCGCGAAACCGTCTATCTTCGCGAACTGCTGGCCTCGCGCGATTTCGAAAAGACCAAGCAGAAGCTTGCCATGGCACTGGGCAAGGACATTGGCGGCGAGCCAACCCTGGCAGACCTTGCCCGCATGCCGCATCTGCTGATCGCCGGCACCACCGGTTCAGGTAAGTCGGTCGGTATCAACACCATGATATTGTCTCTGCTGTTCCGGCTGCCGCCTGACAAGTGCAAGCTGATCATGATCGATCCGAAAATGCTCGAACTGTCGGTCTATGAAGGCATTCCGCACCTGCTCGCCCCGGTTGTGACAGATCCCCACAAGGCCGTTGTGTCGCTGAAATGGGCTGTCCGCGAGATGGAAGAGCGTTATCGCAAAATGTCCAAGCTGGGTGTGCGCAATATTGACGGCTACAATGCGCGTGCCGAGCAGGCCCAGAAAAAAGGCGAGGTGTTCACCCGCCAGATCCAGACAGGTTTTGATCCCGAAAGCGGGGCACCGATCTACGAAGAAGAGCAGATGGACCTGTCGCCATTGCCTTACATCGTCGTCATCATCGACGAAATGGCAGATCTCATGATGGTGGCCGGCAAGGACATCGAAGGCGCTGTCCAGCGGCTGGCTCAAATGGCACGTGCGGCAGGCATACATGTGATCATGGCCACGCAGCGGCCATCGGTGGATGTCATTACCGGCACCATCAAGGCCAATTTCCCGACCCGCATTTCCTTCCAGGTGACATCCAAGATCGACAGCCGCACCATCCTGGGTGAACAGGGTGCCGAACAGCTGCTCGGCCAGGGCGATAATCTGTTCATGGCCGGCGGCGGCCGCATTTCACGGTTGCATGCGCCGTTTGTATCCGATGACGAGGTCGAACAGATCGTGGCCTATCTGAAAACCCAGGCCGCACCGAATTATGTAGATGCTGTAACGGAAGACACCGGTGAAGACGCTGGCGACGGCGGTTTTGACACGGGCGCACCGGGCGGTAATTCAGGTGACGAACAGTACGACAAGGCGGTTGCCGTTGTGCTGCGTGACCGGAAGGTTTCCACCAGCTACATTCAGCGCAGACTGTCCATCGGGTACAACAAGGCAGCCAGCCTGATTGAACGCATGGAGGATGAAGGGCTGATTTCTGCTGCGAATCACGCCGGCAAGCGCGAAATACTGGTTGGCGAAGACATGGGCTGATCAGCATCACAACACGTAAATCTTATCTTTCCCGCCGCATTGTCGCCGTGTTACACGCAGATGAAGAAATACCTTTTCCGGCAAATCGCTGCCGAATCCACTGGAGGATACCCGTTGACTAAGAAATCCGCACGCCTTGCATTTTTCATGGGTCTCGCCCTGCTGGTTCCGGCTGTGACCGTTTTGCCCGTCAATCCGGGTGTGGCACAAGCTGCGGCGCAATTGTCCGAAGATGACAATGCAGCGGTCACCCTGCTCAACACCTACCTGAACGAAATTGTAAACATGAAGGGTGAGTTCACCCAGACCAGCCCGCGCGGACAGGTCGCCAACGGTGTGTTCTATATTTCCAAGCCCGGCAAGATGCGGTTTGAATATGCACCGCCCAGCCCGCTGCTGGTTGTCTCCGATGGCCGCTGGGTCACGGTAAAGAACACCAAGCGCAAGAAAGACGACCAGTACCCGCTGGCCGCAACACCGCTCAAGCTTGTACTGGCCGGTGAGGTCAACCTGTTTGAACAGGCCATTATCCTGAAAGTCGAATCCCAGGACAATCTCGTTGCCGTCACCATGGAAGAAAAAGACCAGCTTGTTGCAGGTCAGCTTACAATGGTGTTCGACCGGGAAGCCAACGATCTGGTTCAATGGATTATTCTTGACGGCAAAGGCCAGCGCACCACGGTTCAGTTATCCAATGTCGACAAGGAAGTTAAGCCGGACCCAAAACTTTTTGTGGTCAAACGTGCCAAGGAGCGCAAGACTGGGTCTGATCGTTAATCCATC
>CALHUA010000230.1 GCA_938039915.1 uncultured Anderseniella sp.
CCCGTCCTCCTTCGGGTTGAAGTAGAAGGTGTCATGCTCCTGACGCGCCGGATGGTCATCGGGAATGTTCAGCGCACCGAAATTGTACCAGTCGGTTTCAATATGCGGACCTTCGGCCACGGCAAATCCCATGTCGCCGAAAATCTGGGTGATCTCTTCCCAGACTTGCGAAACCGGGTGCACCGAGCCCTGCATTTCCGGGCGTGCCGGCAATGTCACGTCGACGAATTCCGTCGCCAGGCGAGCCTCGAGGCCGGCTTCCTTGAGCGAGGCTGAGCGTGTAGCGATTGCTGCAGCGACCTTGTCCTTGAGTGCGTTCAGGGCCTGGCCTGCCTGCTTGCGTTCATCAGGCGACATGGAGCCGAGCGTTTTCATGCGCTCGGATATCGCGCCTTTCTTGCCCAGCGCCGACACCCGCACGGTGTCCAGCGTTGCCTCGTCGGACGCCGCCTCAACAGCGCCCACTAATTGGCTTTCCAGTTCTGCCAGTTCGGTCATGGTGAAACCCATCGGTCATGTTCAAGAACAATAAAGCCGGACTTATCGCGCAATATTCATGCGGCGACAATGCCCGGCTTAAACTCGGTGTATTTGTAGTCAGATAGCAGCGTGTAGGCTTACAGCGCAGCTTTTGCCTTTTCGACCAGCGCCTTGAATGCGTCTGGTTCGCGAACGGCAATATCGGACAGGACTTTACGGTCGACTTCGACACCGGCTTTGCCGAGGCCCTCGATAAATCGGCCATAGGTCATGCCCAGTTCACGGCAGGCAGCGTTGATGCGCTGGATCCACAATGAACGGAAATTGCGCTTCTTGCGACGACGGTCGCGATAAGCGTACTGACCTGCCTTTTCCACGGCCTGGACGGCTGCGCGGAACACATTCTTGCGGCGGCCATAATAGCCCTTGGCTGCCTTGACGACTTTGCGGTGACGCGCATGAGCGGTCACACCACGTTTAACTCGTGCCATTTTAAGGGTAACTCCTTGCGTACCGTTAGCGGTTGGGCATAAAGCCCTTGATGATCCCTGCGTCCGCATCCGTTAAGATTGTGGTGCCGCGCTGATTGCGAATGAACTTGTTCGACCGCTTGATCATACCATGGCGTTTACCGGCCTGACCGGCTTTCACCTTGCCGCTTGCGGTGAAGCTGAAACGCTTCTTGCAAGACGCTTTCGTCTTCATTTTGGGCATTTTGCTGTCTCCAATTTGCTCACGGCCTGGTTTGCTCGGTTCGCAATCTCAGCAAGGTGTGCACATGGTGCGGCGGCCGATCGGCCTTGCCTTGCTTCGCTCGGAACGTGATGAGCAGGTCGTTTAAGCTTGTTTTTAAGCATTTAAACCGCCACGGCAGCCCACACTGGCCGGACGGTTCGTTCAAACGAGGTGGCTTATACCCGCGATAGGATCACTTGGCAACACCTTCAAGCGCTCACAACATCTCCGGCTCACGGCCTACACGTCTTGCCAGTGATGCCACCGTCAGGCCCTGGACGATGATCGAGAACAGAACCACCAGATAGGTTGCCGTCAGGATTTCGGCCTTCCATTCACTGGCCGGCAGGGAAAGTGCCAGGGCCACTGAAATACCGCCTTTCAATCCACCCCAGGTCATGATCGGAACCACGCCTTTCGAGTAATCCCTGAACGGCGATAAAACGGCTATCGGCACTGCTACGGCCACAAGACGTCCGACGAGCGCCAGCGCAATCGCCGCCAGTCCGGTCGTCATGGTGTCCCAGTTGAAGGTAATGGCGAAAATCTCCACGCCGATAAGCAGGAACAGCACCGCATTGAGCATTTCGTCGATCAGGGTCCAGAACACGTTCAGATGCTGCCGGGTTTCTTTCGACATGCCGTACTTGACGCCGGTATTGCCGATGAACAGTCCGGCCACCACCGCCATGATCGGACCGGAGACATGCAATGCCACGGCCAGCTCATACCCGCCGAATGCCAGGCCGAGCGACAGCAGTATTTCCAGCGGATAGTCATCAATGCGCTTCATCACCTGAAATACGCACCACCCGAGCACAGCACCCAGCAGCGCACCGCCCAGCGCTTCCTTGGCAAAGAATGTGGCAACGCCGGCAATGCTCGCATCCGTGTGGGCACCTGCCACGGGAAACGCCAGCCCGACCAACAGCAGAAACACCACATAGCCGACACCGTCATTGAACAGGCTTTCGCCGGCGATCTTGGTTTCCAGGGATTTGGGCAGGTCGGCTTCGCGCAAAACGCCGAGAACGGCGACCGGATCTGTCGGTGAGATCAATGCACCGAAGACCAGCGCCACCAACAACGGCATTGCCGTAATCCAGTAGAAACCAACGCCGATGATCAGGGTGGACAGCGCAACACCCAACGTGGCCATCAGGGCGATCACCCACGCTTCGGCGCGCAGATCCTCGATGTTGACATGCAGGGCGCCGGCAAACAGCAGCAGACCGAGCATGCCCTCCAGCAGGGCCTGGGAAAATTCTATTTCCGCCACAAAGGCGGTGATTGCCTCGGCAATATTGAGAAACGGAAACAGCGCTTCCAGCCCGAGCACCGACAGGGACGCCAGGAACGCCACGACCAGGATGCCGATGGCCGAAGGCAATTTGAAAAACAGATAGTTGATGGCACCGAACCCGCCGGCAAAGACAATCAATAATGCTGTGATCTGCAACGCGTTCATGGTTATGGAGCCCCTGTTACCGAAAGTCCGATTGTATCAAACAAAATGACATATTCACCATTGCCACACCCACAATGCAGGCTGAAACCCGGTTGGTCTATCCCATCACAATCGCAAACGCCGCCGGATCACTCCGGCGGCGCTGGAACCTGATCGATTACAACTGACCTAGCAGCCGCGGTTTTCGACACATCTGTACCACCTGCGGGTTTCCCAGCCATGGCGGCGACCGCAGCGCCGCTCGACACGGCGGCAGGCCCTGTACTCCTCGCGCTCGCGCGCGGCAGCGGCGGCCGCACCGATGGCTATCGCACCCGCGGCCAGCCCCAGGCCGATGCCCAGATTGCGCCTGCGGTTACGTTTGCGCTTGTTGCGCCTTTTGCGCTTCTTGTCGGCAACCTTGTAACTGCCGTCCGCTGCCGGAGCGGCAATCGGTGCCTGAGTGGCGGTTGCCGGTATATCAGTTGCTGCAGATGCAGCCAGCGATCCGGCAATCAGCATGGCCGCCGTCGCCGAAACGACAAACAATCTTCTGATCAATTTCAGACTCCTGTCAAAATGCTTGTATCTGGTCCCCAGGGATAGCTGTGAACCTAACGTCCACGCACCGGCCAGTGCCGATTCTGCGCCGCAAACTAAGTGCAAACCGGACCCAAGTACACACCAAAAATGGAACCTGTCGGAATGATCTAGCAGCCTCGGCTGTCAACACAATTTTCCCATCTTCGGGTTTCCCAGCCATGACGGTTGGCACAGCGGCGCTCAACCCGTCTGCAGGATCGATCGCGTCTGAATGCCTTGTGATCCCGGGCTGCGGCTGCAGCCGCGCCAAGCGCCAGGAACCCTTCCACGATGCCGGAGCCGATATCATCCAGCTCCCGCCGGATTTTCCGGCGCCGCTGGCGTGCCCGGCGGGTATCGCGCGCCACCTTGTAGCTGCCCTCACCCGGACTCTTGGCGACAGGCGCCCTCTCGGCAATGTCCGGCGCCGCTGCCGCTGCCGAAGCGGTCAGTGACCCCACCATCACCAGAAGCGCTGTTGCCGTGACGGCTGGCAATCTTCTGAGCATGTCCGGACTCCCGTCGTCATTGTGCAGCCAACCCCACTGCATGCGATCTCGATGCGATAGCCACGTCAAAAACAACCATATGCCACACACATCTGCTGTATACGGCAGATTAGCTGCAATCCGGGAACAGGTACAAATTAAACTTGCGCCACCAGTGTCCCCCCTTGACCCTCAGCACCAATTGAGCCTCAATCCTGCCCATGCCGTTACAATCATCATCCCCGGGCCAGTGCGGCCTCGACGCTGCCCGTCTCACCCGAATTGATGACTGGATGCAGCGCTATGTCGATGAGGGCAGGTTTCCGTTTGCCGCAACCGTGATCGCCCGCAAGGGGCGCGTGGCCTGGGAAGGCCATACCGGTTACTCGGATGTCGAGGCCAAAACCGCCTACACGCCGGACACGCTGGCGCGCATCTACTCAATGACCAAGCCGGTGACCTCAACCGCGTTCATGATGCTGTACGAACAGGGGCTTGTTCATCTTGATGATCCGGTGTCGATGTTCATTCCGGAGTTTGCCGACACGCCGGTCCTGGTATCCGGAGCCACGCGCCTTGACCAGACCGAGCCATTGCGCGCGCCGATGACCATCCACAATCTGCTGACACACACGTCCGGGCTCACCTATGGCTTCAACCAGGATCTTCTGTCCGAGACCTACGGGGCCAACCGGCTGGACTTCGGTCAGCGCGCCGGCGGGCTTGCGGAAACTGCCGTGCGCCTGGCCGGCACACCGTTGCTGTTTCAGCCCGGAGCGCGCTGGCATTACTCGGTTGCCACAGACATTGTCGGGCGCATTGTGGAAGTGGTCTCGGGCAAGACACTGGACCGGTTCTTTGCCGACAACATACTGGATCCGCTGGAGATGGAAGACACATCATTTGTCGTACCATCGTCAAAAATGGGCCGGCTGGGACCGTGCTACGCTTATGATCCCAAGGGCGGCATGCCGGTATTTCCAACCGGGTTCGGCGAAGGCGAAGTGGATACCTTCTCCGGCGGCGGCGGACTGATTTCAACCGGCCGCGACTATCTGCGGTTTGCAGAAATGCTGCGGCGCGGTGGCGCGCTTGGCGATGTACGCCTGCTGAGCAGGCATACCGTATCGCTGATGACATCCAACCACCTTCCCGGCAGTGTCGACCTGGCCACACTCGGTCCCAGTGCATGGTGTGAGACGTCGTTCACCGGGGTTGGATTCGGTCTCGGATTTGCCATCAGCCTGAACCCGGCACAATCGATGCTGTCAGCCAGCGTCGGTGATTTTTCCTGGGGCGGCATGGCCAGCACCTATTTCTGGTGCGATCCGGCAGAAGAACTGTCGGTGGTGTTCTTGACCCAGTTGCTGCCATCGAGCACCTGGCCCAGCCGCAAGGAACTCAGGGCGCTGGTCTATCAGGCGATTGTGGATTAGAGCGACCGTGCGATCAGCACTTTCATGATCTCGTTTGACCCGCCATATATCCGCTCTACACGGGCATCGCGGTACATGCGCGAGATCGGGTATTCATCCATGTAGCCGTAGCCGCCATGCAGTTGCAGGCATTTGTCGATGATCTTGCACTGCAGGTCGGTGAGCCAGTATTTGGCCATCGAGGCCGTGGTTGCATCAAGACCACCCGCGATATGGCGCTCAATGCAATTGTCGACAAACACCTTGGCGATGGTTGCCTCGGTCTTGCACTCTGCAAGCACGAACTGGGAATTCTGGAAATCGATGATGGATTTGCCAAACGCCTGACGCTGCTTGACATACTCCAGGGTCACAGCCAGCGCACGCTCGATCCGTGCAATGGCATAAACCGCAATCAGCAGCCGCTCCTGGGGAAGCTGCTGCATGAGCTGCACGAAACCCTGGCCCTGTTCCGGGCCCAGCAATGCGTCTGCAGGCACACGCACATCATCGAAAAACAATTCCGACGTGTCGTTTGATTTCATCCCGACCTTGTCGAGGTTGCGTCCGCGTCTGAAGCCGTCAACCTTATCGGTCTCAACAACAAACAGCGACGTGCCCTTGGCCCCCGCTGACGGGTCCGTCTTGGTGACCACGAGTATCAGGTTGGCCAGCTGGCCATTGGTGATGAAGGTTTTCGACCCGTTGATAACATAATGGTTTCCATCACGTTTCGCAGTCGTCTTAACGCCCTGCAGGTCGGACCCGGCTCCCGGCTCCGTCATGGCAATCGCTGCAATGTATTCTCCGGTCGCCATCTTGGGCAGCCAGCGCTTCTTCTGCTCGTCGGAGCCATAGTGCTGGATGTAGGGTGCAACGATTGCAGAGTGCAATGGTCCGCCGAAGCCGTCACATCCCTTCAGGTTGGCCTGATAGGTGATAACCGCTTCGTGCCCGAAATCTCCGCCCGGCCCGCCGAATTGTTCCGGCACTGCCGCGCACAGCAATCCAGAAGCGCCGGCCTGTTCCCAGATGTCGCGGTCAAATACACCGGCGGCTTCGAATTCATCGTAGCGTGGTGCCACTTCGGTTTCGAAGAACCTGCCTGCCTGCTCAGCAAGTATCTCATGGTCTTCCGCCATCCAGGCCGGTACAGGCAGATCAAAAACACTCATACGGGTTGTTCCAGTTCATGATGCGTCAAGGTTGAACATCATGATCCGGCTTTCCCTGCCCGGTCAGCAAGAAAAAAATGCCACCGGCACCGCCGATGGCATTCCCAACTGACTGTTTGCGCCGCCAATTCGGCAAAGCGCTCCAAATCAACTCAACCTGCTTTTGCTTTTTCCGCACCGCCTTCGGTGCGCGCCTTCAACATTCCATCGACAATTTCGACCGTGCGCTGGAGGTCAAGTATCGCCTCGTCAAGCTCGACACGCTGAATCTGGAGCGCGTCAAGGCGTTCACGCATTTTGGTTGAGGCAACCCGAAGCTGGGTCAACTGGCCGTCGCGCAAGCTGTAGAGATCCAGCAGTTCCTTGATTTCCTCAAGCGAAAAGCCGACTTTCTTGCCACGCAGGATCAGCTTCAACCGGGCCCGGTCGCGGTATGAGAACAATCTCGTCCAACCGCGTCGTGCCGGGCTTAGCAAACCCTTTTGTTCATAGAAACGCAGGGTTCGAGGCGTTACCTCGAACTCTTTGCACAACTCGGTAATCGAGTATGTGCGATCCCGGTTTTCATGTTCCCCCTGTTTAACAACCATAAGTCACCTTCCAGCCCGGCTTCGACCAGGCAATCCTTAGATTTGCAATTACACGATAAACTATCCGCTGCCCTTTGGCACGCTCAGATGAAACTTTACCTAATGGAAAAATGCGGCAAGATTTTGCCTGTTGCGATGTCATAAAACTACTCCGGACGGGACCAGAAGTCTCTTTTGGTAGCGTTTCCAGTGGCATATGTATCACACCACTCTCTTTATTCAATACGTACACGGTATTTGCTACCACGAAAATGCACGTTCGCGCAAATCACCGCAAATACAAAACGTAAACCAAATGTCCGCAATAGGGACAAGCTTAACTCGTTCTTAACCAAACCTGTTAACTTTTAGCACTATCGAGGGGGTGGATTCGTTTCCACCGGGCATTGACCGGTCACTCAGATGGATGGGTCAGGACAGCGAAAAGAGAATTGGGTCATGAAGCCAGGCATTCCATGGAGCGTTAAGGGCATCGACGGCAAGGCGCGTGAGATTGCCAAGGACGCGGCCACGTCACAAGGCCAGACCCTGGGACAGTGGCTGAATCAGAAAATACTGGAAAGCGCCAGTGAAGATGCCGGCGCGAAGCCGCGCGCGACCCGTAAAAAGGCAACATCATCGGCCAGTTCCCGCAACTCCCGCTCCAAGGCTGCGGCAGCGTCGCGTGGCAAGGCCGAAGGTAAATCTGAAAACCAGGCCACATCGGATGAAAGCTCAATAGAACGCAAGCTGGACATTCTGGTTTCCCGCCTGAGCGAAATGCAGGAACGCGAAGCGGTTGCCGAAACACCTGCGCATGCGCTGTCTGCACCTGCAACTGGCGACCAGCCCAGTGCCAAGGCCATGGATCTGCTGCTGGATCGCATCGAAAAAGGTGAAGAACGTGCCCAGGACGGCGTCAGAACACTGGGCAAGCGTGTCGACAAGATCGGAGACCGGCTTGAGGAAATCGCCCTGCGCCCGGTTGAAATCACGGCCCGCAACGTGCCCGGATTCAGTGCGCTTGAAGGGGCGGTCCGTAACATTGTCGATCATATTGAAAAGTCGGACAAACAATCGCGGGACACCATAGGCCAGTTACAGAACCGGATTGTCGAACTCGACGGCAAAGTCGAGGCACCGTCGCAGGACAGCGCCAGGCCCGAACTCATGGCAGACCTGGAAGCCCGCATGCAGGAACTGGCAACCAGGGTTGAACAGACCGCCGGCAACGGTGAGGATCTGCAGCTCAAGTCGCTGTTTGAAGCCCGTATTCGCGAGCTTGCCGAGCGCATTGACACGGTTCGTCATTCCGCAGAAGCCATCGGCCAGCAAGTTGAAGCAACAGCCGGCAGGGCCGCTGAGGAACAGGCAAGTGCCATGGAAGCCCGCATGGCAAGCCTTGTAGAACAGGCCGAGTATAAACTGGCAAGCGCGGGATCTTCTGATGCAGGACTGGCATCGGTGCAGTCAGACATTACGGAATTGCACAATCGCTTTGAAGAAATCCGGCAACAGGCGGCTTCCGACCAGGAAGTCCAGGCACTGCGCAGCGCGCTTGAAATGTTGTCGAGCAGGGTCGATGAAACACCCGGGCTGGAGCCGATCGCCCAGATTGAACAGCGAATTTCGGATCTGAGCGCACAATTGCAACAGGTGAGCCAACCGGCGGACTATCAACCACAGCTTGGCGCACTTGAAGCGCGCATCATGGCACTGGATACGCAGATGGCTGCGTCGTCTACCGGGGAAAATCCGCAGATTGCCGCGCAGATGGAAACAATCGAGCACAGGCTGGCGGCAACCGAACAGCAATTGGGCAGCCTGGCAACAATTGAAAACTCCATTCAACAACTGTTCGCCAGCCTCGAAGAAAGCCGCGCTGAAGCCCGCTCACTGGTGGAGTCCGGGTCGCGCGTCGCATCTGCTGAAGGAGCCGAACCTTCTGCGGAACTGCAAGCCCTGCAAGACGGTCTCGCTGCAGTCAAGGCCAATGCCGAAACAGCAGACCAGCGCACCCAGGCAACTCTGGAGGCCGTTCATGAAACGCTGGCACAGATCATCACCAAGCTCAGTGAAGTCGACAGTCAAAGCAGTGCAGCGGCTCAACCCGCCAGCTCCGCTGCCATCGACACAAGTGCCCAGACAGACGAAGTAGACGCACTCACGGCAAGTATCGCAGCGTCGACCGCAGCCATTACCGCAGAGGCCCAGGCTGCTCCCGCGCACCCCACATCGGCCGATGAACCAGCACAAGATGACACCGCAAATGCTGCGGTTCAACCCTCACATGCCGACGCGCTGGCAGACGTATCAGCGGCTGACGCTGCAATGGGCTCAAGCCCTGCTGCAGAAAATCAACCCGCTGCTCCTCAACAGGCATCCTCCGGAGACACCGACTGGTTAACTGTTGTCCGCTCCCACATGCGCCAGAATCACGGCGTCAGTTCCGATGTTCCCATGTCGATGTCGCCTCAGACAATGGCGACGACCGGAAATACCAGCGCGCCCGGCAGTCAGGTTGACTTCATAGCTGCAGCACGC
This sequence comes from uncultured Anderseniella sp., assembly GCA_938039915.1. Taxonomy (GTDB): domain Bacteria; phylum Pseudomonadota; class Alphaproteobacteria; order Rhizobiales; family Aestuariivirgaceae; genus Anderseniella. The sequence continues at coordinate 9,436 of CALHUA010000230.1, forward strand.
CAGGCCGCATCCGGCAACGTGGATGGTCAGGGCAATGCTGCGCTGGACGCGGCGCCGGCCGACTTCGGCGGATTTGATCCGCATGCAGGTGATGCCAACCCGGAACAACACATGTTCTCGTCAGCTGTTTCCCGCAAGGATCGTTCTGCCGGCACCAAGTCCTCAACCAAGAGCGGTTCCAGCCGCAAACGCCTGATTCTGGCAGCTGCCGTCCTGCTGGCCGCAGTTTCAGCCTATACGAGCAACTCCGGCCTGTTCACTGCAAACCCCAACAAGGAGAGCTCCGCGGCCGCGCCGGCAGCAACCAGCATGACCGAACCTGCGAAACAGCAGCAACTGCAACCGGCCACAGCCAGGATCGACCTGCCCACATCCGGCAGGTCGGTTGAAATCCCGGCAACAACTACGCGCCGGGACCAGATCGCAACGGACCCGATCACAACCGCTTCCGTTGTGCCTGCCGACAACTCCGATCCGCTGTTATCGCAAGCTCCCGGTGGGTTGCAAAACTCTGTTCCCGACATTGTGGGAATGGACCTGCCTGAGCAGATCGGCACTGCCGCACTTCGCCAGGCAGCCATCGGCGGCAACGCCAGCGCCCAATTCATCATCGCCAGCCGATACCTTGAGGGCCGAAAAGTCGGCCGCGACCATGACAAGGCTGCAAAATGGTACATTCGCGCAGCCGAAGGTGGCCTTGCTGCCGCACAATATCGCATCGGTACCCTGTATGAGCGTGGCAGCGGCGTTACCCAGGATCGTTTCCAGGCAATGAGCTGGTATGCCAAAGCTGCCGGTCAGGGAAACATCAAGGCCATGCACAATCTGGCCGTGATGTCTGCCGATACAGCAAACGGCAAGCCGGACCTGGCCCGCGCCGCCAAATGGTTCGGGGCGGCCGCCCAACACGGCCTGCCTGACAGTCAGTACAATTTCGCTGTCCTGAACGAGCGGGGGCTGGGGATACCGAAAAACCCGCAGGAAGCTTACAAGTGGTATTCGATTGCCGCCAGAAGCGGTGACCGCGATGCTGTGAAGAAAGCAGAGCAAATGAGCGCCGCCGTGGACAAGACCGCGCTTGCGGCAATTGACCAGTCGATCGCGTCATGGAAACCGACCGCCCCGCAACGCGAAGCCAACATGGTTTCAATTACCGAGCCGACATGGGGCATTGCCAAAACCAGCATCCAGGCTTCCGCAAAAGCACCCGGCGGGCAGCCTGCCGGCCAGCCGCTTGACGCAAAAGACCGGATCAAACGGGTTCAGGAACTTCTGACCCAAAAGGGTTTCGAGGCAGGCACGGCTGACGGCAAGATGAGCTCCAGCACGGCAAATGCCATCAGGCTGTATCAGTTGCGCCACGGCCTGCCGGTCAACGGCATTGTGTCACGGCAGTTGCTGGACCATTTGCAAAAAGGCCTGATCTAGAGGCAGCGTCATTTGGTCACGACGAGACGATAGCCGCAGTCGCAGGCATCGAGCTCAAGCAGATGAGAGTTGCGTTGCGCCCAGGCGCCGCTTTCAAGATCCTTCTCCAGTCTGCTCAATGCCCCGGAAACGTCGCCCACCTTCCAGAATGATGACATGGCGGCACGAATTTTGGGGTCGAGATATGCCGCCGGTCGTCGCCAGTAAGCACTCAGAAACCCGTCCGTGCAATCGTGCGGGATCGGGACCGGAGAAATCGTCACCGGGCCCAGCCACCGCGTGTAGTCGGTCAATTTCGGCATCTGCCCCTCGTCCAGGGTCACCAGCTCCGGGAAATAATCCAGAAGCCAGAACGCACGAAACGCGGGATCGTAGGTAACAACAACGACGGGTCCGCGCGTCACGCGGCGCATCTCGTTGAGACCCTTCTGCTTGTCGGTCCAGTGATGCACCGTCAGGATCGCCATCGACGCATCGAAGGAGTTGTCGTCGAAGGGCAGGTTTTCCGCGTAACCCTGAATAACCGGTGCGGCCGATGTGCTGCGCTGGTTGATCATTTCGGCGGACGGCTCAATGGCCGTGACCGCCCTGCCAGCAGGCTCATAAGATCCGGTTCCGGCACCGACATTCAAAATCGTTTCGGCTGATCCCAAGGCGTTTGAGATCACGGTTTCAATCCGCGCATCAGGTTTCCTGAGATCAGAATAATTGACACCGATCGTATCGTAAGACGTGGCCATGAGGCCTCGTAACATATTGCGACACTTGAGTCACACCAGGCCCGCTTTGGTCCCCTCACCAGGGGCAGGACCCATTGATTTCACCGGATGAACACGAGATGAATATTACGTTCAGTCATGTTTCAGGGGGCAGCCGCTATCGTCTGGGTAATACTGCAAGTGCAGGTCCCAATGACAATTGCCACGGCTATTCAGTGCATGGCCGTGTCGCAGCACCAATTCCAAAGCCTATCGACACATCGCACTTTGCAAACGGAAGACCGAACCCATGCATGTTATCGCTTCCACACTGTTCCTGTTCGGCGGAACGTTGTTCCTGCTTTGCGGCCTAGTTGCCGGCTGCCTGGAGTGGCGAAACTTCCGGCGCAGGCTTCGGGTAAAACTGAAGGTTGTCAGGCTGCATCCCCAGGAGGATGA
>CALHUA010000231.1 GCA_938039915.1 uncultured Anderseniella sp.
TCCGCGTGATGGCGGAAGGCGACAATGCCGACCTGGTGGTCTCTGTCGTGGACGATATTGTCGCGGAAGTTGAACGTCACGCTGCCTAGCGGCACGTTCTTCAGCACTTAAAAATTACAACTTCCGGCAGTGTGTATCAGCCGCGAAACTGCTGTTTTGTGCGGTTGGCGCGCCATTTTTCTGCTTTCCCAAAAAAACTGCAAACATGCTTAAGAGGTTCTTAAGCGGTTTGGTTAATGATCTCCATCGAAGGTTTGGTCCAGACGGTATCGGGAACATGAAACCGGGATTGAACGGCGATTGGCAAGTTTGCTTCTGCAACAAGAGAAGCGTTCAGTGAATGGAGAGTACAAATGATGGGTCGCACGCTGCTGAGAGTGTGTTTCGCTGCACTGGGATTGGGCATGGCTGGGGCCGCCCACTCCGCTGACTATGACGGCCAGTTGCCGAGTGACGGTTTCGGGGGCATGTGGAGTTGTCTGTATGCCCGCGTCGATGGCGGGGTGACGATGTATGAACGCCCCAGTGTCATCCAGCCAATTGGCGGTCTGTTTAGCAGTGACGGCGCCGGCGGTACCACGACAACAGCGGTCACGCCGAAGATTGACCCGACCGGGTTCTTCGAAGGCGGCATCGGCTGCCAGGTCGCCAGCAGCCTGCGCATCGAAATCACCGGTGGTGTGCGTCTGAAATCATCCCTGACCGATGCGTTTTCAGAAGTTGTTCCAGACACGCTGAATGCGGATATCGGATCACAATATGTGTTTGTATCGTCTTACTGGGACATCACCAACTATGCCGGATTCACGCCATATGTTGGCGGCGGTATCGGCGCGGCAAGGCATGATATATCCGGATTGGCCGGCCCGTCGGGCGCTGCGAACGGCAGTGAATACGACTTCGCCTATCACGTGGGTGTCGGCGTATCCTATGATCTGACCCACAGCCTGAAGTTTGATCTGGCCTACAGATATGTCGACCTCGGCGGCGTGGTCTCAGGTGTCGATGCGGCTGCCCCAGTTCCTGGTGCCATCAGTGTGGACAACATTGAGGGCCATGAAGTCAAAGTGGGCCTTCGTTACCACTTCGGTGATCCGGCCTGGTAAGACCGGGCCCCGGAGGATGACCTACACGTAAAAACCCCCGATTTCTTTGAGGGGATATGACGGCTCGCATGTTCACGGTTTCGGCGGTGGAACCAGGCATGCGGGCCCGTTTTTTGGTTGATGGTTAAGGGTGTGTAACCCAAACGTGTCGCAACGATGCGAATTTGGCAGCTTTTTGATAACCTTGGCGAGACGTCGTTTTGATGCCTCAATGACGACCGCAAACAGTCACCTTAATCCTGTAATTCCTTAGCTCATGCGAGTGGGCGGATGTGCATGTTTCATGACCTGTTGGGCAACAACAGTTCGGGCATGAACATCTACAATGCAGGGATACCCCCAGAGTATCGGGGAGAAGGAGTTACAGGTGAAAAGTTTTTTGAAAAAGGGCCTTTTGGCTACAAGTATAATTGCGCTGATGACGCCGGTTGCAATTGCAGCCGATATTGATTCGCCGCCGCAGCCGGCACCTGCACCTTATGTGCAGCCGGACGATAACTATGTATCAGGCTGGTATGTACGGGGTGATGCCGGGTTTTCCTGGCTTGATGTTTCTGGCCTTGATGACGACGGTACCGGGATTGTTGGCGGTGGCGTCGGTTACCAGATCAACCAGTATTTCCGCACCGATCTGCGTGCCGATCATGCTTTTGACCAGGACGCAGGTCCGTTTGACGTGAACGCCACAACGGTGTTGTGGAACGCCTATGTCGATGTGCCGCTTTCCATGGGCTTCACGCCGTATGTGGGCATCGGTGCCGGCTATGGCTTCGTTGATTATTCAGGTGCCGGTTCTCCGTCGGATGACGAGGGCTTCGCCTGGGCTGCCACAGGTGGTGTTGCATTCAAGATGACGCAGAATATCGCGTTGGATGCCGCCTACCAGTACCGTGAAATCGACGTTGCAGGTCCGAACTATGCCGATCACACTGTTACCGGCGGCTTGCGCTGGAGCTTCTGAGTAGTGACAGCGTCATGCCGGTCGGTTGCATCAGCCAGCCTGCATGCTGAGTTCGGAATTTCTGCCTGACAATCTCAAGGCGACACAGCACCTGACGGTCTGCTCTTCTCCCGGAGCAGGCCGTTTGTTTTATGGGCTGGCAGTATCTGCAGCGGTGTTGAGTCTGCCTGCATGGCTGCTGCGTCGAATTCGCACTTGATTGCAATCACGCCTTCCCGTATCCCGGTCCGTGGGACACCTCTCCCCAACGAGAGGCTTTTCATCTGGAAGGATGACCATAAATGACGATTGCAAAACCGGCATCGCGGCCGGCAAATCCGCGTTTTTCGTCCGGCCCGTGTGCCAAGATACCCGGCTGGACACCCGATATCCTCAAATCTGCCTTTCTCGGACGCTCGCATCGCGCAGGCGACGGCAAGTTGCGTCTGAAACGAGCGATTGATCTGACGCGAGAGGTGCTGCAGGTGCCCGACGATTACCTGATCGGTATCGTGCCGGCATCAGACACAGGTGCCGTTGAAATGGCCATGTGGAGCCTGCTGGGAGAGCGAGGCGTGGACATGCTGGCCTGGGAAAGCTTCGGCGAGGGCTGGGTAACTGATGCGGTGAAGCAGTTGAAACTGACCGATGTGCGTCTGATCAAGGCTGGCTATGGCGAGTTGCCGGATTTGACACAAGTTGATTTTGACCGTGATGTGGTCTTCACCTGGAACGGAACAACAAGCGGCGTGCGGGTGCCCGATGCTGACTTCATCCCGGCCGGCCGGGCAGGGCTGACCATATGCGACGCAACATCAGCGGCGTTTGCCCAGCGGCTGGATTTTTCAAAACTCGATGTTGTGACCTATTCCTGGCAGAAAGTGCTCGGCGGAGAAGGCGGCCACGGCATGCTGATCCTGTCGCCACGTGCAGTTGAGCGGTTGGAGGGCTACACGCCGCCATGGCCACTGCCGAAGATTTTCCGCCTGACCAAGGCCGGCAAGGTCAATACCGGCATCTTCAGGGGTGAAACCATCAATACGCCGTCCATGCTGTGTGTTGAAGATTACATCAAGGCACTGGAGTGGGCGCAGGCAGCAGGCGGTATGGATGGTCTGATGGCACGTGCCGATGCCAATGCGGATACGTTGAATGCGTGGGTTGACCGAACAGACTGGATCGAAAATCTGGCAGTGGTGAAAGAAACCCGTTCAAACACCTCGGTATGTCTGAAGCTGTCCGCGTCTGCCGTATCCGGGCTGAGTGAGGAAGAGGCAACAGCCCTGCCAAAGAAAATCGCCAAGCTTCTGGAGACCGAAGAAGTCGCTTTCGATATCGGCGCCTATCGTGATGCGCCGGCGGGGCTTCGTGTGTGGTGCGGTGCGACTGTTGAAACCTCCGACGTGCAAGCGCTGACGTCCTGGCTTGACTGGGCCTATGCGCAGGCATCTTCGTCCCCGGTGGCCTGACACACACATCCCGATTTCATCTCAACGAACAAAAACGCTCAAACCGGAGTAAGCCAGATGGCACCTCGTGTACTCGTATCCGACAAACTCTCACCCGCCGCGATTGAAATATTCAAGGCGCGTGGCATCGACGTGGACTTTGAACCTGATCTCGGCAAGGACAAGGATGCATTGCTGGCCCGCATTGGCGACTATGATGGTCTTGCCATCAGGTCTGCCACCAAGGTCACGTCCAGGACTATAGACGCTGCAACCAATCTGAAAGTAATCGGCCGTGCCGGCATCGGGGTCGACAATGTTGACATTCCTGCCGCCTCAGCGAGGGGCATCATCGTGATGAACACGCCGTTCGGCAACACGATCACCACGGCAGAACATGCCATTTCCATGATGCTGGCGCTGGCGCGGCAGATACCGGAAGCCAATGCATCGACCCAGGCCGGTAAATGGGAAAAGTCCCGTTTCATGGGTGTCGAACTGTTCAACAAGACACTCGGCCTGATCGGCTGCGGTAACATCGGGTCCATTGTCGCCGACAGGGCGCTGGGCCTGCGTATGCGGGTCATCGCGTTTGACCCGTTCCTGTCCGAAGAACGCGCGATCGAGCTCGGTGTGGAAAAGGTCGAGCTGGAAGATCTGCTGAAACGGGCGGACTTCATTTCGCTGCATACGCCGTTGACCGACAAGACCCGTAACATCCTGGATGCCAGGGCAATGACACAGATGAAGAAAGGGGTGCGCATCGTCAATTGCGCACGCGGCGGCCTGGTGTCGGAAGAAGCGCTCAAGGCGGCACTTGATGCCGGGCATGTGGCAGGCGCCGCACTCGATGTTTTTGAGGTGGAGCCGGCCAAGGAAAACTCGCTGTTCGGTCATCCGAACGTGGTCTGCACGCCTCACCTGGGCGCGGCAACTTCGGAAGCACAGGAAAACGTCGCCTTACAGGTGGCGGAACAGATGTCTGACTATCTGTTGCAGGGTGCGGTTTCCAATGCGCTCAACATGCCGTCAATCTCGGCAGAAGAAGCACCGCGCCTGAAACCTTTCGTGACACTTGCCGAACAACTTGGATCGTTTGCCGGGCAGGCGACAGAAAGTTCGATCAAGGCTGTCGCGATCGAATACGCAGGCGATGTGGCTGAAATGAACATCAAGGCACTGACGTCCGCCTTGCTGGCAGGTTTGTTCCGCCCCATCCTCGGTGACGTCAACATGGTGTCTGCACCAGTCATGGCCAGGGAGCGGTCGATCAAGGTGGACGAGGTACGCCAGACCAAGCGTGGGGTTTATGAAAACTATATCCGCCTGACCCTCACAACCGCCCAACAGGAGCGCTCGGTTGCAGGCACTGTTTTCTCCGACGGCAAGCCGCGGATCATTCAGATCAAGGGCATCAACATGGAAGCCGAACTCGGCAAGCAGATGATCTATGTGACGAATGAGGACAAGCCCGGGTTCATCGGCGCATTCGGGCGTTTGCTGGGTGATGCGGATGTCAATATTGCCACGTTCAACCTCGGCCGGGATGCCGCGGGCGGCAATGCCATTTGCCTGGCGGAAATAGATGGCCGGGTGACGCCTGACCTGCTTGCTGAAATCGAGGCGCTGCCGCAGGTGCAACAGGCCAAGTGCCTGACCTTCTAATTCTTTCTTCTGGCATCATTCAGTTGCACTGACAGATTCAATATAGAGCAGCAGGTCTATGGCCTGCTGTTCGGAAAACTCCCATTTGGGCATCGGGTCATGACCCAGTGGCAGGCCTTCCAGCAGTTGATCTGCGACCCCTTCCAGCGTCAGGTTCGGGACCAGGGTCGAAAACGGCGGCGATTTTTCCTCCGGTCCTGGCCCGGGACCTTCAATGGCATGGCAGCGAATGCACAATAATTGCGCCAGTTCCTTGCCGCGCTGGATCGAGGCCGCCTCATCATCTGCGCGCGCCGGACCCTGGCCGGCCGTCAGTGCCAGGATCAGCAATCCGGCGAGGGCTGGTATGAACTTGACAGGCAACAAGATGTAGTTTTCCCAACGTAGTGCCGCAGTTTAGCCCCATCTAGTGTATCCTACTTCGAGCTGAGAGTGGCGACTTTGAGGGAAATCAAATCATGAAACTGCATTGTGCACTGCTGTCCGGTGTTTTGCTGGCCTTTTATCCGGCACTTGCCACAGCGGATGAAATACGAACCGAGCTTGATCTTGCGGAAGTGACTGTCAATCCTCGAGGTGCGCAATTGACGCGAACCGGAGAGGTCGAGTTGCCTGCCGGGACCCATGAAGTGGTTCTCGATACGCTGCCGCAAGGGATAGTGGCTGCATCAGTGCAGGTCGAAGGTATATCAACTGGCGATGTGGAGATTGGCACGGTTGATGTGTCCAGGCTCGCGCTTGATCCTGAGCAGGAGGCGAGCGGCCGGCGCAAGTCTCTGCAGGAGGAACTGGAAGCTCTGGCGCGGGACCGGGCAAGGCATGACCGTGTTCGTATCGATGCCCAGTTTCGCCGTGCAACGCTTGAACGGCTGACCGGCGGCTATGCCGCGATATCGTTTGCTGCTGGCGACAAGCCGGCAATGTCGCCGGAGCAAATCGGCAATCTGCTGCTGCTGACCAATCGTGAGTTGTCGGAGATCTCATCTGTCGTGCTGGAGGCAGATGAGGCGATTGTACAGATTGGCAAGCGTGAAAAAGTGTTGCGACGCCAACTGCAGTTGCTTGCGACCACGCCGAAGGCGCGCACCAGGGTTGCTATCCAGGTGAGCGCGGCAACGCCGGCGAAAATGACACTGTCTTTGAAGTACTCGGTACCTGATGCAGGTTGGCGTCCGGTATATGATGCCCGCCTGAAACTACCGGCGGATGGAAAACCGGCTGAGCTGAAGCTGGTGCAGCGTGCGCTGGTTTTTCAGCGCTCGGGCGAAGCGTGGGAAGATGTAAACCTGAAGCTGTCCACAGCCACGGTAACCGGCCGGACAGCCTCTCCTGTCCTGCAGCCTGTCGCCATCGGACCGCGACCGGCCATGACGCGAAGAGCCGTGCAGGCGCAGGAAAGTTTTTCCGATACGGTCTCACAGGAAATGCAGTCAAAGGCGACCGCGGGACTTGCTGCGCCGGCACCGGCGCCAGTGCGGCAGCGGCAGGCCGAAATTACCAATGCCGGTTTTCATGCAGTGTATTCAATTGCCGGGCAGGCCAGTGTGCCCAACAGCGGGGCGCTGAAATCTGTGCGCATCGGTGCCAGAACGGTGGAACCGGCAATACGTGTTGATACCGCGCCGCATATCGATCCGGTGGGCTATCTGACGGGCGTATTCAAGATTGCAGGTGAGACCCCCTTGCTTGCCGGTGAGGTTTCGCTGTTTCGAGATGGTGTGTTTGCGGGCAGATCGCGAATGCGCCAGATTGCGCCTGGTGAAGAAATGGAGCTCGGGTTTGGCCGTGACGACCTGGTCCGCATCATTCGGCGTGAGGTTGAAAACACGGCAGGCTCCAGCGGGATCATCACCGAGCAAAGCACGCTGAAGCGGCTTTTTGTGACCAGCATCGAAAACCTTCATACGTTTCCTGTTGAGGTTCATGTAACAGACAGGATGCCGTACTCCACACACGAAGAAGTGGTGGTGGAAATGCTGCGTGAGACGACCGCACCCAGCGTTACTGATCCTGACAACAAAAAGGGGATTGTGGTGTGGGATGTGCCGTTGAAACCTCAGACCAAGACGGAAATCAGTTTTGGCTACACCGTTGTGCACCCGTCCCAGATGAAGCTGGCCATACCGCGCTGAATTCTCAGATCTGGCCAGTTCCGCAGCAGGCTCTGTCTGCAAACTGTCCACAGGTGTTGCCGCTGCGGCACTGCGCAGCAGGCATTTTGCCTTCCAAACCGATCAGTGGCAGTGTAAAGACTCACAACGGCCCTGCTGCTTGAACGCGGTGAGGGCCGTTCGCTTTTTTTGATGCAATGCGGGTGGGCCGGAACATGGCAAATGTAGTGGTGGTTGGAGCTCAGTGGGGCGACGAGGGCAAGGGCAAGCTGGTCGACTGGCTGTCCGAGCGTGCGGATGTGGTCGCCCGGTTTCAGGGTGGGCACAATGCAGGACACACGCTCGTCATCGACGGGGTGACCTACAAACTGTCGCTGCTGCCATCGGGTATTGTGCGCCCCGGCAAGCTGTCGATCATCGGCAACGGGGTGGTAATTGATCCGTGGGCCCTTGATGACGAGATTAATCGGCTGGTATCGCAGGGTGTGGATGTAACGCCGGACAATCTGCGGATTGCTGAAAATGCGGTACTCATTCTGCCGCTGCACCGCGAACTCGACGGGATGCGAGAAGCTGCAGCCGGGGCCGGCAAGATCGGTACCACCGGGCGTGGCATCGGTCCGGCTTATGAGGACAAGACAGGCCGGCGTGCCATTCGTGTGTATGACCTGAAAAACAATGCCACACTGGAAGCCAAGATCGAACGGCTGCTGGCCCATCACAATGCCTTGCGGCGCGGGCTGGGTGAGGCTGAGGTGGACGGGCGTGCGCTTCGCGAAGAGCTGCTGGCCATAGCCCCGCGCATTCTGCCTTTCATGGACACCACATGGAGCCTGCTTGACGACGCCCGGCGGCAGCAACAGCGCGTTCTTTTTGAAGGCGCACAGGGGGTCATGCTGGATATCGACCACGGCACATATCCGTTTGTGACATCGTCGAACACAGTTGCGGCTCAGGCGGCCACCGGTTCAGGTGTCGGTCCCGACATGCTCAATTATGTGCTCGGTATCGCCAAAGCCTACACAACACGGGTTGGTTCGGGTCCATTCCCGTCTGAGCTGTTTGATGACACCGGTGAGAAAATCGGTGAGCGTGGCCGTGAGTTCGGCACCGTGACCGGCCGCAAGCGTCGTTGTGGCTGGTTTGACGCGGTAATGGTGCGCCAGGCGATCAAGACGGCTGGTATCTCGGGCATTGCGCTGACCAAGCTTGACGTTCTGGATGGCTTTGAGGAAATCAAGGTCTGTACCGGCTACAAACTTGACGGTGAGACAGTCGAGCGGCTGCCTGCAGGTCAGGGCGCGCAATCGCGGGTGGAGCCGGTGTTTTCCAGTTTTGAGGGCTGGAGCGACACAACTGCCGGTGCGCGTTCATGGGCTGAGTTACCCGCCCAGGCAGTTAAATATGTCCGTCAGATCGAGGAACTGATCGATTGTCCTATCGCGCTGCTGTCTACCAGTCCGGAGCGTGAAGACACCATCTTGATGCGCGACCCTTTCGAGGATCAGGTGAGGTAGTAAATGCAGGCCGTCTAGCTCGAAGCCGCCTCGGTGCCGTCGACATCTGCCTGACCACCGGTCTGGCGACGGATGTATTCGGCGAATTCACTGATCACAACTGACGCCAGCGAGGTCTGGGGAATGGCCTTTCCGAACAGATACCCTTGCGAGTAGTCACACCCGAGATCTGCAACCCGGGTTGCGTGGGTCTCGGTCTCAATGCCTTCCGCGGTTACCTTCATGTCCAGCAGGCGTCCAACTTCGACAATTTTGGACAGCAGGGCATGGGCTTTCGGGTTGTGATCGGATGCGCGAATGAAGGCCTGGTCGACCTTCAGCTTGTCGAAATTGAAGCGCCATAGATAGTTGAGACTGGAATAGCCGGTGCCGAAATCGTCCAGCGCAATCTTGATGCCGAGTTCCTGCAACTGCGAGAGCTGCCTGAATGCCGGATCCGTGTCTCCGATCATGATGCCCTCGGTCACTTCCAGCTCGATGCGCGCAGGATCAACGCGCGTGTCCTTGATGATTTTTACTACTTCTGACACCAGGTTTCCGGAATTGAACTGCTGGACAGACAGATTGACAGCCATGCCGATGTGCTTTGGCAGGCCCGCGACTGTCCTGCACGCTTCGCGCAGGGTCCATAAACCGATTTCCTCGATGCGCCCGATGCGTTCTGCCACGGGTATGAAACTGTCCGGGCCGATTTTTTCACCGTCGACAGTGGTCAGACGCAGGAGGGCTTCGAAGCTGCACAGTTTACGGGTTGTGGCGTCCACTACCGGCTGGTAGTGGAGTTCGAAGTCATTGTTCTGGCACGCGTCTTCAACCAGTGTTGCAATGCGGTCAATTTCCCGGAATTCCGCGACAGTGTCACTGTCATAGGCCACCAGTTGCTGGCCTCCATTGGTTTTTGCGGCACGCAGTGCCAGTTCGGCCTGACGATGCAGCTCATCACTGGTGTGAAGTCCTGCCGTCGATGTTGCCGCGCCGATACTGGCGGATAGCCGGATAACACTCTGACCGAAGTTGAAGGGCTGCAGGAACGCCTGCTGCAGCGTCTGCTGCATCCGCTTGCCGGTTCTCTCGTCAGCGATGACACCAAACGTATCACCATTGATATGTGCACATACGACGGTTTTTCCGCAGGCAAGGCGCAGTCTTTCTGCAACCAGTCTCAGCAACACATTGCCGACCGAATTGCCCAACCGTTCGTTGACGCGCGCAAACCGGTCGAGGTTGAGCAGGTACAGGTTGGTGGTCGTGTGTTGCGCCACCTCCTGTGAGTGAGCCGTGGCCAGCATCTCAAGAAACGCAGGCTGGTCCGGCATGCCGGTCACTGAATCGTTCTGCGTCAAATGAGTTGAATTGCGCAGCGCTTCCTTGCGCGACGAGAGCTTGACCATCATGCTGACAGCCATCAGAAAACTTAACGCCAGTGACAGTATCAAGCCAATCTTGATGGCTCCGGCCATTAAAACTTCATGGAAGCCACTGGCATCCACGTCGGACACAATGGTGCCGATTTTTTCACCACCAGTGGTAATCGGCAATGCGATCTGTGTGTGGAATACCGGTTTGCCTGCATCGGTGGATGATGCAGGTGCGTCAACCAGGACCCTCAGGTCGCCGGTCAGATCATAGATGCGGTATCCCAGAACCGGGCCGACGGGCTGGATGTTGCCCAGGTTGCGAATGGGTTGGGCTTCGCCCCTTGGCGCCGCCAGTATTTTCGGAAGAAACGGGGTATTGATTACGATTTGCGTGGACCAGCCATGGGCCAGTTCGACTGCCTTATCATGGGCCAGCCTGTTGATTTCAACGCGCGCAAAGTTGATCCCGACGATCAGCAGCAGCGCACCGACGCAGAATAAAAACGCGTTTGTCAGAAAACGTGGCGTTTTCCGAGAACCCAAAACCTTAAGCAAAGTCCATACAGCTGGTGAACCAACCGCCCCGATTGTTCATGCTTGCCGCCTGAAAATAGCGGATTGGGGTTTCGAAAGAGTAACTTTACTAGCTGCAATTTGCGTATAAACACCATGGGTTCATTTTGACCCATGGTGCTCTAACCGTTTGGAAACGATCAAATTTCGTCCGTTCCCTGATCGACCGGAAGCCGGCGCGGTCGAGGATCAGCCCAGCATTTCCGCTGATGCCTTCCTGACTGCCTTTTCCACTTTCTCGTAGGCCTTGACCTCGATCTGGCGTATGCGCTCACGCGACACGTCAAACTCCTGCGACAGGTCTTCCAGGGTCAATGGATCTTCTGACATGCGCCGGGCCTCGAAAATGCGGCGCTCACGCTCGTTCAATCCATTCATGGCCTGGTGCAGCAGTTTAGACCGCATGTCCTGCTCTTCGCTTTGTTCATAGGCGACATCGGGCGTCTCGGTATCATCGACCAGCCAGTCCTGCCACTCGCCGCCGGCTTCGCCGTCTTTCGACAGTGGCGCGTTGAGCGATGCATCACCGCCGAGACGGCGGTTCATCGAGATAACGTCCTTTTCCGGCACACCGAGGCGGGTTGCAATCTCGGTCACCTGGTCGGGATTGAGATCACCGTCCTCAAGAGCCTGAATTTGCCCTTTCACCTTGCGCAGCTTGAAGAAAAGCTTCTTCTGGCTGGCGGTGGTGCCCATTTTGACGAGCGACCATGAACGCAGCACATATTCCTGGATCGAGGCCTTGATCCACCACATGGCATAAGTTGCCAGACGGAAGCCCCTTTCCGGCTCAAAGCGCTTGACCGCCTGCATGAGACCTACATTGCCTTCGGAAATGACTTCCGACACCGGGAGGCCATAGCCGCGATAGCCCATGGCGATCTTCGCCACCAGACGCAGATGGCTGGTGACCAGCTTGTGGGCTGCGTCACGGTCTTCGGTTTCGCGCCAATTCTTGGCCAACGTGTATTCTTCATCCGGCTGCAGCATGGGAAACTTGCGGATTTCCTGCAAATAACGCTGCAGACCGCTTTCACCGGACAGAACCGGGAGATTGCTACCTGTGGTTGCCATTATTGTACCTTTCGCCCCGTAGAAGGGGTAATGTCTGCCCTAACTTGGATCAGATATAGGCATTGAGGGTGTCGGTTTAAAGGTTTTCAAGCCGAAACCGAATTACAGTTTGGTCATGAATACGTGATTGATTTACGTTTACGTAAAGATCATATTTTATTTATGAGCTCCTGCATGTCATCTGGTAACGCAGACCGGAATGACAACGGATCACCTGATCCTGGATGCTCGAATCCGAGGGTTTCCGCATGCAGGGCCTGGCGTGACAGGGCAGCAAGGCTCTCACGTGCTGCATCATTCAGTTTGTTGGCAGATGCGGTGTGGCTGGAGCCGTAAACCCTGTCCCCCAGCAGCGGGTGGCCTATATGTGCCATGTGAACCCGGATTTGATGGGTCCTGCCGGTTTCAAGCTGACAGCGCACGAGTGCGGCTACCGGGTCACTGGATCCGGTCGGCAGCGGGCGGACCGTTTCGTAATGTGTGATGGCCCGGCGGCCGCCGGATTTTGCCACTGCCATCTTGATCCGGTTTGCGGTACTGCGGGCGATGAGAGTGTCGATAACGCCGCGACGCGGTTGAGGCTCGCGCCACACTATGGCGAGATACTGCCTGGACAAACGGCCATCGCGCCCGTGCGCGGCGAACTGTTCCGACAGGGCACGGTGAGCTTTGTCCGTCTTGGCGACGACCAGCAAACCGGAGGTCTCCTTATCCAGGCGGTGAACGATACCGGGACGTTTTACGCCGCCGATACCTGACAGGCTGTTGCCGCAGTGGGCAATCAGGGCATTGACCAGTGTGCCGGTCCAGTTGCCAGGGCCCGGATGCACAACCAGGCCGGCGGGCTTGTCGACAACGACGATCTGGTCATCTTCATGCACGATGTTCAGCGCAATGTTTTCTGCCTGTGGTTTGGGGTCTTCTGCTTCTGGAAGAGCGACACAAACAACAGATCCGGGTTTGACCTTGAATGAGGCGTCGACTATTGATGTGCCGTCCACGTTCACATGGCCTTGCGATATAAGCATCTGGAAGCGGGCACGGGAATGGTCTTCACTGGCCTGACCGAGTAGTTTATCCAGCCGTTCGGCGGCTGGTCCGTCGTGGGTCAATTCGAATTTTTCTTCCGGATCGGGCATGGTCAATAATCAGGTTTCAAAAGCGTCAACAAAGTCAGATGATGATGATGACGATCTGCCGGTGGGAGATACGCCGGGTTTTCTCTTTCTGAAGATTGCCGTCTACACGATGGGTCTGATGATGGTAGCCGGTTTTGCGTTCCTTATCTACACGCTGGTCAATCGGGCCAGTACACTGCCACCTGCGCTGGTGAGCGCGGACGAGGCGGTAGAACTGGTGGTGGGCCCCGGCGAAACAGTGCAGTCAGTATCTCTGAACCGGGGGGCACTGGCTATTCACGTGCGGCGCCCGGACGGCAGTGATGCGATTATTGTTTACAGCCTTGCAAGACAAGGTGTGGTTCAGCGCCTGAACATCAAGTCTCAATGAGCAGTTGATCCACTGGACCGGTGCTGCATGGAATTCTATGAGCTTCCCGGCGCATCGCTGTGCAGGGCACGAATGCGTTGTGCCAGCGAGATGATGTTATTGCTTCCCGCACTGGTTCCAGCCGTCAACGTCTTGGCTGCTGGTTGACTGTCGCCCTGCGCCACGGCGGTTACCTCCATAGATGACCCGGGCAGCTTGACCTCGGCGGCCATGGCTACGGGTTCGGCTTTCTTTGTGTCCGCCGTTTTGGTGTCGGCAGGCTTGCCGGAGGCAGGCTGCTCGGAATCTTTGGCAGCCTTTTGCTTCGGTTGATCAGCAACCGGCCTGGTATCATCGGCAGGTTTCTTTGCGGTCTTTTCGCCGGCGGTGTCTTCAGGCTCGGTTTTCGCCTTCGCCCTGCCGTCTGTGCCGGCTTTTGAAGCGGGTTTTTTGGCAGACGCTGCTTGTTCGCTATCTGCTTTTGGAGTTTCGCTACCTGTTTTTGGAGACTTGTCGGGACTTTCGGCCGCGCTATCATCCATGCTCTGGCTCGTGTTGTTCTTGTTCCACACCTCGTCCAACCGGGAGAGTTCTTCGGTCAGGTTTTCGGTCTCGCGTTCGGTCTCGATTATCTTCTGCTCGAGTTGATCGCTCGCGTGCGCCTGACCGGACTTGATCAGCATGTCCTGATTGGGCGTTTTCGATCTTTCGTCCGTCGGCTTGGACTTCGCCTTGCTGGAAGCAGCGACCCTGGCATCAGCCTCGCGCGATCTGTTTATCTGCTCGCGCAGGATTGCCAGCTCATCCTGCTGCACTGACAAATCCTGGCGCTGTTCGTCAATTTGTTGCGTCAGGGCGTTCATTTCCTCAATACGCTGGCGAAGTCTTTCCTGCGCATTTTCAAATTTCGATGACGCCATTCCCGTCAGATCAGCAGTGGCTGGCGGGTTGTCGCTTTTGAGAGTTTCGATGATGAACCACTGATCCGAGACCTTGGCTTCGGCGACCTTCAGCTTGCTTTGCAATTCTATGGAAATTTCTTCCTTGGCCTGCATCAGGTCCTTCGCCTGCTGGAGCAGTTCGGTCCGGTCTGTCAGTTCACGTTCAAGTGCCGTTATCTGCAACTTCAGATTGTCGGCGTCCTCATCACGTTTGGTCAGTTCTTCGTCGCGCCGCTTGACTTCGTCGGCCAGGTGTTCGATGCGGTTCCTGTTCCTGGATGCTTCAGCCATCTGTTCAGCCATGCGGGTCTTCAAATCATCGAGCCGCAATTGCAGGCGACGGCCCTGCATGGCGTACTCCGCCTTGAGCCGGTCCCGGTCTGCTCTGAGTTCGGCAATGGCGGATGGTGCGCGACGTTCAACCCGGCGTTTGCCAAGACTTACCGCATAGGTCCACAATCCGCGAACAACCAGCAAACCGACCAGAAGCGCACCGACAAACCCCAGTGCAACCAACATGATAGTCTCAATCTGAGACATGAGTCCTCCAGAGAGCAATAACCACACAATTATCGGGTGGGACCCACACATGCGGTGCGCCACAAACGACTAACAAATGGTAGTTCCGGCAATCTGTCTGTCGAACAGAACTGTCAGAATGGCAATCGTAGTACACTGCACGATTGGTGTGAAGGTTAATTGTACGATGGCGCGTGATTATTGTGTTGAAAGACAGAGATACCACTAAAAATTATATGTCTGATGCCGGAATTTGGTGCAGTTGCACAACAACAGGGCGAGTTTCGGCAGGTGCCCCCGGAGAATGCAAAACTGACTGTTTTCAAGGTTATAGGCCGCCTTTGCCGGTACGCTTTAAGTCATGGCGATCAATGCCGCGCCGGACGGGAACTTGAGCCTGAAACCAGATAAATTCTGGTCGTTACCCATCCTGGCGCTGTTTGCACATGCAACTTTGCAGAGTATTAAAACGGGTTCAAAGTAGGGTATTCCGTGTATTTCAGGTACCCGACATTGGCTCCAAGGCGTGCTCCGACACCGGTACGGATCGGTGCCAGTTTGAGCTCTTCGTTTGACTGGAAGTTTACGCCCAGCCCACCGACCATATAGGCAGACCCCTCGATGCCTATAAAGCGGTCATAAATCTGTCTTTCCCGGTTTATGTTGTAAACCAGAACCAGGACGCGCGATCCGTTGCCGCCGAGGTCGAAACCGACAGACGGGCCTTGCCAGTACACTTTCTTGCGGGTGCCGTCCTTCATGAACAAAACGCCTTCCCCGTAGCGCAACCCGCCAAAGAATGCACCAGAGGCTTCTTCGCCGATGATATAGCCGGATGGCCTGCCTGCCTGCGAGAATACGGTCTCGACGGCTTTGGCAACGCCCTTGGTGGTGGTGCCGAACCAACGATGACCGCCGTCAACAATCTCTTCCGGGCTGTATGTGCCTGCGTCGGACTGATCATACGCAGAACGGGAATAGGAAGCGCCGTCATCAACGTCTGCGCCGCGCGCCTGGGCGCGGTTTTCCAGGGCTGAAAATGCCGATAATGCTGTGATGGAGAGGCTCGCAAACGCAGCGAGCGCGAGGATACGTTTCATATGTTTTACTCACCTGATACTGACAAACTCAAACAACTGACCGGCCATCAAGGACAGTGACTAAGATTCAGTATGCGCGATGATGCGTTAATGGAGCGTATACGATTAACAAAATCTTGCTGATACAGGAGATTAAGTCTGTGTTCAGCAACCGGCCGCCGACACCGATGCAATGAAAGCCGGATTGTCGAACCCGCGGTGAGCCTTGCCATAACGAAGCAGTTCTCCGGTTGCCTCAAATACTTCGCCACCTGCCGCGGCCAGCACGGCGTGGCCGGCTGCGGTATCCCATTCCATGGTGCGTCCGAAGCGCGGATACAGGTGTGCCTTGCCGCTGGCCAGCAGGCAGAACTTCAGCGACGACCCGGCCGGCACAATTTCGGCAACATCACGTTGTGCCAGCCAGGCGTCGGTTTTCTCGTCGCGATGCGACCGGCTGGCAACCACCTTGATGCCTGATGCCGGCAATGCGGGGCACACAATCTGCTTCAGTGCCGGAGCGTCCGGAAAATTCTCATCGGCTTTCAGTGACGTTTCAAAAGCGCCCGACTTCATCTCGCCTGCATACAGGGTGGACAGGGCGGGCGCATAGACCACGCCGGCAATCGGCGCGCCATCGTGAACAAGTGCGATGTTGACGGTGAACTCGCCATTGCGACTGATGAATTCGCGGGTCCCGTCAAGCGGGTCCACCAGATAAAATTCACGGGTGACCTCAGGCGTTGCACCTGCAGACACGGCTTCTTCTGCAATGATGTTGGCAGCGGGATCGATTGTAGCCAGGCCGTCGAGAATGATCGCTTCTGCTGCAACATCGGCTTCGGTTACCGGCGAGGCGTCCGCCTTTGTGGAAACCTCGAAATCATCATTGTAGATTTCCATGATCTGTGCGCCGGCGGCATGTGCGGTTTTCATGAGTGAGAGCAGGTGCGGGGAGGGTTGCAAGTTGGTCATGGAGTTGATTCGGCTCGCGTTTTCACAATTTTGACTTTGCCGTAAACTTGGCGCTGGATGTTCTGTAGTTGAATTGTTGAGTCGGAACAAGGCGTTGTTGCAATCGCAGATTGCCGGGTTGGCAGGGCTTGGCACACCCCGCTAGACTCACATCTGAAAACCACCACAAGACAACCTTGAGAGGGGCCCTGTTTCATGAAGTTCAACGCTGTGTTGAGTGATCTCGACCTTGCAGCATTGTTATGCTCGAAAGTCTGCCACGATGTTATTTCACCGGTTGGCGCCATAGCCAACGGGCTTGAGGTCCTGGAGGACGAACAGGACGCTGAAATGCGCGATATCGCTTTTGATCTGGTGCGCCGGTCATCGCGGCAGGCCTCGGCGAAACTTCAATTCTGCCGCATCGCCTTCGGCGCTGCGGGATCAGCCGGGTCCAGCATCGATACAGGTGATGCAGAAGACGTGGCCAAGAAGTTCATCGGCGAAGACAAGGTAACGCTTGAGTGGGAAGTCCCGCGTGAAATTCGTCCGAAGAACCAGGTCAAGCTGATGCTCAACCTGGTCATGCTGGCGATTTCATCCATCCCGCGCGGCGGCAAGATCACCATGGGCGTGGCAGACGGTGGCGGATTGACCGCCCGTGCGGAGGGCAAGAACGCCAAGGTTCCCGAAAAAACCCTGGTGATGCTGGAAGGCGATGCGCAAGAAGAGGCCATGGACGCCCGTCTTGCCCAAGTCTACTACACACTCAGGCTGGCGAACGAGTGCGAGCTTGACCTGTCGGCGGCGAATTCCGATGAGGGCGCGGTAGAATATTCGGCGTTGCCCGCATGACCAATGGCAGCTGACCTGCAAATTGTGGAAGGCTACCGGCCGGGGGCCGTAGCGGCAATCACGGGCCATCATATCAACTACTATGCCCGGGAATGGGATTTCGGCCTGCCGTTTGAAAGCAAGGTGGCAATCGAATGTTCGACCTTTTTTCAACGGTATGATGACCGGCTCGACCGGGCCTGGCTGGTGATAAAGAATGACACGATTGAAGGATCGCTGATACTGGATCACGACAAGGCCGGCGAGGCCCACGACGGTCTGCATCTGCGATGGTTCATCATGTCGGACAGACTGCGGGGATCCGGCTCGGGACGGGTCCTCATGAAACGGGCCGTCGAGTTTGCAGACGAGACTGCCGGAGGAAGAGTGTGGCTGACCACATTCAGGGGCCTGGGCGCTGCCCGACAGCTATATGAGGACTTCGGATTTCATCTGGCAGGCGAAGTTGAAGGAGAGACCTGGGGCCGGACGGTGCATGAACAGTTGTGGATCAGGTCTCGCGATCCTTGAGCGAATAGCGAAAGTCGCAGTGGGATGCGCCTTGCATGATGGTCTGGGTTCTGACCAGCGAAATGCGCGGGTCATAGCCTTTGCAGAATGTGCCGTCACGCCCGCATGAGAGCAGGTGACCGATCTCTGCCAACCCCATTTCCTGATACATTTCAGCATATTGGCAACGGGTAACATTGTAGTTCACGCTGGTTTCGGTTTCTTCCAGCATATCCACCTCCAGCGCGCCATTGGCTTTCCACTGGGGCAGCAGGGCATGGAAGCTCTCCAGCGATGTGTCGCCGCCTTCGGACTTTGCATAGGCCGCCCCTTGCTCAATGGCGTTTTTGGTGATGGCCGCTGAAATGATCCTGCGGGCCCTGTCGGCACCGATTTCCGCCTTCATCTGTTCATAGATCGGTTTGATGATATTGGCTTCTATGCGGCGTTGCTCAAGTATCGGCAGGTCGGTTTTGCTCATGTGCGAAGTCCCCGCAGGATTTGATTGCTCATGGTATCAGATGACACAGGCGCACGGTTTGTTACAAGCCCGGCAAACGGGGCTGTTTGCATATGCTCAACAAAAAACCCCCGGCAGAGCCTCGCCGGGGGTATTCTGGTTCCGTCCGTGGTGCATCTGGCACCCTTCAGGTCCGCACTCGATATTCGATGGTGTCAGGCTGCAACTTCTTCTGCTTCGCGCAGTACGTAGCCACGGCCCCAAACTGTTTCGATGAAGTTCTGGCCATCTGCTGCGGCAGCCAGTTTCTTGCGCAGCTTGCAGATGAATACGTCAATGATCTTGAGTTCCGGCTCGTCCATGCCGCCGTAAAGGTGGTTCAGGAACATTTCCTTGGTCAGCGTGGTTCCCTTGCGCAGGCTCAACAGTTCCAGCATCTGGTATTCCTTGCCGGTCAGATGAACACGCTGGCCGCCGACCTCCACGGTTTTGGTGTCCAGGTTGACCTGCAGTTCGCCGGTGATGATGACCGACTGGGAATGTCCCTTGGAGCGGCGCACAACCGCATGGATGCGGGCAACCAGTTCGTCCTTGTGGAACGGCTTGGTCATATAGTCATCTGCGCCGAAGCCCAGGCCGCGTACCTTGTCCTCGATACCGGCCATGCCGGACAGGATCAGGATCGGCGTGTTGATCTTGGCCACCCGCAGCGTCTTGAGCACATCATAACCGCTCATGTCGGGCAGGTTGAGGTCGAGAAGGATAATGTCGTAATCATAAAGCTTGCCGAGATCGACGCCTTCTTCACCCAGATCCGTGGTGTAACAGTTAAATCCGTCCGACTTGAGCATCAGTTCGATGCTCTGCGCTGTTGCAGAGTCGTCTTCAATCAACAGAACTCTCATCCGTAACCCCTTAAGTATGCTTGTCCCGGACCGGACAACGGCCCTTCTGGAACTTTCTGCCTGAATTAGTTGGCCGTGCCGACCAGATCAAAACGCCTGATTAACTCTATGGTCACGATAAACGCCAAATGGTTAACAAAACCTAATTCCCTCAAAAATTAGAACCGGTTGGATTCATTTGTTCAGACTGCTTGTCACTTTTTCAGCTCGCCGTCGCTGATTTTGCGGTTGCACATTGTTGCACATCTTTAAAGGTCGAATTCTCAAAAAGCCGTCGCCGGAATCAAAAAGCCAGGCACGGTGTTTTCGTTTACCGCCCCTTAAGCCTGATCGTTCATCATACTCATGATAACTGGATGAACCGACGCTAGTTGATTCGAGTGAATCTGACCAGCGCAGGTTTTCAAATACCTGTTCTTCCGGTTGATTTTGTTTGTTGCGTTTAGTGAGTGAGGCATTCCATGCGGTCTAAAGACACGCTTTTGCGCCTGCATCGTTTCCACGTTGAGGAGAAACGGCGTCAGGTCGGTGACATAGAAATGATGATGGCGGACTTCCGCCGCAAGCAGGACGACCTGGACCAGCAGATTGCTTACGAAGAGCAGAAGACCGGTGTCAGCGACCCTGCAAATTTCAATTATTCAATGACGGCCAAGTCAATTCGCAACCGGCGGGAAAACCTGCTGGCAACGATCGATGACCTGCAGGCTCAGCTTGATCGTGCCAACGAAGCCGTGGCGGAAGAAGAATCGGAGCTGCGCAAGGTCGAACTGCTGGTGGAAAAAGATGCCAGCCACCGAAGCGACATCAAGGTGATCGGCCGCCCGGCAGACACAAGCGCCAGCCGCACCAAGCACTAGAATTTATGTATGGCGGGGTCAGCCCGCTTATGGTTCAGCGTCGATGGCCCCGGTCCACACAGGTTTGTGTGGCGGGGCTGTTTTCTTTGAACCAGACCTTCATGAGATGAGCGGGTCCTGATCTGAAGCGGTTTTGACGGCGGTTTCTAAAACCAGCCGGTGAGGGCGCAGTTTGTCGTAGATTGGCTGCGCCAGGTCGGCAATACGGGCCAGATCCGCCGCTAGATCCGGATAGTCGGTTTTCGGATCGGCAAATCCTGATGACTTCCACGCCGCATTGTACCAGTGTTTTGCCCAAACGCCGTCAAACGGTTTCGGGCCGGGCGGCCAGGACAGCATGGCCGGTTCAAACGGAATGCCTATTTTTTCACACAAGCTGCGCAAGCTCTCAGCCGGACTGACAAGAACATCTTCGCAGTCAATGACTATCGGTGCCTCGCCATGTGCATCGGCCACCATATTGAACAGGTCCAGCTGACGCTCAAAACCGATGTCAGCGAGTGTGACACTCTCACGCTTGGCTGAATAGCTGGCAAGGACCCGGTCGGGGCTGCGGATCAGGAAGACATTGGTGAGCGGAAGGCACCAGCGCCAATCCTGGTCCTGCAGGATGTGATGCGTCATGTGTTTTTGATAAAACACCGGTTTTGCCGCATCAGGTTTTGCCAGGCACAAGTCCACGACTGCGCGATAGTCTGTCTCGCCGGCTGCAATGATCTCGTCCCCGACGGGGTGGGTGATACCGGTGGCCGACAGGTAATGGGCATAAAACGGTTCATCCCAAACCGTGCAGTCTGCACGGTTGGCGAACGCATACATCATCGCGGTCGAGATATTGCGCGGACCTGACCACATGGCGATTGTTGTCATCGGTTCGGTTCCAATCCAACCTCATCTCGCTTTAGCTGGTCACTTTCTTCATGGCGTTCTTGATTGCCTTGTCATCCGGTGCCAGTTCAGCGGCGCGAAACAAAATCTCGGCAGCCTTTGTCTTGTGTCCGATATCCATGTGGCACAGGGCCTGATACTTTAAGACCTCGACATTATCCGGCTGCCGCGCTGCCAGGTCGTCAAATATCTTCAATGCCTCGTCTGCCTTGTCCAGTCTGCCGAGGGCGCGGCCCTTGTGGAACAGTGCCTGTGCATTGTCGGGATCAAGATGCAGGGCGCCTTCCAGTGCCTTGAGGCCAACAGCGGGTTGGCCTCCGGAAACCTGCAGGTTGCCCAGGTTTACAAGCGCAAGCACGTTTTCCGCATCCAGCAGCAGGCATTCGGCGTAGGCGCGTTCTGCTTCTTGCGCCTTGCCCTGGTTGTGCAGGGTGATGGCCAGCATCAGCCGCAGGTCAGGGTTCTTGGGGCGAAGTTCAACGGCGCGGCGAGCCAGCTTCAAGGCAGCCTCCGGTGTCTTGGACGCGTGCAGCTGCTTCATCAGGTCTTCGATTTCCTGTGAGCCGGCCCGTGTGCCGCTGCCAGAAGTTGAAAGCTTGTCGAATTTCATGGGGTATTGGTTCCTGCGAAAGTTGGCGGAGAACCTAGAGCCTTTCTGACCTGAATAGAAGGGTTTGATGGATCAAATCCACGCAGTTGGCCAGGCACAAAGTGAAGCGTGATTTGAGGCGAACATGAAAATGGCGTGGCAGCCCCTTTGAAGGAAGCTGCCACGCCATAATACTCTCAAATCCTCAAGTCTGCCGAAGCAGGAACTATCAGTTTACGCGATAGTCCTGAATGCGCGTTGTACGCAGGCCCGCGAGACCATGCCGGTCGATCGACCGCTGCCAGCTGAGGTATTCTTCAACCGTCAACTTGTATCGTCCGCATGCCTCTTCGAGACTGAGCAAACCACCGCGAACGGCGGCGACAACTTCTGCCTTGCGACGGATAACCCAACGATGGGTGCCCGGCGGCGGCAGATCAGCAATCGTTAGAGGACTGCCATCTGGACCGATGACGTAATTTATACGGGAACGCAACTGACCTGAATTACTCACTAACTTCACCTGATACGCTGGTACTAACTGAGACCCAATGTACCGGGCCGGCGTTTATAAAGGTCTAATCAGATACGAACAATTGGCAAACAAACCGTTGGAACTGCACCAAAACGAAACAGTCCGGGTGAATGCACTGTGAATGGTTGCAGGTTTACGGACAAAAGAAAATTGTTGCAGCCGGGCGCCGGCTGACCATATCTATGGTCCTGGCCTGCAGGTCTCGATCCGGCGATTTGCGCAAGCGATATCGGGCGCCGGGCCTGCACAGCCAATCACCGAGGCATGAAGAATATCGACATGAATATCGATGGTGCGATAATTGAGCGGGTGCGTGACGCCATCGGACTTGATCCGGATGGGGGACGCACACTTGTGGTTGCGGCGATGTCCGGCGGCGTGGATTCAACTGTTGTTGCCGGGCTTTTGAAGGCGGCAGGCTATGGCGTGGCCGGCATTACGCTGCAGCTTTACGATCATGGCGAGGCCGTGCGGCGCAAGGGTGCCTGTTGCGCGGGCCAGGACATTCACGATGCCCGCAAGGCATCGGCCGCCCTTGATATCCCGCATTACGTCCTGGATTTTGAAAGCCGCTTCAAGGACGCGGTGATCGAGGAGTTTGCCGATGCCTATGTGCGCGGCGAAACGCCGATCCCGTGTGTTACCTGCAATCAGACGGTCAAGTTTGCCGACCTCCTGACGCGTGCCCAGGCGCTGGGTGCGGCGTGTCTTGCAACCGGTCACTATATCCGCTCGGTCGCCCGCAATGACGGCACCGGCGCCCGTGACTTGAGGACACCGGAGGACATGGGCCGGGATCAGAGTTACTTCCTGTTTCAAACGACGCAGGCCCAGGCAGATTACCTGCGTTTTCCGCTCGGATCGTTCACCAAGGATGAAACGCGCGAAATGGCCCGCGCCATGGGGCTTTCAATCGCCGACAAACCTGACAGCCAGGATATCTGCTTTGTCCCGGACGGCAATTATGCATCCGTCATCGAGCGGTTGCGGCCCGAAGCCGGTGAGCCGGGCGATATCGTGCACGAAGACGGACGCGTGCTTGGCCGCCACGAAGGCATCATTCATTTTACTATCGGACAGCGCCGCGGCATTGGAGTGGCGGCCAGTGAACCATTGTATGTGACCGGGCTTGAGCCGGCGGCGGCAAGGGTCATTGTCGGTCCGAAAGAGGCGCTTGCGCGGCGGGTCATCAGGCTGCGTGATGTCAACTGGCTTGGAGCGCAGGCGGCAGGCCCACTGGGTTTGTCGGAAAACGTCTTCGTCAAGATACGGTCCACCAGGCCTGCTGTTGCCGCCCGGGTTGAGGCGGGTGAAACCGGAGAATTCCAGGTCGTGCTGGATGAACCGGATTTCGGTATTTCACCCGGTCAGGCTTGTGTGTTTTATGACGCGCAGGGACAGGGCTCGCGGGTGCTTGGCGGTGGTTATATTGCGGGCACACTTGGATAGTACGGTCTCCGCGGGCGCAGCCCGCCCGCAGGCCTGTGGCCTTACAACTAGTGACATTTGCCTAAATATATGACATCCCGGTTCCATGATCGACAAAAGTAATCACAAGGATTTGCCCAAGAAGGATGTAGCTGCCGCCTGGGCAGTGCATGCCTTTACGGCATCCGGCATCGTGTTAGGGTTTCTGGCGCTGGTTGCCATCCTGGAAGGCGACCGGATAGCTGCTTTCCTGTGGCTGGGTCTGGCCCTGTTTGTCGACGGTATTGATGGCACATTGGCCCGCCGCGCCCGGGTGAGCGAGGTGACGCCGCAGTTTGACGGGGCGACACTGGACAATGTGATCGACTATTTCACCTATGTCGTGGTGCCGGCGATGATGGTGTACTGGTTCGACCTGGTACCGGCCGGGTGGGAAACCGCCACGGCGGCGGGTATCATGGCGGTGTCCTTATATACGTTCGCCAATGCGGGCATGAAGACGTCCGATTACTATTTCGCCGGTTTTCCGGCCTTGTGGAACCTGGTTGTGCTGTATTTCCACATCATGCAGACCGATCCATGGGTCAACCTGACGGTGATCGCCATCTGCGGCGTGCTGACCTTCGTGCCGTGGAAATACGTGCATCCGTTGCGGGTGCGGGACTGGCGGGCCGTGACCATC